>NZ_PNOT02000298.1 GCF_002879535.1 Mesorhizobium intechi
ATTGACGGGCGGGGTTGCGGCCGGCGCTGCCCCCGCCGCGGGTGTAGCGGCAGCAGGCGCCGCCGCGGCTGGCGGTGCCGCGGGCGCGGCCGGAGCCGGATTCGCCGGCGCATTCGTCGCCGATGGCGGTGTCGTCAGCGCTGCGACGGATTCACCCTCGCCTATGCCGGTTTGGCCACCGGCCGGGCCGGGGTCGGTCTCGCCGCCTTCGGGCGTCAGCCGCTGCGTGAATTTCGTCCCCTCGGCACCCGCCGCGGGCGCAGGCGCCGCCGGGGCATCGTTCGCCGGCTTGGCCGGCGCAGGTTTCACTGGTTCGGTCTTGGCGACGACCTTGCTGCCGTCCAGGCCCAGCAGCTTGCCGAAGGCGTCCTTGTTGAGCCAGATCCCATAGCCGCCACCGGCAACGACCAGCAAGGCGACGACGGCGGCGATCAGCCCGCCATAGCTGCGCTTGCGCTCGGCCGGGCGCAGGCGGAAAGTGTCGGAGGCCGCCGGCTCCTCGTCGTTCGGGAAGACATCGCCGCGGTCATCCTCTTGATCCGTGTCCATGCCCGGCAAGGCAGGATCGGCGAGGTCGGAGGCCGCCGGTTGCACCGGCGTGGGCTTCTGCCAGCTTGACTCGGTCTTGGCCGCAGGCGGCGGCGCAGGCCGGTAAGGTTCCGGCTTGGCGACGGGCGGCGGCACGGGACGGGACGGCTCGGGCTTGGCGGCAGGCGGCGCCGGCCATCCCGACTCCGCCTTCACAGGCTGGCGCGTGTGGCTCGGCTGGTTCTTGTTGCGGTCGATGGAGGAAAAGATGTGTTCCAGCTCGGCGAGCGGATCGGCATCCGGTACCTTCTTGGCATAAGTTCGCTCGGCACTTGCGATAGCGTCTTCCAGCAAGCGCTTCTGGGTATCGATGGCTTCCGCGGCCATCGGCGGCGAATACTCCGCAAGCTTCTTGGCAAGCATGGTACGAACGCTGTTATAGATGCGCGTACGCTTTTCCGGCGTCTCGTCGCCGTGCTTTTCGAACGCGTTTTTCAGAATAGCAACGAAATCTACCATGCTTCGGTCGACCTGTATTTTGCTTCCGCGCCGGCCCCCGCAAATCAGCCGCGATGCCCGGAAAGGCTTGAGAAACTAGTCTTGAAACGGATCGGTCACAAGTATTGTGTCGTCCCGTTCCGGGCTCGTGGAGAGGAGTGCCACGGGCGCGCCGATCAACTCCTCTATGTATCGGACATATTTGACGGCCTGGGCCGGAAGATCGTTCCAGCTGCGCGCACCGGCGGTGGTGCCTTTCCACCCTTCCAGCGTCTCATAGACCGGTTCGACACGGGCCTGTGCTCCCTGGCTTGCCGGCAAATAGTCGATCATCTCGCCGTCGAGGCGATATCCGGTGCAGACCTTGATCTGGTCCAGCCCATCGAGCACGTCGAGCTTGGTCAGCGCGATGCCCTTGATGCCGTTGACGGCGACGGCCTGGCGCACCAGCACCGCGTCGAACCAGCCGCAGCGTCGCTTGCGCCCGGTGACGACGCCGAATTCATGGCCGCGCGTGCCGAGGAATTCGCCGATCTCGTTCTTCTGTTCGGTCGGGAACGGACCTTCGCCGACGCGCGTCGTGTAGGCCTTGGTGATGCCGAGCACATAGCCGATGGCGCCCGGACCGACGCCCGACCCGGCGGCGGCCTGCCCGGCCACCGTGTTGGACGAGGTGACGAACGGATAGGTGCCGTGGTCGATGTCCAGCAGCGTGCCTTGCGCGCCCTCGAACAGGATGCGCTCGCCGGCGCGGCGCTTGTCGTCGAGGATCTTCCAGACACGGTCCATATAGGGCAGGATCTCGTCCGCGACCGAGGTCAACTCGGCCATGATCGCGTCATGCGTGACTTCGCCATGGCCAAGCCCGCGGCGCAACGCATTGTGATGCGTCAGCAGCCTGTCGACCTTCAGGGGCAGCGTTTCCAAATCCGCCAGATCCATCACCCGCACCGCGCGCCGACCCACCTTGTCCTCATAGGCCGGACCGATGCCCCGACGGGTCGTGCCAATTTTCGTCCCGGAATTTGACGCGGCGTCCTCGCGGAATCCGTCCAGCTCCCGGTGCAGCGACAGGATAAGCGCTGTGTTTTCGGCTATTTTCAGGCGATCCGGCGTCACTTCGACGCCCTGCGCCTTAAGCTTTGCCGCTTCGGCCACGAAAGCATGCGGATCGAAGACCACGCCATTGCCGATGATGGACAGCTTGCCCTGCCGCACGACGCCGGACGGCAACAGCGACAGCTTGTAGACCTTGCCGTCGACGACCAGCGTATGGCCGGCATTGTGGCCGCCCTGGAAACGCACCACGACATCGGCGCGCTCCGACAGCCAGTCGACGATCTTGCCCTTGCCTTCGTCGCCCCACTGCGAGCCGACGACCACCACATTGGCCATGTTTCTTTTCCCTTGAGACGCCGCCGAGCGGCTTGGATATGGTTCGAAACGACAGGCCTCTATAGCGTCAAGACCTCGCGAGCGCGACCTTTCTTTGCCGCCGAAAATGCCCTGAGGCACAACAATTTTCGGCTTTGACATCATTTACTTGGGCTAAGAGGGGCACTAGGCCGGCAAACACCGCAACGCATCCGTCGCGGCCGGAATCTTGCGATGCATCGAAGCGCCTACTTATTCCTGCTGCTCACCACCTTGCTGTGGGGCGGCAATTCGGTGGCCGGCAAGCTGGCGGTCGATCACGTCTCGCCGATGATGCTGGTCTTCCTGCGCTGGGTGCTGGCGGTGGCGATCCTGCTGCCGATCGGCTGGCGCACGATCCAGGAGGACTGGCCCGTGGCGCGCCGGCACTGGCTGATTCTGGCCGCACTCGGCGCCAGCGGCTTCACGCTGTTCAACGTGATCTTCTACACGGCGCTCAACTACACCACGGCGATCAACGTCTCGATCGAACAGGCGGCGATGCCGATCCTGATCATGACGGCCAATTTCGTCTTCTTCCGGCTGCGGGTGAACTGGGCGCAGATCGTCGGCGTCGTGCTGACCATTGCCGGCGTGATCCTGACTGCCTGCCACGGCGATCCCCGCCGGCTGCTGACGCTGGAGCTCAATTTCGGCGACGCCATCATGCTGGTGGCGGTCGTCCTTTACAGCGGCTATTCGGTCGGGCTGCGGCTGAAGCCAGCGCTGCGCTGGCAGAGCCTGATGCTGGCCATGTCGATCGCCGCGCTCATCACCTCGCTGCCCTTCGTGCTGTGGGAGGTCGCCGCCGGCAAGGCCATCGTGCCCGACGCACGCGGCTGGACGGTCATCGTCTACACCGCGATCGGCGCCTCGGTCGTCTCGCAGATAGCCTACATCAGGGGCAACGAACTGATCGGCGCCAACCGCGCCGGCCTGTTCATCAACCTGGTGCCGATCTTCGGCACGCTGCTTTCGGTGTTGATCGTCGGCGAGACGTTCCAGCTCTATCAGGCCCTGGCGCTTGTGCTCGTGCTGGGCGGCATCGGGCTTGCCGAACATAGCGGGCGCAAGAGCGCGACCGCCCGGCCGGCCAGGGCGCGCTGACCAGCAAGAAGGCGCGACAGAGGCCGCGCCTTCCAACGCTGCCGAAAGCGGGATCAGATCCCGCCGACGTCGAACTGGAGCCGCTTGGCCGAGTCGATCGACTTGTGCGCCCGCACCTGCTCCAGCACCTTTTCCGGGAACGGCGCGTCGAGATAGAGCAGCGCGATGGCGTCGCCGCCCGGCCGGTTGCGGCCAAGCTGGAAGTTGGCGATGTTCACACCATTCTCGCCGCACACCGTGCCCAGCAGGCCGATGATGCCGGGCGCATCGGCGTTGGTGGTGTAGAGCATGTGCTGGCCGACCTCGGCGTCGAGGTTGATGCCCTTGATCTGGATGAAGCGCGGCTTGCCGTCCGAGAAGCAGGTGCCGGCGATCGAGCGCGTCCTGTGCTCGGTCTTGACCGTCAGCTTGATGTAGCCGTCGAACACCCCCGACTTGTCGCGCTTGACCTCGGCGACGATGATGCCGCGCTCCTTGACCATGATCGGGGCCGAAACCATGTTGACGTCGGAGACCTGCGGCCGGATGAGCCCGGCAAGCGCGGCGCTGATCAGCGCGCGTGTGTTCATCGTCGCGGTTGAGCCGTCGAACAGGATCTCGACCTCCGTGATCGGATCCTCGGTGACCTGGCCGACAAAGGCGCCGAGCACTTCGGCGAGTTTGACGAAGGGTTTGAGCCGCGGCGCTTCTTCCGCCGTGATCGACGGCATGTTGATGGCGTTGGAGACGGCGCCCTTGATCAGATAGTCCGACATCTGCTCGGCGACCTGCAGCGCGACATTCTCCTGCGCTTCCGCCGTCGAGGCGCCGAGATGCGGCGTCGCCACCACGTTTTCCAGGCCGAACAGGGCGTTCTGCTCGGCCGGTTCCACCTCGAACACGTCGATGCCGGCGCCCGCCACCTTGCCGCTCTTCAACGCCGCGATCAGATCGGCCTCGACGATCAGCCCGCCGCGCGCGCAATTGATGATGCGCACGCCATTCTTCATCTTGGCGATTGCGCCGGCGTCGATGATGTTGCGCGTCTTGTCGGTCAGTGGCGTGTGCAGCGTGATGAAGTCCGCGCGCGCGAACAGCTCATCGAGCTCGACCTTGTCGACGCCGAGTTCCTCGGCACGCTTGTCCGACAGGAACGGGTCGAAGGCGATGACATGCATCTTCAGGCCGACGCCGCGCGTGGCGACGATCGAGCCGATATTGCCGCAGCCGATGACGCCCAGCGTCTTGCCGGTGATCTCGACACCCATGAAGCGGTTCTTCTCCCACTTCCCGGCATGGGTCGAGGCGTTGGCTTCCGGGATCTGGCGCGCCAGCGCGAAGATCATCGCCACGGCATGCTCGGCTGTCGTGATCGAATTGCCGAAGGGCGTGTTCATCACGATGATACCCTTGCGGCTCGCCGCCGGGATATCGACATTGTCGACGCCTATGCCGGCGCGGCCGATGACCTTGAGCCTGGTGGCGGCGTTGATCAGCTTTTCGGTGACCTTGGTCGCCGAGCGGATGGCGAGGCCGTCATACTGGCCGATCACTTCGAGCAGCTTTTCCTTGTCCTTGCCGAGGTCGGGCAGATAGTCGACCTCGACGCCGCGATCCTTGAAGATCTGCACGGCGGTGGGAGAGAGTTTGTCAGAGACGAGAACGCGGGGCGCCATGGCGGCCTCCTTGAAATGGGATTGATCCGGGAATGGGCGGCCCGCGGGCCGCCGCGGAAAGTCTCAGGCCGCCGCTTTCAGCGACGCCTTCTGCGCGGCGAAGGCCCAATCGAGCCAGGGCAGCAGCGCCTCGAGATCCGATGTCTCGACCGTCGCACCGCACCAGATACGCAGGCCGGGCGGCGCGTCGCGATAGGAGCCGATGTCGTGGGCGACACCTTCCTTGTCGAGCGCCGAGACCAGCCCCTTGGCGAAAGCCGCCTGACCGTCGGCGTCGAGCGCCGCCACATCGGCATCGGTGAAAGACAAGCAGACCGAGGTGTTCGACCGCGTCGTCGGCTGGACGGCGAGATGGCCGAGCCACAAGGACTTGTCGACGAATCCGTCGAGCACGGCGGCATTGGCATCCGCCCTGGCGACCAGCGCATCGAGGCCACCGATCGACTTCGCCCAGTGCAGCGCGTCGAGATAGTCCTCGACGCACAGCATCGACGGCGTGTTGATGGTCTCGCCCTTGAAAATGCCCTCGATCAGCTTGCCGCCGGAGGTCAGGCGAAAGATTTTCGGCAGCGGCCATGCAGGCTTGTAGCTCTCCAGCCGCGCGGCCGCGCGAGGCGACAGGATCAGGATGCCATGCGCGCCCTCGCCGCCCAGTACTTTCTGCCAGGAGAAAGTGACGACATCGAGCTTTTCGAAATCGAGCCTTTGCGCGAAAGCCGCCGAAGTGGCGTCGCAGATGGTCAGGCCCTTGCGATCCGCCGGGATGAAGTCACCATTCGGCACGCGCACGCCCGACGTGGTGCCGTTCCAGGTGAAGACAACGTCGCGGTCGAAATCGATCTTGGCCAGATCCGGCAATTCGCCATAGCCGGCCTCGAGCTTGCGCACGTCGGGCAGCTTCAGCTGCTTGACCACGTCGGTGACCCACCCGGAGCCGAAGCTTTCCCAGGCGACCATGTCGACGCCGCGCTCGCCGAGCAGCGACCACAGCGCCATCTCGACGGCGCCCGTATCCGACGCCGGCACGATGCCGATGCGGTAGTCGGCTGGAACCTGGAGGATTTCGCGCGTCAACGCGATCGCCTGTTCGAGCTTGATCTTGCCGATCTTGGCGCGATGGGAACGGCCGAGCGCGGCATTCTTGAGCGCCTCGACCGACCAGCCGGGGCGTTTTGCGCAGGGACCTGAGGAGAAATTGGGGTTTGCCGGACGGAGTCCGGGCTTCGTATGTGTGGTCATCGTGGTCTATCCTTCCAGATAGTGGCCCCTCGTTGGGGAGGGGTGGCCCACGGACGGCGATATGCGTTCAGGCCTCGGGCGTCAAGAGGAAAGTTTTTGTCGCTGCCGGGACACCGGCGATCCGCGGTCAGGATCGCGTGATCTCAAGCGCGAACGGCGGACCGCTGGGATCCGCCGCTAAAGTCTCGCCGGGTTCCTGGCCTACCAGAGATCGTAGCGCAGCCCGAGCTTGATCTGGTGATTGCTGATGCCCTTGTGGACCGGGAAGGAGGTCAGACTTGCGGCCGTAACATATTCGGCATCCGGGGCGGAGAAATACTGATAGCCGAGGTCGACCGAAACGTTTTTTGAAACCTGGTAGGCAAGGCCCGCATTCAGCGTATAGGCCAAGGAGTACTTCGTCTTGTCGTCCGTCTGGACGAAATCGTCGGTGGGATCGCCATTGTTGGTGAAATAGCTGGCCGAGAGCTTGCGCGTGCTCTGCACGATACCGACGCCACCGCCCAGATAAGGGGTGATCCCGACATAAGTGCCAAGGTCGACATAGCCGTTGAGCATGAGCGAGTAGGCGTAATTCTTCAGGTCCGCCGATGCGACAGTGGAGGTTGCCGGTGGCACGATGCTCAGTGAATCGTCGTAGCCAATGCCGATTTTGTTGCCGGGGAGATAGCCGAGATTGAGATCGGCGCGCAGAAAGTCGTTG
The DNA here is from genome assembly GCF_002879535.1 of Mesorhizobium intechi. Taxonomy (GTDB): domain Bacteria; phylum Pseudomonadota; class Alphaproteobacteria; order Rhizobiales; family Rhizobiaceae; genus Mesorhizobium; species Mesorhizobium intechi. Next base: position 7,144 of record NZ_PNOT02000298.1, read on the forward strand.
AAGTGGTAGCCAAAGCCGATGCTGGCAAAGATCGGATCTTCCTTTTCGTCGAAGCTCGCCGGCGTGAAGGCGAAATCATCGTTCTTGAAGCTCTTCTGCACCAGATAGGAGACGTCACCGCGCAGATACCAGCCGGAGCCGACCTCGACCGGCACATAGTCGGGCGCCTGATCGGTGTAGATCGGCGGGTCGTAGTCGGCAGCGATTGCCGGCGTCAGCGGCAAGAGACCGAGTCCGGCAAGCGCCAGTACGATACGCGATGTGAGTGTCATAGTCCCGACTCCCGGATTTGACGACACCTGCGATCAACACGGCAGCCATCGTTTCAGGGAGCATTGTTAACCATAGTGGTTAAGTCACGGTTAAGGCTAACAGAGCGTTAGCGAATTCATTTCAGCTAATACATGGCGCTCCAAACTGTCCTCCCTGTCCGGGCGCTTCATTGGCTCAAACGAAAACCGCCCGGTCAAGCCGGGCGGTTCGCGTATACTGGAAGCAGTGGATTTCTTACTTGGTGTAGACCGGCTCAGGTTCGGGCTGGTAGGCCACCACCGGTGCCGCGCACCCATTGTTGCCACCGAACTGATAGCGCAGGCCGCCGCGCACCTCGTGGGTGTTGATGCCGCGGTCGAAACCCGGGCCGGCGCTGCTGGCATCCCATTCGAACATGCGGCCGCCCTGAATATGGGAGAAACGATAGCCGGCATCGAGAATGATCTTGTCGGTCAGGCAGTAGGAGGCACCGGCCATCAGAGCGTAAGCGAAGCGCCAATTGGATGCTCCAGGGTTGGTCTCGGTGGTGTTCGGGTCGTAGACGGTATCCCACTTGACGCGCGCGCCGCCGATACCGGCGCCGACATAAGGCGTGATGCCGTGCCAGGTGCCGATATCGACATAGGCATTGGCCAGCAGCAGCAGGGCGCTCATCTTCGACACTTCGGTCGACGTCGAGACGAGATCCGAGGTGCCGCCGTTGAAGTTCGACTTGAACCAGTAGTCGGCGGTCACGTCCGTACGCAGGTGATCGTTGATTTTGTAGCCGACGCCGCCGCCGAGCGAGAAGCCGCCCTTGAGCTTGCCGTAGTCGAAACTCTTGCCGCCCGGTATGACCGTACAATTACAGGGATCGATGCCGTAGGTCATGTAGTCAATGCCGCGCACATCGGACTTGTGATAGTCGATATCGCCACGGATATACCAGCCACCGACGTCGGCCGGCTGTTCGTAGACCGGCGGCGGTGCCTCTTCGACCTGCGGCTCAGGCAGGTCGGCTGCGAACACCGGCCAGGCCAGGCCCGCGAACAGCAACGCGAACAGGGCCTTTCTTGCTGTATTGAACATGCTTGTCACCCCTAGGAACCCTCGGAAACGCGATCGCGCCCGAACGAGATTGGCTTTCAGGCGTGGATAATGAATTGGAAAAGTTAAAAGGCGTTTAACCCTGTCGATTAACCACGAATCTCTAAAATTCGAGGAATCCGCGCATGATCTCGACAGTACGGGGCCGGTCTCCCGCCAATAAAAAAGCCCGCCGAAATGGCGGGCCTGAGTGCAACAGGAGCAGCGACGCGGCGCTCTGGAGCAATTCCGTGAAACGGTGAAACACGCCGAGGGCGCGCCAGAAATCAGGCTGCGCTGCGGGTATCCGAAATGACCTCGACAATGTCGTTGACGACGGCCTCGACCAGTTGCGGATCGTCGCCTTCGGCCATGACACGGATCAGCGGCTCGGTGCCGGACGGACGGATGACCAGACGCCCGGCCTTGCCAAGACGGTTGCGCGCATCCTCGATCGCGGCCTTGACCGGAGCTTCCTCGAGCGGCTTGCCGCCGGCGATACGGACATTCTTCAACAGTTGCGGCACCGGCTCGAATTTCTTCGACAGTTCGCTGACCGGGCGTCCCTGGCGCTTGATGCAGGCCAGCACCTGCAGCGCCGACACCAAGCCGTCGCCGGTGGTCGAGAAATCCGACAGCACGATGTGACCGGACTGTTCGCCGCCGACATTGAGCCCATGCGCGCGCATATGCTCCACGACATAGCGGTCGCCGACCTTGGTGCGGTGCAATTGCAGTTTCATGTCGCCGAGAAAGCGTTCGAGGCCGAGATTGGACATGACCGTCGAAACCACGCCGCCGCCGGCAAGCCGTCCGCTCTGGTGCCAGGACTCGGCGATCATCGCCATGATCTGGTCGCCGTCGACGATCGCGCCATTCTCGTCGACGATGACGACGCGGTCCGCATCGCCATCGAGCGCGATGCCGATATCGGCGCGCACTTCATGCACTTTCTTCTGCAGGCCGGCCGGATGCGTCGAGCCGCATTCCTTGTTGATGTTGAAGCCGTTGGGCTCGACATTGATGGCCACCACCTCGGCGCCGAGTTCCCACAGCGCCTCGGGCGCCACCTTGTAGGCAGCGCCATTGGCGCAATCGACGACGATCCTGAGGCCCGAAAGCGACATTGAGCGCGGCAATGTACGCTTGGCGAACTCGATATAGCGGTCATGCACGCCGTCGACACGCTTGGCGCGGCCAAGCCCGTCGGAATCGGCGAGTGTCAGTTCGATATCCTTGTCGAGCATGCCCTCGATGCGCTCTTCGATCTCGTCCGAAAGCTTGTAGCCATCCGGCCCGAACAGCTTGATGCCGTTGTCGTAATAGGGATTGTGCGAAGCCGAGATCATGACGCCGATATCGGCGCGCAGTGAACGCACCAGCATGGCGACGGCCGGGGTCGGGATCGGGCCGAGCAGGAACACGTCCATCCCGGCGGCGCAGAGACCCGCCACCATCGCATTCTCGATCATGTAGCCGGAAAGCCTGGTGTCCTTGCCAAGGACGACGCGATGGCGGTGGCTGCCGCGCTGGAACGAAAGGCCGGCGGCCATGCCGACCCGCATGGCGATTTCCGCGGTCATCGGAAACTTGTTGGCGCGCCCGCGAATGCCGTCCGTGCCGAAGTAATTCCCTGCCATGCGAGTTCTATTCCCTGACGGTTCTTTGCCGGCATTTTAATGCCATAATTGACCGGCGAGCCATGATCACATTGTGTGATTATATGTTACCAATCCTTAGAAAATCATTGTTGTGCGCTGCACACGACAAGGCGGCAGTCCAACATGATGGCGCCGCGGCGCTGCAATGTACCAGTTCTGCGAGCTATAGGCGGCAGCTGCACGCGGAAAATCTTGTTTTTGACCCGGCAAGGAACAATGATTTCATCACCTTGTCGGGAGGAGCAAGCTTTGGGCGATATATACGCCACTTAGCATCTGGCGCAACCGACCGTTGAGCGTTATTGATTCGCTGGGACGTATAATGGGCTGCTGCAACGGAGAAACGCCATGCTCATCCACCGACTTGCCACTTTGACCGGTCTCGCCGTCGTGACGTTGTTCCTGGCCGCGCCAGCCAACGCACTGACGATGGCCGAGTGCAGCACGAAGTATAACGCCGCCAAGGATGCGGGGACACTGGCTGGACAGACCTGGAACCAGTTCCGCAAGGCGCAATGCGGCACCGATGCCGCCGCCACCACGGATACCAAGCCTGCCGACACGAAGAAGGCAGCCGAAACCAAGCCGGCCAAGGCGGCCAAGGCAGCAGCCGCCGACGCGGGTGCCGCGAAAGGCCTGACGGCGAAGGAATGCAGCGCCAAGTACCAGGCGGCGAAGGCCGCCGGCACGCTGAACGGCATGAAGTGGAACGACTTCCGCAAGACCGAATGTGCCGCCGGCGCATCCGCCGCCGCCGACGCCACCAAGCCGGCAACCACCAAGGCAGCCGCGGCTCCCGCCGACGGCAAGGGCCTCACCATGGCCGAATGCAGCGCAAAGTACCAGGCCGCGAAGACGGCGAACACGCTGAAGGGCCAGAAGTGGAACGACTTCCGCAAGGCCGAATGCGGCGCCGCCGCTGCCGATGACGACAGCGTGCCTGCTCCGAGCGAAGCAAACTACACCAAGGAGCCGGCGAAGCCGACGACGGTTGCGCCCAAGGGGGTCACCTTCCCGTCCGCGATCTCGCCGAAATATGCCAGCGAGACCCCCGGAAAGGGCCGCATGCACACCTGCCTCGACCAGTACTATACCCTCAAGGATGCCAATGCGCTTGGCGGCCTGAAGTGGATCCAGAAGGGCGGCGGCTTCTACAGCCTGTGCAATGCCAAGCTGAAGGGCTAAGCTAAGCATTCCCCCGGATCGATGAGGCATGAGCCGGTTGAGATCGAATTGAGTTAGACGGAAAGTCCGGCAAGGACAGGCAAGGGCCCGCGATAGATCAGCTTCGCGGGCCTTTTTGTTGCTCGCGACGACGCCCGCGACCTTGCTCGCATCTATTGCGGGAGCTGTCGGCATCAATTCGCCCACACTACTCACCGCCGGGCTTATCGTTAGCTCCCAAAGATTTCGGTTGAACATATCGGGAACAAACAGTATACAAAAGGGCGTCTAACTTGTTATCAACCGGGAGGATCTTATGCCCAATTTGAAGTTGGCGGTATTGGCTGTGACGGCATCGGTTGCTTGGAGCGTCGCCCCTGCAAGCGCACTGACGATGAAGGAATGCGGCGAGACCTATCGGACAGCCAAAGAAGGCGGCACTCTGAACGGCATGGACTGGGCCGCCTTCCGCAAGGAGAAATGCGCGACGCCCGCTTCGGAGAGTGTCAGCGGGGATACCGTCAAAACCGCGCCGCAGCCGAAAAAGGAAACCGACGCGGCGGTCGCCCCCACTGTAGCGCCGCCAGGCGTGACATTCCCAACCACCCTCGCCGCCGAGTTCAAGACCGAAAAGCCCGCGAAGGCGCGGATGAAGACCTGCCTGCAGGGTTACCACGGCAACAAGGAGGCGGGTACGTTGAACGGCCTTCGCTGGATCCAGAAGGGCGGCGGTTATTACAGCCTGTGCAATGCGCGGCTGAAAGCTGAATCATAAAAATCGAATACGGCGGATAAAGCGGTCACGCAGCCGTTGGGCCGTGATCCTCGGGCTTGTCCCGAGGATCTGCTGTCGGCCCCGGCTCAGCTCGATGGCTGCGGCTCCATGCCGCCTTCGGGCTCGGGACCCTTCTTGCGGCGGCCGCCGGACTTCGGCACGGCCGAGCCGCGGCTGGGCGGCGTGTCGTCGCCGAGGTCGCGCGCGGGCTTCTCGCCGGCGATCAGCTGCTTGATCTCGTCGCCAGACAGCGTCTCGTATTCGAGCAGCCCCTGCGCCAGCGCGATCCATTCCTTCTTCTTCTTGGTCAGCACGGACTTCGCCGTCGAATAGGCCTCGTCGATCAGGCGGCGCACTTCGGCGTCGATGATCTGCGCGGTCTCTTCCGAGATGTTCTGCGTGCGCGCCACCGAATGGCCCAGGAACACTTCCTCCTGGTTGTCGCCATAGGCGACATGGCCGAGCTTGTCGGAGAAGCCCCAGCGCGTGACCATGGCGCGCGCCAGCTTGGTCGCCTGCTCGATGTCCGAGGAAGCTCCCGAGGTGATGTTCTCCTTGCCGAACTTGAACTCCTCGGCGACGCGGCCGCCCATCATGATGGCAAGGCGTGAGATCATGTATTTGTAGCTCATCGAATAGCGGTCGCCTTCCGGCAACTGCATGACCATGCCGAGCGCGCGGCCACGCGGAATGATTGTGGCCTTGTGCAGCGGGTCGGCCGACGGCACGTTGAGCGCCAGTATGGCGTGACCGGCTTCGTGATAGGCGGTCAACTCCTTCTCGGCCTGGGTCATGGCCGACGAGCGGCGCTCGGCGCCCATCATGATCTTGTCCTTGGCGTCCTCGAACTCGGCCATGGTGACGAGGCGCTTGTTGCGCCGCGCCGCCATCAGCGCCGATTCGTTGACCAGGTTCATCAGGTCGGCGCCGGAGAAGCCCGGCGTTCCGCGGGCAACGACCTTGAGGTCGACATTGGGCGCCAGCGGCACGTTGCGCACATGCACCTTGAGGATCTTCTCGCGGCCGACGATGTCGGGGTTCGGCACCACCACCTGGCGGTCGAAACGGCCCGGACGCAGCAGCGCCGGATCGAGCACGTCGGGACGGTTGGTGGCGGCGATCAGGATGATGCTTTCGTTGGATTCGAAGCCATCCATCTCGACCAGCAACTGGTTCAGGGTCTGCTCGCGCTCGTCATTGCCGCCGCCGAGGCCGGCGCCACGATGGCGCCCGACCGCGTCGATTTCGTCGATGAAGATGATGCAGGGCGCGTTCTTCTTGGCCTGGTCGAACATGTCACGCACGCGGGATGCACCGACGCCGACGAACATCTCGACGAAGTCCGAACCCGAAATGGTGAAGAACGGCACGTTGGCTTCGCCGGCGACCGAGCGGGCGAGCAGCGTCTTGCCAGTGCCGGGAGGACCGACCAGAAGCACGCCGCGCGGAATCTTGCCGCCGAGGCGCTGGAACTTCTGCGGATCGCGCAGGAACTCGACGATCTCTTCCAGATCTTCCTTGGCTTCATCGACGCCGGCGACGTCCTGGAAGGTGACGCGGCCATGCGCCTCCGTCAGAAGCTTGGCCTTCGACTTGCCAAAACCCATGGCCCGCCCGGATCCGGACTGCATCTGGCGCATGAAGAATATCCAGACGCCAAGGATCAGGATCATCGGCAGCCAGGAGATCAGGTAGCTGAACAGCGAATTGGAACCGTCGGTCTCGGGCCGCGCATTGATGGTGACGTTCTTGTCCTGCAGCCGCGAGACCAGTTGGGGATCGCCGGGCGAATAGGTCTGGAAACCGGTGGAATTGTCGGTGTAGGTGCCGGTGATGCGGGCGCCTGCAATGGTCACCGTCTTGACCCGGCCGGCCGCGACATCCTGCAGGAACTGCGAATAAGGCACATCGCTCGAAGCTCCGCGCGTCTGCGGCGTCTGGAACAGATTGAAGAGAGCGATGAGCAGGACCGCTATGATCGCCCAGAGCGCGAGGTTGCGATAGTTCGGATTCATCAATTGTCCCGTTGGCGTCCGCGCACGGACAGCATCATGAGAGGAAACTTGGGCCTAACATAGGGAGAGCGTATCCCCTTGCCAAGCAGAACAGCATGTATGGGTTAAGCTTTCGACCACCGTCAATCGGCACTGTGGCCGCCCAATGGCGAAGCGGGAAGCGGTGACGCGCCGATCAGTTCGGCGACGGCCAGCGCCGGCGCCAGATCGAAGGACGGCAGGAAGCGGGCAAAAGGCGACACGACCGGCCGCGCCGCGAACGCTGGCGATCCCGGTTCGCCCTGCGGCAAAGCAGGGTTTTCCAGGGCTTGCCGCAAGGCCGGTTCCGCGGCCAATGCTGCGCGCATCAGGCCTGCCGGGGTTTCCCCATCATCGATCGCCAGCCGTCTCGCTGCTGCCGCACCCAACGGTGCGATCAACAATGCGCCGCACCTGTCGTTCAATGTGATGTGGCGGCGGCCATCCCAAAGGGTGTCATCGACGGCGGTTGCGGCGGGCGGCAAACTCCGCGCCTCGCGATGCAGGAACAGACCGGTTCGCCGGAAATCGACCACCGTCCGCGACAATGTGGCGCAAAGAAATCCGGCCTTCAGCCGGCCCAACAGCGCGGCGCTGCGCGCCTGGTCCGGCAGGAAGGCAACGCCTCCGGCGGTGGCCAGCAGGATGCGCAACGCATAGTGGGTCGCCCGGTCGTCATCCGCGGCCAGCATTGCCGGATCAAGCCGGATGAGGCCCGTGCTCGGCTGTCTGGCGAAGCGGCGGATCAGGCCGGCGGCGCTTGCGCCGACCTGCCTGCGCTCGACGGCGGCCTGGCCGGCGAGCAGCAGTGCATTCTCCATAAGCCCGGCACTTTCCCCGGCAAGTGCTGCGCGCACGCGCGGCCGCTCGAAGGCCTCATCGGTATTGGTCGGGTCATCGGCCCAGCCGACATGTTCATGCCGCAAGAAATCGCGAAGCGCCGAGCGCCGCATCCCCAGAAGCGGGCGAACGATCCACTCGCGCCAATCATAGAGGGTGGCCGGCGCCATGCCGGCAAGCCCACGACCTGCGATCCCGGCAAGCTCGCGGTCGCGTGCATGCCGCATCAGCACCGTTTCGGCCTGGTCGTCGGCGGTATGACCGGTGACGATCAGGGGGATGCCTTCCGCGCGCGCCGCCTCGGCCAGCAGATGGTAGCGCGCTTCTCGCGCCGCCGCCGGCAGACCGGTCGATGGCTTGCGCCCAGACCACACCAGGGTGCGGTGGGCAATGCCGCGCTCAGCGCACAGCCTCGCCACGGCTTGCGCCTCGGCTGCCGAACCCTGACGCAAGCCATGGTCGATGGTCACAGCCAGCAGCTTCGCGGACGATGCGGTTCGGGCGAGATGCCGTTTGAGAAGGAGAAGCAGGGCGGTCGAGTCGCTGCCGCCGGACACGGCCGCAATGGCGCCGCGGGTAAAATCGATAGGCGAAAAAAGCCTGGTCGAAAGATCAGGCTCGGTGTCGAGCATCAACGCATGTCGTCCAAAAGCGGTCGCGGTCGTGGGACCAAGACATGCCCGGGAAAGATCAGCACGCAGCCAGGGCCTTCTCCTGCTTGACGCGTTCCTTGAGTGCATTGGAGATGTCGGGGTAGCGCTTGCCGACTTCGCTGAAGGTGGCGCAGGCGACGTCGTGCTGCTTGAGGCCGACCAGCGACACGCCGAGCTTCAACAGCATGTCGGGCGCCTTCTTGGCCTTGGGGTAGTCCTTGCTGGCGGCGAGGAAGACCTCGGCCGCGTCGCGGTATTTCTGCTGGCCAAGCAGCGATTCACCCAGCCAGTAATGCGCGTCCGCCGCCTTCGTATCGCGCGGGAAGCGCGAGATATGATCGCGAAAACCCTGTTCGGCGGTGCTGTAGTCGCCCGACAGGATGAACTGATAGGAATTGCGGTAGAGCTCTTCCGGGTCGTTGGTGGAAGGCAGCGCCGCGACGATCGTGCCATTGGACTTGCCGGCCTTGGACGGGGCCTTGGTGGCGGGAGCCGTGTCTTGCACCGGGGCGGTCGACTGGGTGTTGCCGCCGGCATCGATCACATTGCCGTTCTTGTCGACGGTGATGGCACCAAAGGTCTTCTCCGGGGCTCCCGTGCCGGGAATCACCTTGCCGGGGTCGCCATCGGGCGACTCCACGATGACGTCCTCGACCGTCTTGCCGCCGGCGGACTGATTACCGCCAGGCGCGGCGCCGGCATCGGCCGGAGCCTGGGTTGCCGGAGCCGCCGCCACGTCGGTGTTGGTGTCGGTGGTGGCGTCGGATTTCTTCTGCGCCGGAGGCTGTCCGCCTTGCGCGCCGCCCTCAAGCTGCTGGAAGCGGAACTCGTTGTCTTCCTGCTGCTTGCGCATCTGTTCCTGCATCTGCAGGATCTGGAAATTGAGCTCTTCGATCTTGCCGTTCATCTGGCGCAGCTGGTCTTCGAGCCCGGTCGCGCCGGCACCGTTCGACTGCTGCGCGAACTGGACCTTGTCGGGTTTCTTCTTGTCGCCGAAGAGGCTCGGCAACTCGATGCTCGGCAGATGGAAGGAAAAGCCGCTGTCGGTTGACTGCCCTGGGCCGCTTGCCGCCGGACCGCTTGCCAGGGCGGTGAAGCCTGATAGGAGCAGCGCCGCAAGCGTGCCGCTCAGAACCGATCTCAAATGCATGTGCCTCTCGCCGTGTGTCGTTAGTCTGTTCGCGCCTTCCAATCAGAATGGGACCAGCCAAGCGCCCTCGGCTCATAGCAGGACGCGAGACTTCGGCCAAATTTTGTTTCGGGCACCCGGATATGAAAAAGGCGGCCCGAAGGCCGCCTTTCGCGAAGCTGTGTTGTATTTTTGCCAGTCGGCGCGATCGCGTCTCCCGACGCGCGGCCGGCTCAGGAGCCGGCGCCGCTGAGAGTGGTGACGGCGCGGCGATTCTGCGACCAGCAGGAGATGTCGTCGCACACCGCGACCGGACGTTCCTTGCCGTAGGAAATGGTCTTCAGGCGGCTCGAAGCGACACCCTTGGAAACGAGAAAGTCGCGGGCGGCGGCAGCGCGGCGGGCGCCGAGCGCCAGATTGTATTCGCGCGTGCCGCGTTCGTCGGCGTGACCTTCGACGACGATTGCATATTGCTTGTACTGGTTCAGCCACTGCGCCTGGCGGGCGAGCGTGGTCTGCGCGTCGGCGCGGATCGAGGACGAGTCCGTATCGAAGAAGATCCGGTCGCCAATGTTGACGGTGAAGTCCTGTGCCGAGCCGGGCGTTGCCGCACCGGCACCGTTGAGGCCGAGATCGGCGGCGCTGTTGGGCGTCTTCTTCGAAGCGCAACCGGCAATGGCGAGCATCGCCACCAGCGCGATCATGACCGGGTTTCTGGTAAGTGCTGCGATACGGCCCATGCCGCCTCTCCTTCGCATTTCGAGTGATTTCGTTGATCACCCAGTAACCACGTTTGGGTTAACCGGCATTCAAGAAACACGGTTAAAATTTGGTTTAGGCCGCCCGTCCGCAACCTTTGATCGCGGGGCACAGTTGGCGCGGACCCTAGGCGGAAATGCGGCCAAAACGCGACGAAGGCATGGAAAAGGCGCCCAAACGGCCCCTTTTCAGCATGTGTGGCAATTCGGCCGACGCTATTCCAGCAAGGGCGACCAAGCGGGGTCCGACGCGAAGTTCGCCGTCGGGATCGGCTGCTCGTTGCGGCCGGTGAGGTCGACCGAAACCAGTTTCGGCCCACCATTGGAGTCGCGGAAGAACATCAGCACGCGGCCGTTTGGAGCCCAGGTCGGTCCTTCCTGCTGGAAACCGGACGACAGGATGCGCTCGCCCGAGCCGTCGGTCTTCATGACGCCGATCTGGAATTCACCGCCGGTCTGCTTGGTGAAGGCGATGAGATCGCCGCGCGGCGACCACACCGGCGTGGAATAGACGCCGTCGCCGAAGGATATGCGTGTCTGGCCCGAGCCGTCGGCGCCCATGACATAGATCTGCGCGCGGCCGCCGCGGTCCGAGGTGAACACCACCTTGCTGCCGTCGGGCGAATAGGAGGGTGAGGTGTCGATGGCGGTCGAGTTGGTCAGCCGCGTCGTCGAGCGGCTGCGCAGGTCCATGGCGAAAATGTTGGAATTGCCGTCGTCGCGCAGCAGGCTCATGATCACCTTCTGGCCGTCCGGCGAGAAGCGCGGCGCAAACGTCATGCCGGGGAAATTGCCGACCAGTTCGCGCTGCCCGGTCTCGATCTGCAGCAGATAGACCCGCGGCTGGCCGCTTTCATAGGACATGTAGGTGATTTCCTGCCGGTTCGGCGAGAAACGCGGCGTCAGCACGATCGAGCGACCGTCCGAGAGATAGCGGACATTGGCGCCATCCTGGTCCATGATGGCCAGGCGCTTCTTGCGCGCGTTCTTGGCGCCGGATTCGTCGATGAACACCACGCGCGTGTCGAAATAGCCCTTCTCGCCGGTCAGCCGTTCATAGATGGCGTCGGCGATGATGTGGGCGACGCGGCGCTGGTTGGCATCGTTGGCGAAGAACTGCTCACCCGACATCTGCTGTCCGGCAAAAGTGTCCCAAAGCCGGTACTGAGCACGGATGCGCCCATCGGCCTCCTTGCTGACGCTGCCGGTGACCAGCGCCTGCGCGTTGATCACCTTCCAGTCGTCGAAGCGGGGTGCGGCATCCGGGTTCGAGATCTTCTCGATGAAGGCGCTCTTGTCGATCGGCGCGAACAGGCCGGAACGCTTCAGGTCGGCCGTGACGATCTGGGAAATCTGCGCGCCAAGCGCGTCGCCACCCTGGAAATCCGTTACGGCGATCGGCAGCGGCTCGACATTGCCCTTGTTGACGTTGAGCTCGACGAGCGCCCATGCCGGCATGGGGACCACGGCCGTCATGCCCAGCGCCATGGCTGCAATCGTCAGGAGCGGCTTGAGGAAGGATCTCATATCTTCTCGCTTCTCTTCTTTTGATTGGTTGGGCGCCAGGCCTAGAGGCCGAGCATCTCCCTTGGATCGAAAGTGACCCGGATGTCGTTCCAGATGTCCTGCTTGCCGGCAGGAACCTGCAGGCCGGCTACGTCGCATTTCTGAACCGCGCGAACCGCGCTTTCATCGAACTGCCGGTTGCCGCTCGACTTTTCAACGGACGGACGGCCGTCGAGCTTGCCGGAATTGTCCAGGTTGAAGCGCACGACCACGACGAAATTCTCCGAGCCCTCGAGGCCGACAGGCAATGTCCAGCAACCGCCCAACTGGCTTTCCAGGGCGCCCTGTTCCGACTTCGACAGCTTCTGGCCCTGGTCCTTGTCGCCGCCGAGCGAGGCCTGCTGGGTCGAGCGCTTGGCGCCGCCGCCGGACGGCTTCTGCTTGTCCAGGAGCGCGGAGATCTCGTTGGCGTTGAACTGCTTGTCGTCGGATTTCGGTTTCGACGACGCTTCCTTGACCGGCTTGTCGGCATCCTTGCGTTCAGGCGCCTTGGCGCTTTCAGCCGGTGCCGGCTGCGGCTTCGGCCGCGCTTCAGGCGCGGGCGCCGAGCTCGGCAATTGCGTCTCTTCGGTCGGCGGATCCTTGGCTATGGCCTCGGCGACCGCGTCCGGCTTGACCTCGGGTGTCGGATCGATGGCGGCGGTCTTGTCTTGCTGCGGCGGGGTCGGCGCCGGCTTGGCCGGCGTCGGCTTCGGCTCGGTCTGCTTGACCGGCTCGGGCTTGACCTCTTCCTTAGGCGTCGGCGCCGGCGCCACTTCCGTCGCCGGAATGGGCTTCGGCTTTTCCTGCGGCTTCGGTACGTCCTCGGTCTTCGGCGTCTCCTTGGGAGTCGGCGCCGGCGGCGGGGCCGAGGTCATGTCGACCGGCTTCGGCTTGGCCTCCGGCGTTATCGGCTTGTCGGTGTCGACGCTGTTTTCGCCGACCTTCTGCGAAGCCGGCACGATATCCGGGCGCTGCGTCGGCAACGGCGCCGGCTTTTCATGCATCACGGCCTTCTTGTCGCCCTGCAAGGTCTGCGCGATGGCTTCCATAGGCACGATATCGACCGCAACCGACTCGACATCGGCGGACGGAAGCGCGGCCGGCGCCGAAAGCGTGAACAGGCCGAAGGCCAGCACCGCCGTGTGCAAGATCACCGATGTGGTGAGGCCGGTCTTCATCGCGCGTCTATTGATCCTGTTCCTGCAGCGAAACCAGGCCGATATTCTTGTAGCCGGCGGCCGAGATGCGGGCCATCACCTTCATCGCCGTGCCATAGTCGGTGGACTTGTCACCACGGATGAAGATGCGCTCCTCGTAACCGGTCTTCGAGATCGCCTGCAGCTTGGCCACCAGCTCTTCGATCGGGATCTCGGTTTCCTGGAGATAGATCTGGCCGGCGGCGTTGATCGAAACGGTAATCGGCTGGGTGTCGGCATTCATCGCCTTGGCCTGCGTGTCGGGCAGGTCGATCGGCACGCCGACCGTCAGCATCGGTGCGGCGACCATGAAGATGATCAGAAGCACCAGCATCACGTCGACCATCGGCGTGACGTTGATTTCCGACATCAGCCCATGGTGACGGCCGCGCCGCCTGTGGCCGCGTCCGCCGCGTCCCGCCATGCCTACGGACATACCCATCAGCTACTCCTCAGGCCTTCGGCGCGACTTTTTCATCGATTTGGCGCGAGAGTATGGCGGAGAACTCGTCGGAGAACCCTTCCATGCGCACCGCGAGCTTGCTCGCATCCGATGACAGCTTGTTGTAGGCGATGACCGCCGGGATGGCTGCGAGCAGGCCGATGGCTGTCGCCAGCAACGCCTCGGCGATGCCGGGTGCGACAACCGCGAGGCTGGTGTTCTTGGACCCGGCAATGGCCTGGAACGAAGTCATGATGCCGATGACCGTGCCGAACAGACCGATGAACGGGGCCGCCGAGCCCGTGGTGGCGAGGAAGCCGAGGCGGCCCTCCAGCTTCTCCATCTCCCGGGTCAGCGCCAGGTCCATCGCCTTGTCGATGCGGGTCTGCAGCCCGAGCGGCGTCTTGGCGCCTTTTTCGAAGCTCTTCTTCCACTCGCGCATGGCCGCGACGAAAATGGCGCCCATGCCTGAGGTTTTACGGTCGGCGAGCGTGCGGTAAAGCTCTTCCAGCGACTGTCCGGACCAGAAGACCTGCTCGAAGCGGTTCAGCGCAAGCCGCATGCGGCCATAGGCAACCAGCTTGTCGATGATGATCGCCCAGGTCCACACCGAGGCGCAGAGCAGCCCGATCATGACCAGCTTGACCACCCAGCTGGCCTGCATGAACAGCGCCCAAATCGACAATTGCGCGCCCGGTTCGGCGAGTGCGATATTTTCCATCGTTACGTCCTTAAGATTTTCCGGGCGAAGCTGGCGGCTGGCCCCTGGCATCCCTTGTGGTCGGTTCGCACGAAGCTACCGGACGCCCCAAACCGTGCCGTTAGCGGCCTTTTCAGGGCAAATATTGGTGAAAGGAAGGCGCTGGATGGCGCCAATCTTCACCAATCTCTTCATGAACCGTTATGGTTAAGGATGGGTTAGTGAATAAGGCGCGGCGCATTGCCGCGCCAGGCGGTCCGCCGAATCGGGCCGGCGCCAACTCATACGCCGTTCGAAGGTGGTTGAGATTGAGGCTGGGCCGAGTCGAAAACGGCGCTCCGAGAAGCGGAGCTTATTTTGGGGTACGTGAGCACCCTTCTATTGCGACGCGGTGGAACGGGGAAGCGCGGGAGAGCGCCGTTTTCAGGCCGGCATCGCCTGAATATCAGCCCACCTTGGGCATGAACGCCGCGACCCACTCCTTGGGAAAGCGCCGCGGCCGGCCATTCTCGCCGATGATCGCCGCCTCGACCTTGGCTTCGACCAGCACCTCGTCGCCGCGCTTGAGCTGCTGCGCCATGAAGATGCGCGCGCCGGAAATGGTGTCGGTGCGGGTGTCGACGGTCAGGATGTCGTCGATGCGGGCGGGGCTGCGGAAGTCGATCTCCATGCGGCGCACCACCCAGACGATCTTCTCGCCATGCTTGCCGTCGGCGAGTTCCGTGTGATGCACGCCGGTGAGCCTGAGATAGTCGGAGCGGCCGCGCTCGAGGAATTCGAGATAGCGCGCGTGGTAGACGACGCCGGAGAAATCGGTGTCGGCATAATAGACCCGTGCCATCAGCCGGTGGCCGAACGCCGTCAGCGCGCCGGAAAGCCCGGCCAACAGCGTCGCCGATTCACCATGATCGTCCATTGCGCTTCCTTTTTCAGTCGCGGCGAGGCACCTGTTCCGCGCGTGACCTGGAGCATGATCCCGAAAAGTGGCAACCGGTTTTCCCGGACGAACGGGCTTCCGTTTGTCCAGAGATCGTGCTCCAGAAACATCGGATGGCACTGTTGACGGCGATGATCAAGAGCTTGATGGCGGCGCTGCTGGTGCAGATGGCCTTGGCGCTGCCTGGTCAGGCAGCGACTTTTACGATGAAGCGCGGCCTCAATCTCGACCAGTGGGTCACCTGGCCCGGCGAAGATCAGTGGGGCGACGCCAGGACAATCCTGCCCTATCCGGAATGGCGCAAATTCCTCAAGGCCGACGATCTCAGAGCGCTCAAGGAAGCGGGTTTCGATTTCCTGCGCATGCCGGTCGACCCGTCGCCTTTCTTGTCCGACCAGACAACGGCGTTGCGTGAGGACCTTTATGGCAGCGTGCTGGACTCGGTGCGCATGATCAACCGCGCCGGCCTGAAGGTGATCGTCGACATGCACCTGATCCCGGCCAGCGGCAGCCGCGAGATCGGCATGGCGCAGGTGATGGACGATCCCCAGACCTTCGACCGCTACGTCGACACGGTGCGCAAGATGGCGCGCACCCTGGCCGGCGAAGATCCGAGTCAGGTCGCCTTCGAGCTCATGAACGAACCGATCGTCGACTGCGACAGCGACGGCACCAGCCTGTGGCCGGACCGCCAGCGCAAATTGTTCGGCGCGGCCCGCTCCTCGGCTGGGAAATTGACCCTGGTGCTGACCGGCGCCTGTTATTCCGCCGCTTCGGCCCTGGAGAAGATCGACCCCAACGCGATACCCGACGACAATGTCATCTGGACCTTCCACTCCTATGATCCGTTCCTGCTCACCCACCAGGGCGCGACCTGGGCCGGCGACTTTATCCCCTATGTGACCGGCCTGCCCTATCCGCTCGACGCCGTGCCGAAGGCTCAGCTCGATGTGACGCTCGACACCATCCGCGCGCGGATCAAGGCCGAAGCACCCTGGACACGGCAGAGCGGGCTGCTTGCCTATCTCGACGAACAGATCGCCAGCATGGACAGCCCCGGCAAGCTGCTCGGCCTGATGGACGCGCCGTTCAAAAGGGTCGAGGCATGGGCGAAGGCCAACGGCATCAAGCCCGAAAACATCACACTGGGCGAGTTCGGCATGATCCGCCAGGAATTCGGCGATGCCTATGTGATGCCGGTGCAGTACCGCGCCGCTTACGTCAAAGACATGATCGCTCGCGCCGAGGCGCATGGTTTCTCATGGTCGGTGTGGAGTTATGGTGGCGCTTTCGGCATCGTCGATGCCTTCAATGGCGACAAGGCCGAGCCGGATGTGATGGACGTGATCCGCTCGCTTCAATGAGCGCTGTTGTTCAAATCAGCCAAGGTCGATCTGCAGGACCTCCGGCCGCACGCCGAAACGCACCGGCATGATGCTGAAGCCGAGCCCGCCGGAGACGATCAGATTGCGGTCGTTCTCGACGACATGGCCGTAGGCGTAGCGGTTGCCGAAACGCGACGGCACGACGGGCGAATAGCCGAACAGCCGCACCTGCCCGCCATGCGTGTGGCCCGACAGGGTCAGAGAAACCCGCGACGGGACGGTCGGAAAAATATCCGGCTCATGGGCGAGCAGGATGATCGGCGCGGTGTCGCCGACCTTGGCCAACGTGCCGTCGAGGTCGTCGAGCCCCTTGCAGTCGTCGCCCCTCCTGGCCGGCAGCAGCGCCAGCTGGTCGGCAAGCCCGGCGATCCAGACGCCATGGCCATCCTTCTCCAGGCGCACGACATCGTTCTCCAGCACCGGGATGCCGACCTTTTCCAGGGCCTTGCGTGCGATGATTGGACCTGCGCCGGCGCGCTGCGCAAAACCGTCGCTCCACCAATCATGGTTGCCAAGAATCGACAGAACGCCGAGCGGCGCCTTGAGGCCCGACAGGGCGGAGGCCCATTGCGACGGCGTCACTGGCCCCGTCACCATGGGCATGCCGGCAATGTAGTCGCCCAGCAGGACGACGAGGTCCGGCTGCAGCGCATTCGCCTCTTCGGCGAGCGAAGCAATCCGTTCCTGGGTCATCCACGGCCGGCAAGCGTGGATATCGGCGAGCGCGACAACACGCAGCTTCAGGCCGTCAGGCCAGTGCGGCGGCGTCAGCGCGTAGCGCTTCACATGGGTCAACAGCATCGGCTCGATGCCGACCGCATAGGCGCCGAGCGCGGCAGCCGTCAGGAACGACCCGCCGATCAAGCGCAGGAACCCGCGTCTGGTTATCATGGATTGGCTCCCAGCCCCTCGATCGCGCGGTTTCCCGCACGCGTCCGATAAAATCCACGATTACGCCGGCAAATCGGCAAAGACGCGCAGATTTTACGCAGGACGGGTCACATATCGTTGATCAATGGTCTAGGAACCGGCGCCTGGACGCTTGGCGGCTATTCTTCCTGGAACAGGTTGATCTGCTGCTGCGCCAAATCCTTCGGCGCATCGAGGCCGAGATGGCGCCAGGCATTGGCCGTCAGCACACGTCCGCGCGGCGTGCGCTGGATGAAGCCCTGCTGGATCAGATAGGGCTCGATGATGTCCTCGATGGCGTCGCGCGGCTCGGACAGGCCGGCGGCGATGGTCTCGATGCCGACCGGCCCGCCGCCGAAATTGCGGGCGATCATCGAGAGATAGCGGCGGTCGAGCGCATCGAGGCCGAGCGCGTCGACCTCCAGCCGGGTCAATGCCTCGTCGGCGATCAGGCGATCGACATGGCCGTCGCCGGCGACCGAGGCGAAGTCGCGCACGCGGCGCAACAGCCGCCCCGCGATGCGCGGTGTGCCGCGCGCGCGCCGCGCGATCTCCAGCGCGCCGTCGTCGCCGAGCGGCATTTGCAGGATGCGGGCGCCGCGCCGCACGATCTGCTCCAGTTCCTCGACCGTGTAGAAGTTGAGCCGCACCGGAATGCCGAAACGGTCGCGCAGCGGATTGGTGAGCAGGCCAAGCCGCGTGGTGGCCGCGACGAGGGTGAAGCGGGCGAGGTCGATCTTGACCGAGCGCGCCGCCGGCCCCTCCCCGATGATCAGGTCGAGCTGGAAATCCTCCATGGCCGGATAGAGGATTTCCTCCACCGCAGGGTTGAGGCGGTGGATCTCGTCGATAAACAGCACATCGCCTTCTTCGAGATTGGTGAGCAGCGCGGCGAGATCACCGGCCTTGGCGATCACCGGTCCCGACGTCGAGCGAAAATTGACGCCGAGTTCGCGCGCCATGATCTGCGCCAGCGTCGTCTTGCCCAGCCCCGGCGGCCCGACGAACAGCACATGGTCGAGCGCCTCGTTGCGGCCCTTGGCGGCCTCGATGAAGATTTTGAGATTGGCCCGCACCGCGGCCTGGCCGACGAAATCGGCGAGCGTTTGCGGCCGCAAGGTCTGATCGGCATCCTCGCCGCGTTTTTCCGGAGCAATGAGACGGGGCGACAGGCTCATCCTGTCTTCCTTGCATATGGCAGGGAAACGAACAAGCGGGCCCTCACCGCGCCAGTTCCTTCAGCCCGAAGCGGATCAGCTTCGAGGCATCGGCGTCCTCGCCCGCCGTCTTCAGCGCCGCGGCCACCGCATTGGCGGCGGTGTCGCGCGAGTAGCCGAGATTGACCAGCGCCGAGACCGCGTCGGTGATCGGTGCCGCGGCGACCCCTTCACCGAGCTCCTGCTTCAAGCCGATCGTGCCGGTGGCGGCGCCCGCATAGGCGGGCGCCTTGTTCTTCAATTCGGTGACGATGCGCTCGGCCACCTTCTTGCCGACACCAGGCGCGCGGGAAACCATGGCGATGTCGCGCAGGGCGATCGCATTGGCGAGGTCGGCCGGCGCCAGCGTCGACAGGATGGCGAGCGCCACCTTGGCGCCGACGCCCTGCACATTGTTCATCAACAGCCGGAACCATTCGCGCTCCAGCGCCGACTGGAAGCCGTAAAGCCGGATCATGTCCTCGCGCACATAGGTCTCGATGAACAGCACCACCGCTTCGCCCGGCGAAGGCAGCGCGGCCAGCGTGCGCGCCGAACAGTAGGCGACATAGCCGACGCCATGAATGTCGACGAGGCAATGATCCTCGTCGATCTCGTCCAGCGTGCCCTTGAGCTTGCCGATCATGCCCAACAATTCCTCACGATGCCAATGCCGCCATCCGGTAGGCGGCGCTCTGGCGGTGATGCGCGTGGCAAATCGCGATGGCCAGTGCGTCGGCGGCATGTTCGGTGTCGAACGTCGCCTTGGGAAGCAGCACCTTCACCATCATGTGGATCTGCTTCTTGTCGCCATGGCCGACGCCGATGACCGCCTTCTTCACCGCATTGGGCGCGTATTCGGCGACAACCAGCCCGGCCCGCGCCGGCACCAGCATGGCGATGCCGCGCGCCTGGCCGAGCTTCAGCGTCGCCACCGCATCCTTATTGACGAAGGTCTGTTCGACTGCCGCCTCATGCGGCATTGCCGCATGCAGGACTTCGGCGAGCCCGTCATGCAATTGGCAGAGCCGCGTCGCCAGCGCCGCCCTGTCCTCGGAGCGCACGGTGCCGGACGCGACGAAGCGCAAGGAATTGCCGAGGCTCTCGACGATGCCCCAGCCGGTGCGCCTGAGCCCCGGATCAATGCCGATGATGCGAATCGCGTCCCCCATGCGGTCACTTTACCCTCTGGGCGGACAGCGATGCCAGCGAAATGTGAACAAACCGGAAACAGAGGTTTTGCTGGCAGGGAGAAGCTGTTGAGATCGCCTAGTTGCGGGCGAAGGCCGTGTTGAGCAGGCTGATCTGGTCGGAAACCGGATTGGGCCTGCGGCCCATGGGCTGCATGTCGACCACCGCGCCGGCGCCGTAGATCTCGTCGTCCATGCGGCGCACCAGCGCCTGCAGGCGAAGCGAGCGGTTGACCAGCTCGAGGAACTCCCCTGGCAGTTCGGCCCAGCCGGCGGCTTCGTCATGCGCGGAGGCGGTATCGAGGCGCACCTTGGACTTTTCCGAAGCGACCTGGTCGCGGGTCATCTCGCCGGAATTGGCCGCGCGCTGCAAAAGCAGCCAGGAGGCAACCTGCATCAGCCTGGTCGTCAGCCGCATCGATTCGGCCGCGTAGAGCGTGGCTGCCAGCCGTGACAGCTTCTTGGCCTCGGCACGGCCCTTGCCGTCGAGATACTCAGCCGCCTGTTCGACCAGCCCCATGCCTTCCTGGTAGAGCGGTTTGAAGGAGTGCGAAAAAACCCGACGTTCCGCCAGCTTGACGGTTTTCGCATTGCCCTTCGAAGGCTCGTTCATTGATACGCCCCTGCACTTGCAACCGGCCGATTCGGTTCACTGCCGATACACCCGGCACCCTATCCGACTGAAGCTTGAAAATGCGCTTTGCACGGGGTGAAGGCAAGCGCATGTTTAACAGAAGGTTAACGGCGAGCCGCCGCGCCAGGGTCCCCGGAATGCGGACAAAAAAAGAGCCGCGGATAAGGCGGCTCTCAGGAGTTTAACAGGGAGGCGTCAAACAAAGTGGCTCCAACCACTCGGTAAGAATCCAGATCACTGGATGCGCATACTAAACGCCTGTAAGCTTAATGAACCTTTAACGGCGCCGATGTTTTTTGAGCGAACGTCCCCCTTCTGTGCCGTAACAGCACAACATCAACCTCGTTCAGGCCTTCTTCCAGACGGCCGGCAGGGCGATGAAGGCAAACAGCAGCATGGCCGCGTAGAAGCCCATCGAAGACGCCGCCACCATCGGTTCGATCGCGGCATTGCCGGCAAGCAGGAAGTAGAGCCCGATCAGCAGGCCGATGCCGCTGATCGCCGTCAGCCAGAAATGGATGGTGGCCAGCGTCTTTTGTCCCACCGCCGGAAACAGATGGTAGAAGAAGGCGAAGACCGCCGACATCAGCCATCCGGCCACCATCGTGTGGGCGTGAGTCGGCATCTGGCCATGATCCTGGCTGATCGCCATGTGCAGGCCGAGCGCCATGCCGCACAGCGCATAGATGATGGCCAGCGTGAAGAAGTTCCGTGCTACCCCTTGCATAATGTCCCCTTGAATTGCCTCTTCCCGTTTGCGGGAATGGGTTGATTGTCAGGCGATTCCTGTCGCCGCCGGGCTCCCGGCATCGGCGTACCAGCATCGGGCAATGTTTCCGGACGATGTCGCGCCAACCCCTCCCGGCACTTCTTAT
The DNA here is from genome assembly GCF_002879535.1 of Mesorhizobium intechi. Lineage (GTDB taxonomy): Bacteria > Pseudomonadota > Alphaproteobacteria > Rhizobiales > Rhizobiaceae > Mesorhizobium > Mesorhizobium intechi. Next base: position 28,507 of record NZ_PNOT02000298.1, read on the forward strand.
GTTAGCAGAAACGAATCCGGGCATCTGCGGTCGTTGCAGGTTATGCCCGCGAAAAAGCAGCCGAAACAGAGCCGGGTTTTCTGCGACATCGTTCCGAAACACGCGCCGCGCTAAACGCCCGCTCCTCTGACGGCTGGCGCAGATCCGCTCCACCGCAAACCTACCGGGAGCAAGCCATGGACTGGTACTCGATCGTCAAATTCCTCCACGTCGTCTCGGCCATTTTGTGGGTCGGAGGCGGCTTCGTATTGTTCCTCCTCGGCGTGCTTGCCGAGCGCGCCGGCAACATCGAGGACAAGCTTCAGGCAATACGGGCTAGCGGGCAACTGGGCGGGCGTTTCTTCGCGCCGATGTCGATGCTGACCCTGATCTTCGGCCTCATCATGTGCGGCTTCTGGGTCGGCTTCTCCGACCTGTGGATCATGATCGGCCTGGCCGGCTACGCCACGACCTTCTCTGTCGGCATGTTAATCTTCAAGCCGACCGGCGAGCGCATGGGCGCGATGATCGCCAACGAGGGCATCACGCCAGCTGTTCTGGCCATCGGCCAGCGCATGATGAGCGCGGCACGCTTCGACTATGCGGTGATGCTGGTGATCGTCGCCGACATGGTTCTCAAGCCGACCGCGCGTGATATCGGCATCCTCGCCGGCATGGCGTTGGTCATAGCGGCGGGCGCTACGCTGGCTTTTGGCGGCAACCGTCGCCTTGTGCCGCGCGCCGCCTGATCTCCCCGACGGTGCGAGCGCCCGAACAGCCGCCTCTCCTGCCTACATCAGGCCGGCGAGGCCGTCCCACAACAGCTTCAGCGCCACGACCGCCACGGTCGCGTAGGTGAAGGGATAAAAAATCTCGGGCCGCATGCGCCGCACCAGCCAGGCGCCGGCGACAGTCGAAAGCGGCGCCAGCGGCATCAGCACGGCCGACGCCGTCAGGTTGGCGGTGTCGAACTGGCCGAGCGCGAAATAGGGGATGAGCTTCAGCGCATTGGTGGCGGCAAAAAAGATTGCGGCGGTGCCCGACAGGACCTTGGGGTCGAGCCGGATCGGCAGCGCGTAGACCTGGAAGGGCGGGCCGCCGACATGGGCGACGAAGCTGGTGAAGCCGGCGACCGTTCCCCAGATCGCCGCAGCCACGCGGTTGGGTTCGGCGGCGTGGTCGGCGCCATGGCGGAACTGCAGATAGAGCCAGCGCAGCACGAAAATGATGGCAACCGCACCGACGATCAGCCGCACCGCTTCCTCGGTGACCAAAGCCGCCGTCAGCCAGCCAAGGCCGATGCCGATGACGGCGCCCGGCATCATGTCGACCAGCATCTTGCGGTCATAGACGCCCCACCAAGTCCACACCGAGACAATGTCCATCAGGCACAGGATTGGCAGCAGGATGGCGGCGGCCTGCACCGGCGGCATTGTCAACGCCATCAGCGGCACGCCGACGAAACCGACAGCGCCGCCAAAGCCGCCCTTGGACAGGCCGACCAGAATGACCGCCGGAATGGCGGCCGCGTAGAACCACGGATCGAGAAGCAGGCCTGACATGGGGAGGGACTGGTCTGGAGGGAAGGCGTCAACGCCTCAATAGCCCAGAATTGTGCTTTGGGCGACTGCAAATCCGGACCGGTTGCCGAACACCTGCCAACGTCCGGCTCGTACCTTACCGCCGCGCCGAGACCAGCAGGAACATCGGCCGGTCGAGCTCTTCCGCCAGTTCCGGCCTGGCCGTGATCTGCGCGTCTGTCGGACAAAACTCCTCGACACGCTCGATCGCGAAACCGGATCGGATCAGCGCGTTCAACGTCGTGCCGATGGTGCGATGATGTTTCACCACGCCCTTGGCCAGCCAGTCGGTCTTGCGCGAGCCCTCCACCAGATAGCGGTCGACAGGCCATGTCCTGCGGCCTTCGGCATCGACCGCCCAGTCGGGCCTGGTCGGAGCCATGTAGATCGGATGCTCCGTCGAGAAGACGAAAAGCCCGCCGGGCGACAGCGCCTAGTGCACCGTCCTGAACAGCCGCGCGACATCCTCGACATAATGCAGCGCAAGCGAGCTGTAGGCGAGACTGAAGCTATCTTGCGGCAGGCTGAGCTGATCGAGGTCGGCCCGTTCGTAACTGATACCGGTGTCCGGGCCGACGGCCCTCGCCCGGGCCAGCATCTTCTCCGACAGGTCCAGGCCCAGGACATGGCTCGCGCCATGCTCACGCGCCCAGCGGCAGAACCAGCCGAAACCGCAGCCGAGGTCGACGATCCGCAAGCCGTCGAGGTCAGGCAGCATGGCGCGCAGCGCCGGCCATTCGGCGGCGCCGTCAAGGCCTTCGATCGACCGGCCAAGCTGGCTGTAGCCAGCGAAGAAATCCGGTTGGTCGTAGATATTCTGCGCCATGTCTTCCTCGTCTCTCGGCAAATCATCTGGCGGGCTGACATTTAGGGGAGTGATCGCGCCTGTCCACCACAGCCATGCGGAGTCACGACGAAGGCGAAGATGCAGCCCCGAGCGGCGGCGGCCGCCGCCGGATCGGCTGCGCCTTGATGATGGCGGTGCTGGTCTCGGCCTTGTCGGCAATGCGATCGAGAATGCCGTCGAGGTCGCCTATCGAGCGCACGAACAGTCGGGCGACGAAACAGTCGTCACCCGTCACCTTGTCGCATTCGCCGAACTCGGCGATCTCCTCGATCAGTTTCTGGACGATGTGCAGTTTGCCCGGCAAGGGCCGGATGCGTACGATCGCCTGCAGCGTATAGCCGAGCGCCAGCGGATCGATCTCGACTGTGAACGCCCGGATGACGCCGCGCTCCTCGAGCCGTCGCAGCCGCTCCGAAACGCTCGGCGACGACAGCCCGACCTGGGCAGCCAGCTCCTTCAGCGAGGTCCGCGCATCCCGCACCAGGATTTCGAGGAGTTTTCGGTCGAGATCGTCAAGCATTTCAGATTTCTCACAAATTCGCGAACGACGCTTAATATAATTAGGTCATACCTGCGTACATCCTTTCCAATCAGATGGAAAGTGCCCAGCTCGCATGAGATTATGCCGCCTCAAAATGGGCTCGGAGGCTATCATGAACGATACGGTACGTGGCACGGTCGAAATGTCGGCCGCAATGGCCATCCTCGGGACGATCGGATGGTTCGTCGTCATGTCCGGCCAGCCGATCATGGACGTGGTGTTCTGGCGCTGCGCGTTCGGCGCGGTGACCCTGCTGATCATCTGCGCCTGCCTGGGATTGTTGCGGGGCAGGCTGTCGCTGCGCGTCATTGGTCTCGCCGCGCTTGGCGGCGCGGCCATCGTCATCAACTGGCTGCTCCTGTTCAGCGCCTTCTCCCGCGCGTCGATCTCGATCGCCACCGCCGTCTACAATACCCAGCCGTTCATGCTGGTAGGCTTCGGCGCGCTTTTCTTCGCCGAACGGCTGACGCTGACCAAGCTGACATGGCTGGCAATAGCCTTCGCCGGCATGGTGCTCATCGTCGAGGCAGCGCCTGACGCCGGCGATGTCGGCACCAACTATTTCGCCGGCATCCTCATGGCGCTGGCCGCGGCCTTCTTCTGGGCCGTCGCGGCCATCGTCACCAAGAAGCTCAAGGGCACGCCGCCGCATCTGATCGCGCTGATCCAGGTCTGTGTCGGCGTCGTCATGCTGGCGCCTTTCGCCAATCTCTCGCGTTTGCCCGCCGACCCGTGGAGCTGGGCCATGCTGGCGACGCTCGGCATCGTCCACACCGGCTTGATGTACATATTGATGTACGGCGCCATCCAGAAGCTGCCGACACATCTGCAGGGATCGCTGTCCTTCATCTATCCGGTCGTCGCCATCCTGGTCGATGTCGTGGCTTTCGGCCATCGGCTGCATCTCACCCAGGTCGCCGGCGCCGCCGCAATCCTGGTGGCCGCCGCCGGCATGAACCTCGGCTGGTCCTTGTGGAAATCGAAACCGGTCACCGCGAGCCCTGAGCCGGTCAAGTAGGACAGGCACTCCTGCCGCCCGGCGGCCAGGAGACGCGATCCCGACTGCCCGCCTGTTCAAAGCGGGCAGTTTGCTCTATGCCGCAATCCAACCATCTTCGCCCGGCATAGGCGAAACCCGGGATCGAAGAACCATGAACGACGCCACACCCCCAAATCGTTGCCGCATCGTGCTGATCGCGCCGCCTGGCGTGCCGGTCGCCAGCATCGCCGCCGCGTTCGACGGCGGCGACGTCGCTTCGCTGATCCTGCCCGAAAACGGCATGGACGAGGTCTCCTTCCAGGCTTTCGCCGAACAGATCGTGCCGACGGCACAGGCGGCGGGCGTGGCCGTGATCATCGCCGGCGACACCCGCATTGCGGGCCGTGTCCAGGCAGACGGGATCCATGTCGAGGCGTCCAAGGCCGAACTGGCCGAAACGATCGACCATTTCCAGGCGAAGATGATGGTCGGCGCCGGCGGCGCCAAGAAGCGCGACGACGCGCTCGAGCTTGGCGAGACCCGGCCCGACTACATCTTCTTCGGCCGCTTCGGCTACGACAACAAGCCGGAGCCGCATCCACGCAACCTGTCGCTGGGCGAGTGGTGGGCGCAGATGATCCAGATCCCCTGCATCGTCATGGCCGGATCCGACCTGGCTTCCGTCGAGGACGTGGCCGCCACCGGCGCCGAGTTCGTCGCGCTGTCGAGCGCAGTGTTCGCCGACGGCGTCGATCCGAAAACCGCCGTGGCCCGTGCCAACGCGTTGCTCGACGAAACCGCGCCGCGCTTCGAGGACTGATGTGACTCCGGTAAGGCTCTCCCTTCAGGCCTTGCTTGCAGCGGTCATGATCCAGGCCGCCGCCGCCGAACCCATAGCCCCGCCACAGGCCAAGCCTGAAACCGGCGTACACACCGACAAGCCGATCGAAATGCAGCTGCCGCAGCCCGCCACCACGGCGGAGCCGGCACCGCTGCCGTCGGTCGACAGCATCAATCCCGACCGCTTCGGCGCCAAGCCGGCGGACGCGGCCTATGGCGCCTTCCAGCGCGGGCTCTACAAGACGGCCTATAATCTGGCGCTGACCCGCGCCCAGAATGGCGACCCCGCAGCGCAGACATTGGTGGCCGAGATCCTGTCGCGCGGGCTCGGCGTGCCGCTGAATGCGGCGGAAGCCTCGAAATGGTATGCGCTTGCCGCCGAACAGGGCGTGCCTGAGGCGCAGTTCCAGTATGCGCTGATGCTGCTCGACGGCCGTTACGTCAAGAAGGACCCGAAAGAGGCCTACGCCCTGATGCAGGCCGCCGCCGAAGCCGGCAACCAGCTGGCTCAGTTCAATTTCGCGCAGATGCTGGTCCAGCAGGATCCAGGCGACGCGGGCCTGACCAAGGCCGTTTCCTATTATGAGCGCGCCGCCGCGAGCGGCCTCGCCGACGCGCAATACGCCATGTCCCAGATCTATGCCAACGGCGTCGGCGGCAAGCCGCGCGACGACGCGCAGGCAAGACGCTTTCTGGCTCAGGCCGCGCGGCAGAACTACGACACCGCCCAGATCGATCTCGCCGCCTGGATGATCGAGGGCCGCGGCGGCGCCCGCGACCTGAAATCGGCTTTCGGCTGGACGAAGCAGGCAGCCGAGGGTGGCAACGTCGCTGCGCAGAACCGGCTGGCAAAACTCTACATGCAAGGCATCGGTACCGACCCTGACCTGGTGCTCGCCGGCGCCTGGTACATCGTCGCCCGCCGCGCCGGTCTCATCGACTCCGATATGGACGATTTCCTGCAAGGGCTGAGCGACGACCAGACCAAACAGGCCCTGCAGAAGGCGAACCGTTTGCCTTGACGGCGGTTGGTGGGATCATTGCGTGCGAGCGAGGCCTTGACGCGCTCGGCACCGAACGCCTCTGCATCATTCGGGCCGGTGCCAATCGCACGGACGCTCGGTCTGGCATGCCTTGGGTCCTCAGCCCCGGGCCTTGCGGCGCGCGGCATCCGCTCATTGTGGCGGCCGAAATCCAGGATCCGGCGATGCAGATGGAATGGGTCCGTCGGGCCATGCCTCATGCCGTTGCGGCTCGCGACGCGTGGACTTCCCGACGGCCCAGCGCTAGTCGATCTCGCAGGTGTCGACCTTTCATCACAGGTCGTGGCATTTGCGCTCGCCACACCTCAACCGGCTGGCGAAGGTCGTCGAGACCATTGCAAAGACCGTCGGCAAAGCCATCAAGATCGAGGCTTGATACCGGCTGACCGGCCGGGGCCGATCCGGCGTCCCTTGCCTCTCCGGACGATTTGTGGTCTTGGGAGCCCCTAAATCGCTAGTCCCGGCGAAAATCTCATTCCGGATCACCCCATCATGGCCAAGATCAATGGCAACGAAATCCGTCCCGGCTACGTCATCGAGCATGATGGCGGCCTGTGGGTGGCGGTCAGGACCAACACCGTCAAGCCCGGCAAGGGCGGCGCCTACAACCAGGTCGAACTGAAGAACCTCATCAACGGCACCAAGCTCAACGAGCGCTTCCGCTCGGCCGAGACGGTCGAACAGATCCGCCTCGACCTCAAGGATTTTTCCTTCCTCTACGAGCAGGACGACGCGCTGGTGTTCATGGACACCCAAAGCTACGAACAGCTCGAACTGAACAAGGATTTCGTCGGGGACCGTGCCGCGTTCCTGCAGGACGGCATGATGGTGACGGTACAGCTCTATGAGGAGAGGCCTATCGGCATTTCGCTGCCCGATCAGGTGACCCTGACCATCACCGAGGCCGACCCGGTGGTGAAGGGACAGACGGCGGCATCGTCCTACAAGCCGGCGGTGCTGGAGAACGGCATTCGCGTACTGGTGCCGCCCTTCATCGGCGCCGGCGAACGCATCATCGTCGACACCAACGAAATCACTTACGTGCGCCGCGCCGACTGACGCGCTGCAGCAGGAAGACATACGATGGCACGCTCAGCCCTTCTCAACGTCATGGTCCAGGCCGCAATGAAGGCCGGCCGCTCGCTGTCGCGCGACTTCGGCGAGGTCCAGAACCTGCAGGTCTCGTTGAAGGGACCCGGCGACTATGTCAGCCAGGCCGACCGCAAGGCCGAGGACATCATCTTTGCCGAATTGTCGAAGGCGCGTCCGGGCTATGGTTTCCTGATGGAAGAGCGCGGCGCGGTGGAAGGCGAAGACAGTCAGCACCGCTGGATCGTCGATCCACTCGACGGCACCACCAATTTCCTGCACGGCATTCCGCTTTTCGCCGTCTCGATCGCGCTGGAGCGCCAGGGCCAGATCGTGGCCGGCGTCATCTACAACCCCGCCATGGACGAGCTCTACACGACCGAACGCGGTGGCGGCGCTTTCATGAACGACCGCCGCCTGCGCGTGGCCGGCCGCATCAAGCTCGTCGACACGGTGATCGGTTGCGGCATGCCGCATCTGGGACGCGGCCACCATGGCAATTTCCTCGTGGAATTGCGTAACGTCATGGCCGAGGTCTCGGGCGTGCGCCGTCTCGGTTCGGCCGCGCTCGATCTCGCTTATGTCGCTGCCGGCCGCATGGACGGTTTCTGGGAAACCGGCCTGTCGGCCTGGGACATCGCCGCCGGCCTGCTCCTGATCCGCGAAGCCGGCGGTTTCGTCTCCGACATGGACGGCGGGCAGGACATGCTGGACAACGGCTCGGTGGTCGCGGGCAACGAGGTCATCCAGCGCGCGCTGCTGAAGACCGTGAAAAAGCCCCTGGCACCCCGCTAAAGCCTCCCGCCGCATTGAACCGCCGCAGTCGCAAAACCGCCACCCGAGCTTGAAATACTGCCCGGCGGTTGCCCAGATATGGGGTGACGCAGGACGATCGATGACCAATATCCCGCCGCAATTCGAAATCCCCTTTGTCGGGCGCTGGCACTACTCCCGCGCGGAGATGATCGCCGACGGCATTGTCCACGCTGTCGGCATCGTGCTGGCGATCGCGGCCGGCTCGGCATTGCTGGCGCTGGCGGCGTCTCGCGTCGGACCTGGCGAGTATATCGCCGCCGCCTTCTATGTCGTGTCGCTGCTAACCGTGCTCTCGGTGTCGCTCGCCTACAATCTGTGGCCGGTGACGTCACCGGCCAAATGGGTTCTGCGGCGCTTCGATCACGCCGCGATCTATCTTCTCATCGCCGCCACCTACACGCCATTCCTGGCCCAGCTCGACGCTTCGCCGCTGGCCCGCTGGATGATCGTGCTGGTCTGGATCGCGGCGGCCACGGGCATCGCCATCAAGGTGTGCTTTCCCGGCCGTTTCGACCGGCTGGCGATCGTCTTCTATCTCGCCATCGGCTGGAGCGGCATCGTCC
>NZ_PNOT02000262.1 GCF_002879535.1 Mesorhizobium intechi
CGCCTATATCGCGCTGGTCGCTGCCATCGCCGCGGCCATCATCGCCATCGCCATTGTGCTGCGGCTGGTGCTGGCGGCCAGGGCGCTGCCGGCGCTGTTGTTCGCCACCAGTGCGGCGGCGGTCGCCGGCGGCGTCTATGCCGTGCAGCAGGAGACCAATTCGCAGAACGGGGTCATCGCCGGCCTGGTGCCGGCCATCGCGCAATTGCAGCAGTCGATGGGCATCGTCTCCGAAAAGGTGGCCAAGATCGAGCAGACGGTCACGCAGACGCAAAAGACAGTCGACGAGGTCAAGAAATCGACCGACACGGTTGCCCAGAAGACCGACCAGATCGCGTCCGCGCAGCAGCAGCAGACGCAGCAGGGTGCGCAGACGCAGAAGACGGTCGAGGCGGTCAAGCGAACCACCGACACGCTTTCCGCCGGCCAGCGACAGCAGCAGGCACAGGCCGAAAAGCTGCAGGCGACCACCGAGCAGATCGCCGCCTCGATCGACACCATCGCCAAGGGGTTCGCCCAGCTCGCGGCGCAAGGCGGGGCGATCGCCGAGCCGAAGCGGCCGGACGAGTTCTACCACAATGCCCGCGTCGATGAATTGTCGGGCGACATGCTCAACGCCCGGCGCTCCTACCTCGCCTTTGCCGGCTTCGATGTCGACGCCATCGACCCCTATACGCGCTTTGCGACGCTGCTTCGGGTGCAGGACGGCAAGGCGGGCGCCCGCGAAGTGTTCGGGCAGTTGGCCGACAAGGGCAAGGCGCTGTCGATCAAGCTGGTGCATATCCTGCAGTTCGAGGATGCCCAGCGGCTCGACAAGCTCAACGCCTTCATCACAACCAATCCCGACTACGCCCCGGCCTATTTCCTCAAGGCGCAGGAGTTTTCGGAAGACCGCCTCGGCAGCCAGACGCTGGCCGACAAGCGCAGCGAAGCCCAGGCGCTGACCAAGTTCATGTCTTACGAGAAGGATGGCGGGCTGCTCAAATATTTCGTCGACCAGACGCAGCTGGCTGACTGGCTGGAGCACAGCCGCAGCCGGCTGGCAGCACTTGGCGACGTGCTCGACCCCGCGCGCTTCGCGCCTTCGCTGACGCCGATGCGCTCCAACCAGGGCTGGTCGATGACCATTTCGCTGCCCGAGCCGGCGACCGCGATTTCCTGGCGTCTCGGCGACACCGGCCCTTTCACCGACACGGGCTTCCTGGCGATGAAGGACCAGACCACCGGCAAGCCCATGGCCAATCCGAGCTTTGAATTGCCCGACAGCACGTTGGCGACCACAATCGGCATAAAATATCTCGACATCAGGGGCCGCGAGACAGGCCCGTTCGACATACGCTTCGATCCCGATGCCGCGCTGCGGCAAGGTGACAAGCAGATCCTCGACCAGTTCTGGACGTCGTGGATCGCCTTCGACTTCGGCGGCAATCACGGCCTGGTCTATTTCACCCAGATGCTGTCCTACCGCTGCGCCATCAAGGAGGTGCATTACAGCCTGAATGGGGCCGCGCTCGACAAGTCGCTCGAGATACCGCCATGCGACAAGAAGGACCCCTACGCCATACCCTACGACGCCAAGGGCTATTTCAAGGTCGCCGACAGCGTGAAATCGATGTCGGTGCAGGTGACCTACACCGACGGGACGAAATCGCCGGTCAGGGAATACAAGCGGCAGTAGGCGCTGGCCACCCTCCCGCTTGTGGGGAGGGTCGGCGAGCGGGCGGAGCGAAGCGCAGACCGTTCGACGGGTGGCGGGCCGCTCCGGCAAGTCCCACCCCGATCCGCTGCGCGGATCGCCCCACAAGGAGTGGGGAGGCAAGCTGATGCGAAATGCCGGATAACACGCTTGCGCAAGCCGCGCCGAAAGGCTTCTGTTCGTGCCTTCAGAATCGGTGAGCGCAATGGATATCAGCACGATCAAGGCCAGGGGTATTTCGGTTTCGCTCGACCTCACCGTCGGCCACATCGCCGACATGACCGTCGAGAGCGGCGGTCGGCAGCTGAAGCCGCTGCATCGCGCGCCCTGGGTCGACGCAGGCGAGGCGCTGCCGAAGGACCTTCCGCAAGGCACGGTCCGGCTGTCCGGCGACTTCCTCTGCGCGCCGTTTTCGCGCAGCGACGTCGAGGAAGCGCCGCTGCATGGCTGGACGGCCAACAGCGCCTGGGATGTCACCGAGAGCAGTGCCACGGACGGCGGCTGGCGCGCTGTTTTCCGGCTGCGGCACAAGGTCATGGGCGCCAGCGTCGACAAGATTCTTACACTCATCGACGGCCATCCCTTCCTGTACCAGGAACATGTGTTTTCCGGCGGCTCCGGCGCGATTTCCGTAGCCCATCACCCGATGACGGTGATGAGAGGCGGCGGCAGGCTGGCCTTTTCGCCCAAGCGCTTTGCCGCGACATTGGACGATCCGCTGGAGCCCGATCCCGCGCGCGGCCGCTTCATGCTGGTCTATCCGGCGCGCACGGGCGACCTCGCCCAGTTTCCTGCCGCCGGCGGCGGCACGCTCGACCTGACGGAATATCGCATGGAGGACCGGCGCGAGGATTTCGTTACCCTGGTCGAGGCCGATCATGGCGGGCCGGGCTGGACGGCGCTGGCGCGCCACGCCGAGGACGATCTGGTGCTGGTGCTGAAGAACCCGGCCGAGTTGCCGATTACCATGCTGTGGCTGAGCAATGGCGGGCGCGACTATGCGCCGTGGAGCGGCCGCCACCTCGGGGTGCTCGGCATAGAAGACGGCCGCTCGGCGATAGGCCATGCCGCCTCGATCGGCGACAACTGGCTGAAGCGCGAAGGCGTGGCGACCGCCTTTGCGCTCGGCGAAGGCCGAAGCTTTTCGTTCCGCCATGTCATCGGCGCCCTGCCCCTGTCCGGCGACACGCCGCCGCGAGAGATCATCACGGCCGACGGCCGGATGCGGCTCGCGGCCGGCGGCTCGACCAGGGAAGTGCCGTTCGACAGCGCGTTCCTGCGCATCGGCCAGCCTGCGGCCGCCTGAAGGCAAGGTTTGCGCGAGCGCGGGGGTTTGAAATTTCCGCCGACTGCCGCCAAGATGCAGCGTAACAGTTTTGCCGATCATCGAGGCAAGTGAGGCTCCCATGTCCGAAATCGCCCACCTCGCCGCCACCATCTTCAAGCGCGCCGGCAAGGCAAAGCGCTTCATCGTCGCCATCGCCGGACCGCCAGGCTCCGGCAAGTCCACGCTGTCGGCCGGCCTGCATGACCTTTTGCCGGAAGGGGCGGTGGAGGTCGTGCCCATGGACGGATTCCACTATGATGACATCGTGCTCAACGCGCGCGGCCTGCGGGCGCGCAAGGGCGCACCGGAGACCTTCGACTTTGCCGGCTTCGAGACCCTGCTGAAGCGCATCCGGGCCGGTGAACCCGACATCGCCATTCCGGTCTTCGACCGCAGCATGGAATTGTCGCGCGCCGCCGCGGCGATCGTCGGCACTGAGACCAAGTTCATCCTGGTCGAAGGCAATTACCTGCTGCTCGACGAGGAGCCATGGTCACGGCTGGCGCCGCTGTTCGATTTCTCGATCTTCGTCGACGTGCCGCGCAATGAGCTCGAGCGCCGCCTGATGGAGCGCTGGCACGGCCATGGCCGTTCGGACGAGGAGGCGCGCGCCTGGATTGTCTCCAACGACATGCCCAACATCGAACGCGTGCTGGCCCGGCGCCGGGCCGCCGACCTGATCATTGGTTAACACGCCTAATTTTCGGTATTTTCGGGCGGGAACCTTAAGAGTTTCTCGCCGTTATGACCTGACAACCCGTTTGTTCGGCGTAAGGGATTTTCCAATGGCAACCAAGGCAAAGAAACCAGCCAAGACGAGGCCGGCGAAAGCAACTCAGGCGAAAGCCGGTGCAGGGCCGGCGATCGCCGAACGCTCCAAGGACGCCAAGGCCGCTTTCGGCAAGGCCGCCCCCAGGAAGGTCGTCCCGGCGGCGAAGGCCGCCAGCCCGCGCAAAGCGGCGCCGGCCAAAACCGGTGCCGTCAGAACGGCGGCGAATGTTGCCGCCGGGGCGGTGGTCGCCACCGCGCGCGGTGCCGTATCGCTGGCGGCCTCGGTCATCGGCAAGGGCGGCTCAAAGGCCAAGGCGAAGTAGCAGGTCGCCCGACCGTGCCTAGCCCTTTGCCGGAATGGTCAGGCCCTTCTGGACCGCCGGCCGCGTCAGGCCGCGCTCCAGCCATGCCGCCACATTGGCGAAATCATCGAAACCGACGAGGTCGCGTGCTTCATAGAAGCCGATCAAATTGCGCACCCAGCCGAGCAGCGAGATGTCGGCGATGGTGTAGTCGTTGCCCATGATCCATTTGCGGCCTTTCAGCCTGCCATCGAGCACGCCGAGCAGCCGCCGCGATTCGTCGCGATAGCGTTCCAGCGGGCGCTTGTCGGCGATCTCGCGGCCGGCGAATTTGTGGAAGAAGCCCACCTGGCCGAACATCGGCCCTACGGAAGCCATCTGGAAGAAGACCCACTGGATCGTCTCGTAGCGCCGTGCCGCGTCCGCCGGGACAAGCAGGCCGGTCTTGTCCGCGAGATAGAGCAGGATGGCGCCCGATTCGAAAAGGCCGATGGGCTTGCCGTCCGGGCCGTTGGGATCGATGATCGCCGGGATCTTGCCATTGGGGTTGAGCGACAGGAATTCCGGCGTCCAGCTTTCGTCCTTGCTGATGTTGACCAGATGCGGCTCATAGGGCAGGCCGAGCTCTTCCAGCGCGATCGATATCTTGACCCCGTTCGGCGTCGTTGCCGAATAGAGTTGGATCTGGTCGGGATGTTTGGCCGGCCAACGGGTGGTGATCGGAAAGGCGGACAGGTCAGCCATCGGGAAACTCCTGAGCGGGGGATTCGCGCCACGGGGCGCACGGTGTCGGCGGGTGGCCAAGAATTAGGGGCACGGCCCGGTTGGATCAATATGGCGGCTACGGTTTCGCCGTGCACGGACAGCAAACCGAATCCAACGCGGCGGATCGCCGAGCGCGCGCAGGATCGCCCTGAGGCAAATGGTTACCGCCCGGGATCAGATGGCCTTGATTGCCAGCACCGCGTTGGTGCCGCCGAAAGCAAAACCGTTGCTGATCGCGGCGCGAACCTTGCGCTCGCGCGCGATGTTGGGCGTCACGTCGAGATCGCAATCGGGATCGGGTTCGCGGTAATTCGCTGTCGGCGGCACGACACCTTCGCGGATCGCCATGACGCAGGCGATCATCTCCAGCCCGCCCGACGCGCCCAGGCAATGAGCATGCATCGACTTGGTCGAGGAGACCGACAGCGAGCGCGCGTGTTCGCCGAACACGCGCTTGATCGCATTGGTCTCGATCTGGTCGTTGGCCTTGGTGCCGGTGCCGTGCGCGTTGAGATAATCGATGTCCTCGGGATTGAGTCCGGCATCGGCGAGACAGAAGCGCATCGCCGCTTCCGGTCCCTCGACGGTCGGGGCGACGATGTCGGAGGCATCGGCCGAAAGGCCGGCGCCGGCGATTTCGGCGAGGATGGTGGCGCCACGCGCCATGGCATGATCATAGCTTTCCAGAACCGCCATGCCGGCCCCTTCACCGAGCACGAGGCCCTGGCGATCGGCTGAGAACGGCCGGCAGGTGTCGGGCGACAGCACGCGCAATGCCTCCCAGCCCTTGAGCACGCCCCAGACCAGTGGCGCTTCGGTGCCGCCGGCGACCATGACGTCGGCACGGCCGAGCCGGATCTGGTCGACCGCGGAGGCCATGGCGTGGTTGGCCGACGAGCAGGCCGAGGTGACGCCGAAGACCGGCCCACGCAAGCCAAGATGCATGCTGACCTGGCCGGAGGCGGCGCCCGGCATGACCCTGGGCACGGTGAAAATGCCGGCGCGATTCTTGCCCTCGACCAGAATGGCGCGATAGTTCTCCTCGACGGTCTCGAAGCCGCAGACGCCGACGCCGACAATGGCTCCCATGCGATAGGTGTTGTCGGCATGCAGGGCCAGGCCGGACTGCCGCATGGCCTCCTTCGCGGCGATAACCGCCAGCAGGCTGAAACGGTCCATCGACACCAGCTGCTTGCGCTCGATGCCATGATCGGGCAACGCCTTGATCTCGCAGCCGGTCTTTACCTTCAGGTCATGCAGGAAGGGATTGTCGATCGGGCCGATGGCCGAACGGCCGGCCCGCATTTCGGCCCAGATCGACTGCGCATCGACGCCCAGGCCGCACAGCCCGCCAATGCCGGTAATGACGACGCGTTTCAGCATTCGGTCAGGCTTTTTTCGCGATCAGCGCGCGAACGGCCTCGACCATGTCGCCAACGTTCTTCAGATTGCTCCAGGCATCGACCGTGTTCATCTCGATCTCGATGCCATACTGCTCCTCAAGGTCGAAGATGATCTCCGTCAGCTCCAGCGAATGGATGCCGAGCGCCGTCAATTCGGTGCTGCTGGTGATTTCTTCACCGCCCGGCTCGGCATGGGCCTTGATCTTTTCGATGATGTCCGTTGCCAGTTGGTCAGCCATTCGGTTTCTTCCCCACTTTTGTCGTTTCCCGACGCCAACTGAACAGCGCCTTCTGTCCTCGATATCAGGCCGCGATCGTCGCCTTCTACCCCCGCCAAGCATCGCATGACCGTATCGAGGTGGCTCCCTCTATAGAAACGGAAACGCCATCAAGCAACAAGCTATATATCGACAAAACCGCCGCAGTGCTTAACCTGACGGCGTGGATACGATCGAATATACCAAGTTTTCGGCCTCTTTGGCCCAGCGCGCCGCGGGTCTGGCGCAGCTGGGCTGCGCCAGCGCGGGCGGTCGCACGCGGCTGCTGCGCCTCTATCAGGACGGTTCCGCCAAGATAAGGCTGCCGGCCGTTTCGGCCGATCCGCTGGAGGCGGTGCTGATCAACACCGCCGGCGGACTGACCGGCGGCGACCGCATCGGCTGGGATGTGGATGTCGGTGCCAATGCCTCTGCGTCGATAACGACCCAGGCCTGCGAGAAGGTCTACCGCGCCGCATCCGACCAAGCCGAGGTGCGGGTCAAGCTGACGGTTGGCGAGAACGGCCGTATCGCCTGGCTGCCGCAGGAGACCATCGTCTTCGACCGGGCGGCCTTTGCCCGCACATTGGACGTCGAACTCGCCGCGGAGGCCGAGGCACTGGTGCTGGAAGCCACCGTCTTCGGCCGCCTGGCCATGGGCGAACGCGCCGCACAAGGCATTTTCCGTGACCGTTGGCGTGTTCGCCAGGATGGTTTCCTCATCCATGCCGAGGATTTCCGCATCGGGCCCGATATCGCTGGTGCCCTGGCACGTCCGGCGGCCACCGGCGGAACGGTCGCTGTGGCCACGCTGCTGCTGGTGTCGCCGCGAGCGGAGGCCTTTCTCGACCCGGTCCGGGAGATCATCGGCGACCAGGGTGGCGCCAGCGCCTGGGGCGTGCACGCATCTGGCAAGCTTCTTGCGAGGCTTTACGCCGGGGACGGCTACCAACTGCGCCAGCGGCTGGTTCCGCTCGTCGGATTGCTCAATGGAAGGGCGGGACTGCCCAAATTATGGTCACTGTGATTCTGGAAACCGCATGAACCTGACGCCGAGGGAAAAAGACAAGCTGCTGATCGCCATGGCGGCGATCGTGGCACGCAAGCGGCTGGAGCGCGGCGTCAAGCTGAACCATCCGGAAGCGATCGCGCTGATCACCGATTTCGTCGTCGAAGGCGCACGCGACGGCCGCCCGGTGGCCGAACTGATGGAGGCCGGCGCCCATGTCGTCACCCGCGCGCAGGTGATGGAAGGGATCGCCGAGATGATCCATGACGTGCAGGTGGAAGCGACCTTCCCCGACGGCACCAAGCTGGTGACCGTGCACGAGCCTATCAGGTGAGGAGACCGGGATGCTCGAGTTGCGCCCAAACTGCGAGTGCTGCGACAAGGACCTGCCGCCGGAGGCGACGGATGCGCTGATCTGTACCTTCGAATGCACCTTCTGCGCCGATTGCGTGGAGAACGTGCTGGACGGTGTCTGCCCCAATTGCGGTGGTAATTTTTCCGCCCGGCCGGTCCGCCCGGCAGCGAAACTGGAGAAATATCCCGCGTCGACCAAGCGCGTCCTCAAGGCCGAGGGCTGCGGCCCGCACAAGGCCGCGTGACTGCTCCATCGCAAACGAAAGGCAAGTAGAATGATCCGTGCCAAACGCCTGTGCCTCGCGGCGATCCTGCTCATGGCCGCCGCCATGCCGGCCTATGCCCATGTCGGCATCGGCACCACCTCCTCCTTCACCGCCGGCTTCATGCATCCCTTGTCCGGCGTCGATCATATGACGGTGATGATCGCCGTCGGCCTGTGGGCGGCCCTCAAGGGCGGCAGGGCGATCTGGGCGTGGCCGGCGGCCTTTGTCGGCGTGATGCTTGCCGGCGCGGCCCTCGGCATGGCGCATGTGCCGGTGCCCTTCGTCGAGCCGGGCATACTGGCCTCCGTTGTGGCGCTCGGCCTGCTGGTGGCGCTGGCAGTCGATCTGCCCGTCTCGGCCGGCGTCGCCATTATCGGCCTGTTCGCATTGTTCCACGGCCACGCCCATGGAACCGAAGTGCCGGAAAACGCCGACGGCCTCGAGTACATGGCGGGCTTTGCCGTCGCCACCGCGCTGCTCCATGCCGTCGGCATCGCCGCCGCGCTTGGCCTTGGCACGAGGTTCCGTGGTCTGGCCCGTGTCGCGGGAGCGGCTTGCGCGGCGATCGGCATTGGTCTCGCCTTCGGCGTCGCGTGACATCAGATGATCCCCGGCGAAACCATCACCGTCCCAGGCGACATCGAGCTCAACAAGGGCCTGCCGACCGTCACCCTGAAAGTCGCCAACAGCGGCGACCGACCGATCCAGGTCGGCAGCCACTACCATTTCTTCGAAACCAACGAGGGGCTGAAATTCGACCGTGAACGGGCGCGCGGCATGCGCCTCGACATCGCCGCCGGCACCGCCATGCGCTTCGAGCCGGGACAGGAACGCGACGTCACGCTGGTGCCGCTCGGCGGCAAGCGCGAGGTCTACGGATTCCAACAGAAGGTGATGGGCAAGCTGTGAGTTCCGTGGCGTCTCGCGCTTGGCCTCCAAAGACCGCGAACGGCGTTTGGGCACGCCTGAAAGGTGCTTTCGGCTCAGTCCGACGGCTTTGCGGCCGCATAGATGACGATCTTTCCCGGATCGTCGAACGCGACGGCGAGAACGTCCTGCGCGGCCACTCGCCGCGAATCGATGGCATTGAAAAGCAGGGCGTTCGCCTCGATCTCCTTGCGCAGTTCGGCGACATCATCCTTGTGCTGGCGCACCTTGTTCTCGATGACCGGCGGCGGGCCGCCTTCGCTGCGCGCCGCGTCGGTCAGGAACACGATATCGACCTTGTCGAGCTTGGAGGTCTTGCGCACCGTGCTGATGTTTTCGCGCGTGCGGTCGATCGCCGTACTGACTTTTCCGATTTCTGCTGTCGTCCTGGCCTGTTCCTCGCTGACTTGCGAGCCGACGATCCGGTCGACCGTCTCCGGACTTTCAAGGCCCTGCGCGTTCAGCGGGGCCTGGGGAAGGCTCGCTGCCAGAAACGCGGCCGCCGCAATGGCATGCAGCCGTCGGGCATCGGGCGAGGTGGTGGGGGTCATCGTTCGCTTTCGCAATCCGTTTCAACAGTAAGGAAGCGAAACGACTCCAGGCCTGCCATGGTTCCCCTCTCGATACGACCGGCGGACCGGATACCGGCCCGCCGTGCCGGGCCTTCAGCTGGCCTTCTTGGTGATCAGGGTGAGCGCGCCATTTGGCTCCATGCTGGCAGCGACCACCTGCGCCGAGGTCATTCCCTTGGCCTGGAGGGCGGACTTCACCTTGGGGGTGGCGTCGATCGAACTGCGCAGTTTCTGCATGCCGGCGTCGCCGCGCTGGGCGATCACCTGATTGACCTGCGTCTGGGTGTCCTTCGGCAGCTCGGTGATGTCGACGATGTTGACGCTCTGGATCGCCGGCGCGGCCTGCTGACCGCCGGGGGAAGGCGCGGTCGGAGCGGGGGCAGGCGTGGCCGGAGCAGGCTGCTGCTGGGCACTGGCGGCACCGGCCAGCATCAGGCTGGCGGCGGCTGCAAGAATTATCGTTTTGCGCATGGATTTTCCTTCCATCGATTTGGCAAACGGTCGTTTTGGGGTGACCTGCCAACCTCAACCGCCAAATGGGATCAGAAGGTGTCGCCCAGCGGGTCATTGCGTGACCATTGGATGGCGGCAATGTGCAGCCCAGCATCAACCACATCGCATTTCGGGAGCAATCGCTGATGGCCAGAATCTCGCGTGCCGCCTACGCCCAGATGTATGGGCCGACTGTCGGCGACAAGGTCAGGCTGGCCGACACCGAACTCTTCATCGAGGTCGAAAGGGACCTCACCATTCACGGTGAGGAAGTAAAATTCGGCGGCGGCAAGGTGATCCGCGACGGCATGGGCCAGAGCCAGGTATCCCGCGCCCAGGGCGCGGTCGACACCGTCGTCACCAATGCCCTGGTGATCGATGCCAGCGCCGGCATCTTCAAGGCCGATATCGGCCTCAAGGACGGCCGCATCGCGGCGATCGGCAAGGCCGGCAATCCAGACACGCAAGATGGTGTCACGATCATCATCGGTCCCGGCACCGAGATCATCGCCGGCGAGGGCAAGATCCTGACCGCCGGCGGCTTCGACGCGCATATCCACTTCATCTGCCCGCAGCAGATCGAGGAAGCGCTGATGAGCGGCATCACCACCATGCTCGGCGGCGGCACCGGCCCGGCGCATGGCACGCTCGCCACCACCTGCACGCCGGGGCCATGGCACATGGCCCGCATGATCCAGTCGTTCGACGCCTTCCCGATGAATATCGGCCTTTCCGGCAAGGGCAACGCCTCGCTGCCGGCGGCGCTGGAGGAAATGGTCCTGGGCGGCGCCTGCTCGCTGAAGCTGCATGAGGACTGGGGCACGACGCCGGCCGCCATCGACTGCTGCCTGTCGGTGGCCGACGAGTACGACGTGCAGGTGATGATCCACACCGACACGCTGAACGAATCCGGCTTCGTCGAAAACACGGTGGCGGCGATCAAGGGCCGCACCATCCACGCCTTCCATACCGAGGGTGCCGGCGGCGGCCATGCACCCGACATCATCAGGGTCTGCGGCCTGCCCAACGTCATCCCGTCCTCGACCAATCCGACGCGGCCCTACACGGTCAACACGCTGGCCGAGCATCTCGACATGCTGATGGTCTGCCACCATCTGTCGCCGTCGATTCCCGAGGATATCGCCTTTGCCGAAAGCCGTATCCGCAAGGAGACGATCGCCGCCGAGGATATCCTGCATGACATTGGCGCCTTCTCGATCATCTCGTCGGACAGTCAGGCGATGGGCCGCGTCGGCGAGGTGGCCATCCGCACCTGGCAGACCGCCGACAAGATGAAGCGCCAGCGCGGCTCGCTGCCGCAGGAGACCGGCGACAACGACAATTTCCGCGTCCGCCGGTACATCGCCAAATACACCATCAATCCGGCCATCGCGCATGGGCTGTCGAAAGACATCGGCTCGATCGCCGTCGGCAAGCGTGCCGACCTGGTGCTGTGGAACCCGGCCTTCTTTGGTGTCAAGCCGGAGATGGTGCTGATCGGCGGCATGATCGCCGCCGCCCCTATGGGCGACCCCAACGCCTCGATCCCGACGCCGCAGCCCATGCACTACCGGCCGATGTTCGGCGCCTATGGCAAGGCCATGACCAACTCGTCGGTGACCTTCGTTTCCAAGGCGGCGCTCGAGTCGGGGCTGCATGGCCGGCTTGGCGTCGAAAAGCATTTCGTCGCCGTGGAAAACACACGTGGCGGCATCGGCAAGCATTCCATGGTGCTCAACGACGCCACGCCGCATGTCGAGGTCGACCCCGAGACGTATGAAGTGCGCGCCGACGGCGAGTTGCTCACCTGCGAGCCGGCGACGGTGCTGCCGATGGCGCAGCGGTATTTCCTGTTCTGAGGTCGGCCGGCCAAATTCCGTTGCGGCTGGCAGGCGTGGGCCGCAATATGCGGTGCAGCAGAAACCCATCGTGATCAGGCATGGCCACCGAAATCGCCTCTCCCCACGACATCTTTCCGCATATCCGTATCGTCATGGGCATGGTGATCGGGCTTGGTGTCGCCCGCCTGCTGTCGGGGGTGGCGCGCATCGTCCAGCATCCCGGCCAGTACCGGCTCTATCCCGTGCATCTGGCCTGGGTCGCCTCGGTGCTCCTGATGCTGGTGCATTTCTGGTGGTGGGAATTTGGGCTCTACGCCATCGAGACCTGGACCTTCGGCAAGTACCTGTTCATCATCTTCTACGCGATCACGCTGTTCCTGCTGTGCGCGCTGCTGTTTCCGGATTCGATGCTGGACTATACCAGCTACGAGGATTTCTTCTATTCGCGCCGCGGCTGGTTCTTCGGCCTGCTGGCGGCGACCTATCTGCTCGACGTGGTCGATACGCTGTTGAAAGGGCCCGAGCATTTCGCCCGCTTCGGCAACGAATATCTGTTCCGCACGCCGGTCTTCGTGGCATTGTGCATCGCCGCGATCCTGGTGCGCGACCGCCGCTTCCACATCGCCTTCGTCGCGGCAGCGCTGATCTACCAGATATCGTTCATCCTGCGGCTCTTCGACACGATCGTATGACTGCAGCGGATGGTCTAGAGTCCAGGAAAAGACAGGATCTCAGCATGTACAAGGCCGTCGGATCACGAGGATCCCGGGTCAGCCGCGTTCTCTGGATGCTCGAGGAGCTCGGGCAGCCCTATGAATTCGTCGAGGTCAAACTGCGCTCGCCGGAAGCCTATGCGCTCAACCCGTCGGGCAAGGTGCCGGTCCTCATCGACGACGAGCTGACGGTCACGGATTCGGCGGCGATCTGCGTCTATCTCGCCGACAAGCACGCTGACAAGGGCATGGGCGCCGCCCCCGGAGTCGCCGGCCGTGCCGAGATGGATTCCTGGATGCATTTTGCCCAGAGCGAGTTCGAGGCGCCGCTGTGGAACAAATTGCGCCACCGCTTCCTGCTGCCGAAGGAAGTGCGGGTCGATGTCGGCCCCGCGGCGGCCTATGATTTTGCCTCGGAAGCCAAGGCGCTGGACCGCCGGCTCGGCGACAAGCCGTTTGCGCTGGGCGACCGGTTTTCCGCCGTCGACGTGCTGCTGGGCGACATGGGCAACTGGGCGCGCGCTGGAAAATTCCCGATCGAATCCGATCGCGTCAACGCCTATTTCGACCGGGTGCTTTCGCGCCCAGCCCGTGCGCGGGCGCAGGCCAACGGAGGCTCCATGAAATGAAGCTCAACCTCAACACCGACTTCACCAAATTTCCCCGCGCCGTCTCGGTGCTGGCCGCTGGCGATGCGGGCGCGGCGCCCGCGTTTGCCAAGGCTGTGCTTGCTCATGACGAGCGGCATCTGCGCCGCCGCGCCATCGACCTGTCGGATGGCAGCAAGGTGCTGGTCGACCTGCCCGAACCCGTCGCCCTGAACGATGGCGACCGTCTGGTGCTGGAGGATGGCCGCCATGTCGAGATCATCGCGGCGCCGGAAGAGGTCTACGATATCCGCGCCCGCGACGGCGTGCATCTGACCGAGCTGGCCTGGCATATCGGCAACCGTCACCTCGCGGCAGGCATCGAGGCGGATCGCATCGTCATCCTGCGCGACCATGTCATCAAGGCAATGCTGGAAGGGCTGGGCGCCACGGTGCGCGAGGTCTCCGAACCATTCAAGCCGGTGCGCGGCGCTTATTCCGGCGGGCATGATCACGGGCACGCGCATGCGCACAGCCATGCGGAGGCCCATTCGCACGCGCGCAGCGAATCGCATTCGCACGCGCACGGCCATTCCCACCACGACCATCATCACCACGATCATGACTGACCAGCCTTCGAACATCGCCCTGCTGCGGCTGATGGCGTGGCTGTCGCCGGCCTTCCCGGTCGGCGGCTTTGCCTACAGCCACGGTCTCGAACGGGCGGTGCATGACGGGCAGGTTGCCGATGCCGCGAGCCTGGCTCACTGGCTGGAAACGCTGGTCGAGATGGGCTCGGGCTGGAACGATGCGGTGCTGTTTGCCGAGAGCTGGCGCCGCGCCCGCGACGCCGGCAATCTCGACGAAGTCGCCGCCTTGGCCGAGGCGCTGGCCGGCTCTCGTGAACGCCATACCGAGACCATGCTGCAAGGTACCGCCTTCCTCAAAGCCGCCGCCCCGTGGGGCAATCCGGTGCTGGCGCGCCTGCCTGCCGAATGCGCCTATTGCGTCGCCGTCGGCGCCATTGCCGGCGGCAACGGCATTGCACTGCAGGATGCGTTGTCCGCCTTCCTGCAGGCCTTCTTCTCCAATCTGGTCCAGGCGGCGATCAGGCTCGGTGTCATCGGCCAGAGCGAAGCCACCACGCTGCTGGCCGGCTTCGAGCCGTTGGCGCTCTCGACCGCCGACCGCGCGTCCCGTTCGGCATTGGACGATCTCGGCGGCTGCGCCTTCGTCTCCGATGTCATGGCGATGCGGCACGAAACCCAGTATTCGCGGCTGTTCCGTTCATGATCGCCCTGGCCTTCGCGCTTTCATTCGTCCTGCTGCTGATCACGGCGCTGCATGTCTATTGGGGCATTGGCGGCATCTGGCCGGGCAGGGACGCGGCCTCCTGCGCCCGCGCGGTCGTCGGCTTTCGCGGCGTCCAGGAAATGCCGACGCCCTTCGCCAGTTTCGCCGTTGCCGCCTGTCTCGGCCTGGCGACGCTCTGGCCGCTGGCGCTCATCGGCTTCTTTGCCTCGCCTTTCCCGAGGGAGGGCCTTGCCGCCACCTCGCTGCTCATCGGGCTGGTGTTCCTGGGGCGCGGCATTGCCGGCTTCACGCCGTGGTGGCGGCGCCTGGCGCCCGAACAGCCTTTCGCGCGGCTCGATGTGCGTTACTATTCGCCGCTGTGCCTGTTGATCGGGCTCGGCTTCGCAATCCTGGCCATCATGGAGTTCCCGGCATGACCCAAGCCAATGGTCCCCTTCGCATCGGTATCGGCGGCCCTGTCGGCTCCGGCAAGACGACGCTCACCGAAAAACTTTGCAAGGCGCTGCGCGACGAGTTTTCCATCGCCGTCGTCACCAACGACATCTACACCAGGGAAGACGCCATGATGCTGGCCCGGCTGCAGGCGCTGCCGGAAGACCGCATCGTCGGCGTCGAGACCGGCGGCTGTCCGCACACCGCCATTCGCGAGGACGCCTCGATCAATCTGCAGGCGATCGCCGAGCTCAACCGGAAATTCCCCGATCTCGACATCATCTTCATCGAATCCGGTGGCGACAATCTTGCCGCCACCTTCTCGCCGGATCTCGCGGATTTGACGCTCTATGTCATCTCGGTCTGCCAGGGTGAGGAAATCCCGCGCAAGGGCGGACCGGCGATCACCCGTTCCGATTTCCTGGTCATCAACAAGAGCGATCTGGCGCCCTATGTGAACGTCAACCTCGATGTGATGGAGAGCGACGCCGCCCGCATGCGCGGCAAGCGGCCGTTCGGTTTCACCGATCTGTCGCGCGGCAAGGGGCTGCGGGAGGTCATCGATTTCATCGTCGAGCATGGCGGGCTGAGGGTTGGCACCGCCACCAGCACGGCGGCCTGACAGGCATCAGTTCCCCCTGCACCAACCAAAACCCGTTGCGGGCAGCCGTCGGTCGCGGCATTCTCGCCAAAACCGGAGGATTTCGATGAGCATCGCCCGCCTGCAGAAGGAAACGCTGACCAACCTGCCCTTCTACGAAGAGCGCGTCGATCTCGCCTGTGCCTTTCGCTGGACGGCGCGGCTCAACATGCACGAGGCGGTTGCCAACCACTTCTCGCTGGCCGTCAATGAAGACGGCACGCAGTTCCTGATGAACCCCAACCAGGTGCATTTCTCGCGCATCAAGGCGAGCGATCTGTTGATGATCGACGCCAACGATCCGGACGCGCTGTCAGGCCCCAACGCGCCCGACCCGACGGCCTGGGGCCTGCACGGCGCCATCCATCGCAATGTACCGCACGCGCGCTGCGTCATGCATGTCCATTCGATCCATGCCACGGTGCTGGCCTCGCTGGCCGACTCGACATTGCCGCCGATCGACCAGAATTCGGCGATGTTCTTCAACCGCCACGTCGTCGACGCACACTATGGCGGGCTGGCCTTCGAGGAGGAGGGCGAGCGCTGCTCGCAGCTTCTCACCGATCCCAAGGTCAAGGTCATGGTGATGGGCAATCACGGCGTGCTGGTGATCGGCGATACGGTCGCCGATGCCTTCAACCGCATGTTCTATTTCGAGCGCGCCGCCGAGACCTACATCAAGGCACTGTGGACCGGCCGCCCCTTGCGTACGCTGTCCGACGCAATCGCCGAAAAGGCGGCGAGCGAAATGGACGACTATCCCGGCCAGGCCCAGCGCCATCTCGCCGAGCTGAAGGCGATCCTCGACGAGGAAGAGCCGGTCTACCGGAACTAGAGCCCGAGCTGAGCCCGCAATTGGTCGGCGCTGTTGATGACGACGGCGCCGGGCGGTCCTTCCATCGGCTTTTCCGGCCAGAAGATCGTCTTCATGCCCGCCGCCAGTCCCGCCATGGCGCCAGGCCAGCTGTCGTCGACCGCCACGGCGTGCGCGGGATCGACTTCGGCCAGGTAGGCGGCGCGCAGGAAAGGCTCGGCGTGCGGCTTGCCATCACGCACATCGTTGCGGCTGATCGTTTTCATGCCTGGATAAAAAAGGCCGACCATGCGCAGATTGGCGTCGACGATCATCCGGTCCGAATTCGAGACCACCGCTTGCTGCACGCCAAGCGCGCGCAATTCGTTGAAGACTTCTATGGCGCCCGGACGCGGTTTCAGCCCCTCCACCAGCGGCAGATAGTGCTCGTATTTGCGCATGATCCAGTCGTCGAAAGGAAGATCGAGACCGAACTCGTCGCGCATCATTTCGTAGACCGGCCAGGCGGCGACGCCGAGCACGCGCTCATGAAGGTCGGCGGGCGGCTTGAGGCCTGCATTGCGCATTGCCGCTACAAGGGCTGCCTCGTGCAGCGGCTCGCTGTCGACCAGCGTGCCGTCCATGTCCCAGAAAACCGCCTTCGGTGTCATGCAGCGCTCCTTTTGCGATCCCCTTAAAGGGTTTGCGCCGGGAGATAAACCGTCGCGATCACAGAAGGTGACCGCCGCCGGAAGCAAAGCCGCTCCGCCTTGCGCCTCGTGACAGTGTCAGCGAGAAAATGCCGGCCGTGCGCGGCCAAGCAATTGCCCTTGAGATTGACAATTGCGCAGGAAGCCGTTCCCTGCGAGACTGGGAGCGGGCCGCTCCTATGCGGTTGCGGAGGCAGGACGTGAATACCCGGCAGGATGGCGGCAGCAACAGGCTGGACGACGCGGCGCGCGCCGGCTGGCTTTATTATGTCGCCGGCAACACACAGGACCAGATCGCCGCCACGCTCGGCATCTCGCGGCAGACGGCGCAGCGGCTGGTGTCGCTGGCGGTGTCGGAGGGCCTGATCAAGGTCCGCGTCGATCATCCGATCGCCAACTGCCTTGACCTTGCCGCCCGGCTGAAATCGCGTTTCGCGCTCGACCTGATCGAGGTGGTGCCGAGCGATCCGAATTCATCCTCCACCACCATCGGCATCGCCGAAGCGGCGGCGGCCGAGATCGAGCGGCGGCTGCGCTCGCCGACGCCGATCGTCATGGGCATCGGCACCGGGCGCACGCTGAAGGCCGCGATCGAGCAATTGCCGCCGATGGAATGCCCGCAGCACAAGGTGGTGTCCTTGACCGGCAACATCTCGCCTGATGGTTCGGCCGCTTTCTACAACGTCATCTTCACCATGGCCGACCGGGTCAAGGCACGCTCCTTCCCGATGCCGCTACCGGTCATCGCCTCCTCGCCGCAGGAGCGCGAGATGCTGCTGAACCAGCCGATGATCCAGCCGACGCTGGCCCTTGCGGCGGAAGCCGATGTCACCTTCATCGGCATCGGCGACCTCGGGCCGAAGGCGCCTCTCTACGAGGACGGCTTCATTTCCGAAAGCGAGTTGAAGGCCTTGCAGAAGGCTGGCGGCATCGCCGAGATCGTCGGCTGGGTGTTCGACAGGGAAGGCCGCATGATCGAAGGCATCACCAACGACCGGGTGTCGTCGGCATCGCTGCCGTCGCGCGAGAAATCGCTGGTCATCGCGCTGGCCATGGGCGAGCGCAAGCTGCCGGGTATCCTGGCGGCCGTGAATCGCCGGCTGGTCAATGGTCTCATCACCGACGAGCGGACGGCGACCGCTTTGCTGGCCAGCATCTGATCGGGAAGCGCTGCCGCCTCCCCGATGCGGCTGCGGCGACCGCCTGGCGATAAAGCCAACAAATCTATCTGTGCCGGCCGAAAGGGTCGTTGCCATCGAGGAAACCGAGGTCGCGCTGCAGATGCGGCGACAGGTCCCTGATGTCGAGATGCGCCCTTTTTCTGATCGCGAACCAGCCGAATCCGTTCACAAGCCACGAAGTCCAGCGGTGATCGGGAGCGGGAGTGCATTTTTGCTGCGCCATGGTCATGATCGTCAACCTTCGCTATCCTGAACCCGAATGACGGGTTGACAGTGAATGTCGGTCCTGCCGGCCGGCTTTGCCAATCGAACGTCGATAAGGACCCATAAGGAGGCTTTATGCCGGATCTAAGCCCGCCGCAGGTTTCGCAACTGCCGCCGCTGCAGGCCGTCCGGGTGTTCGAAGCGGTGGCGCGGCATCTTTCCTTCACCAAGGCCGCCGTGGAACTCGCCATGACACAGGCCGCCGTCAGCTATCAGATCAAGGTACTGGAAGAGCGTGTCGGGGCACCGCTGTTCCTGCGCCGGCCGCGGCAGATCGAACTGACGGAAGCCGGCCAGAGGCTGGCGCCGGCGGTCAGCGAGGCCTTTGCCATTCTTAGCCAGGCCTATGCCGCCGCGCGCGGCGGCGCGGACGGGCTGCTGTGCGTCACCACGGTGCTGACCTTTGCCTCGAACTGGCTGGCGCATCATCTGGGCTCGTTTCAGATGGCTCATCCAGCGCTTGCCGTGCGGCTCGAAACATCGAGCCGGCTGACGGATTTCGCCCGCGAGGATGTCGATCTCGCCATCCGCTCTGGCGGCGGCAAATGGCCGGGGCTGGAAGCTCATAAGCTGCTCGACGCCGATTTCACGCCGATGCTGAGCCCGAAGCTCGCCGCCAGCATCGGCGGCGTCAAGGAGCCGGCCGACCTGCTGCGGCTGCCGATCCTCGATCCGGGCGATGTCTGGTGGAGGCAATGGTTCGAGACGGCCGGCGTGCATGCGCATGATCTTGCCAAGCGACCCGGCAGCAGCATGGGCGCGCAGGCCTATGAGGCCAATGCGGCCATCGCTGGCCATGGCGTGGCGATCCTGACCCGGGCGCTATTCAAGAGCGAACTTGCCGACGGCCGCCTGATCCAGCCTTTCGACCTGGTCGGCGATGACGGCCACGCCTACTGGCTGGTCTATCCCGAAGCACGCCGCAACGTGCCGAAGATCCGCGCCTTCCGCGACTGGCTGCTGGCCGAGATCGCCTGCTGACGGGCGCCCGCCTCCCGATCCAATCTTCCAGGCCTTCCTGTCACGCCGCCTGATATCGCGCGCGGGTGCGGCTCTTGTCGTCCCGTCAATCGACAGGTCCCGGTGCTGCGCTGCAGCATCGAATCCGGCTTGACATAATTCACGGCAAGTGAGTAATTGCTCACAGCCAAGGCAAATGCTCATCTTGGTTCATGGGAGGAATTTGATGAAACTGCGCACGCTCACCCTGGGCTTGTTGTCTGCCAGCGCTCTCGCTTTGGCCGCACATGCCGAATCCATCACCATCGCCACGGTCAACAATGGCGATATGGTCCGCATGCAGAAGCTGACCGACGACTTCACCAAGGCCAACCCCGACATCCAGCTCAACTGGGTCACTCTCGAAGAGAACGTACTGCGCGAGCGCGTCACCACCGACATCGCCACCAAGGGCGGCCAGTATGACGTGATGACCATCGGCACCTACGAGGTTCCGATCTGGGCCAAGCAGAGCTGGCTGCTGCCGCTCGACAAGCTCGGCGACGACTATGACGCCAAGGACATCATCCCGGCCATATCAGGCGGTCTTTCGGTCGATGGCAAGCTCTACGCCGCGCCCTTCTACGGCGAAAGCTCCTTCGTCATGTACCGCAAGGACCTGATGGAGAAGGCCGGACTGAAGATGCCCGACGCGCCGACCTGGGACTTCATCAAGCAGGCCGCCGACAAGATGACCGACCGCGCCAATGGC
Organism: Mesorhizobium intechi; assembly: GCF_002879535.1. Lineage (GTDB taxonomy): Bacteria > Pseudomonadota > Alphaproteobacteria > Rhizobiales > Rhizobiaceae > Mesorhizobium > Mesorhizobium intechi. Next base: position 20,328 of record NZ_PNOT02000262.1, read on the forward strand.
GTGAACGGCGTGTGCCTGCGCGGCAAGGCCGGCTGGGGCGAGAACATGGCCTTCCTGACCGCCATGTCGAACTCCTTCGGCGCCCGCTGGTTCGACGAGAACTGGAAGCCGCAATTCGACCAGCCCGAGTGGAAGAAGACCTTGCAGTTCTATGTCGACCTGATGAAGGCCGACGGCCCCGAAGGGGCGTCCTCCAACGGCTTCAACGAAAACCTGGCGCTGTTCCAGCAGGGCAAGTGCGGCATGTGGATCGACGCCACCGTCGCGGCCTCCTTCGTCTCCGATCCCAAGGCATCCCAGGTCGCCGACAAGGTCGGCTATGCGCTGGCTCCCGACAACGGCCTCGGCAAGCGCGGCAACTGGCTGTGGGCATGGTCGCTCGCCATTCCGGCCGGCACCAAGAAGGCTGACGCCGCCGAGAAGTTCGTCTCGTGGGCGACCAGCAAACACTATGCCGAACTCGTCGCTTCGAAGGAAGGCTGGGCGAACGTTCCTCCGGGCACGCGCTCCTCGCTCTACGCCAACCCCGAATACCAGAAGGCGGCTCCGTTCGCCAAGATGACGCTGGACTCCATCAACGCCGCCGACCCGACACATCCGACGGTCAAGCCGGTGCCCTATGTCGGCGTCCAGTTTGTCGCCATCCCTGAATTCCAGGGGCTTGGCACCACGGTCGGCCAGCTCTTCTCGGCGGCTCTTGCCGGCCAGTCGAGCGTCGACGATGCGCTGAAGCAGGCCCAGGACGCAGCCACCGCGGCGATGACCGAAGGCGGGTATATCAAGTAAGGCTCCTCCCGGTGCCGAATGCCGGTTGCCTCCTCGACCGGCAACGGCCGCCCGAGTTCCCAGCTCGGGCGGCCGCCTTCAACGCCTCTGAAAATTCAGTCTGACCATTGAAGGGTGACCGTCATGGCTACTCAGCAGACCCGCTCGCTTGCCCGTTTCATGATGGCGCCATCCGTCGTGCTGCTGTTCGTCTGGATGATCGTGCCGCTGGTCATCACCATCTGGTTCTCCTTCCAGCAGTACAATCCCCTCAACCCGATCCGCGACGGGTTCGTCGGTTTCTCCAACTACGCGCTGTTTTATTCCAATCCCGCCTTCCTGCAGTCGATCCTCAACACCTTGATCCTGGTGATCAGCGTGCTCTTGATCACGGTGATCGGCGGCATCCTGCTGGCGCTGTTGATCGACCAGCCGATGTGGGGACAGGGCATCGTGCGCATCCTCGTCATCTCGCCGTTCTTCGTCATGCCGCCGGTGGCCGCGCTGGTCTGGAAGAACATGATCATGCACCCGCAATATGGGGTGTTCGCCGACATAGCGCGCTTCTTCGGAGCGCAACCGATCGACTGGTTCGGGCAGCATCCGATGACGGCGATCATCATCATCGTAGCGTGGCAGTGGCTGCCTTTCGCGACGCTGATCCTGTTGACCGCGCTGCAGTCCCTCGACGGCGAGCAGAAGGAAGCCGCCGAAATGGACGGCGCCGGCTTCATCAGCCGTTTCATCTATCTGACGCTGCCGCACATGTCGCGCGCCATCACCGTCGTCATTCTCATCCAGACGATCTTCCTGCTTTCGGTCTATGCCGAGATCCTCGTCACCACCAATGGCGGCCCCGGTTACGCCTCCACCAACCTGCCCTTCCTCGTCTACCAGAAGGCACTGCTGGAGTTCAAAATCGGCCAGGCATCCGCGGGCGGTGTGATTGCCGTCATTCTCGCCAACATCGTCGCCTTCTTCGCCATGCGCGCGGTCGGCAAGAACCTCGACAAGTAAGGGAGGACAAGATGGCCCGTGCAGTCACCACCCAGCACAAGACGATCGCCACGGTTGCGGCCTGGATCGTCGCCCTGCTGATCTTCTTCCCGATCCTCTACACGATCATCACCTCGTTCAAGTCGGAACAGGAGGCGATCCAGGGCTTCGCCCTGATCCCGTCGGGAACGTTCGAGAGCTATGCCGAGGTTCAGGCGCAGAGCGGCTACTTCAAGTTCTTCTTCAATTCCGTTCTGCTCTCGGTCGGATCGACCGTCCTGGCCCTGCTGGTCGCCATTCCCGCGGCGTGGTCGATGGCGTTCTCGCCGACCAAGCGGACCAAGGACATTTTGATGTGGATGCTGTCCACCAAGATGATGCCGGCGGTCGCGGTGCTGTTCCCGATCTACCTGATCTTCCGCGACACCGGCCTGCTCGACAGCCGCATCGGCCTGATGGTCATGCTGATGCTGATCAACCTGCCGATCGTGGTGTGGATGCTCTACACCTATTTCCGCGAGATCCCCGGCGAGATCCTGGAAGCGGCGCGCATGGACGGCGCCTCGCTGTGGAACGAGATCGTCTATGTGCTGACCCCGATGGCGGTGCCCGGCATTGCCTCGACCATGCTCTTGAACATCATCCTGGCCTGGAACGAGGCGTTCTGGACGATCCGCCTGACCACCACGGAAGCAGCGCCGCTGACCGCCTTCATCAGTTCGTTCTCCAGCCCGCAAGGCCTGTTCTGGGCCAAGCTTTCGGCGGCCTCGACGCTGGCGATCGCCCCGATCCTGATCATGGGCTGGTTCAGCCAGAAGCAGCTGGTGCGCGGCCTGACCTTTGGCGCCGTGAAGTAAGCCGTGGCGTAACGTGGCGCTCAAGAACGTCGGACAATAACCCCTCGGGGAGGAAACCATGGGAAACATCACGCTCAAGAACGTCTCCAAATCGTTCGGGTCGACGGTCATTATTCCGGGCATTGACCTGGTGATCGAGAATGGCGAGTTCGTCGTCTTCGTCGGCCCGTCGGGTTGCGGCAAGTCCACGCTGCTGCGGCTGATCGCCGGGCTGGAGGACACCAGCGGCGGCACCATCAACATCGACGGCCGCGACGTCACCGGCGAGGCGCCGGCCAAGCGCAAGCTCGCCATGGTGTTCCAGTCCTACGCGCTTTACCCGCACATGACCGTGGCCAAGAACATCGCCTTCCCGCTGAAGATGGCGGGCGAGGACCCGGCGACCATCGACCGGAAGGTGAAGGACGCGGCGCGCGTCTTGAACCTCACCAATTATCTCGAACGGCGGCCCGGCCAGCTCTCCGGCGGCCAGCGCCAGCGCGTCGCCATCGGCCGCGCCATCGTGCGCCAGCCCTCGGCCTTCCTGTTCGACGAGCCGCTGTCCAACCTCGACGCGGCCCTTCGCGGCACGATGCGGTTGGAGATCAGCGAGCTGCACCACCAGCTCAAGACGACGATGATCTACGTCACCCACGACCAGGTCGAGGCAATGACCATGGCCGACAAGATAGTCGTGCTGAATGCCGGCAATATCGAGCAGGTCGGCTCGCCGATGGAGCTCTACAAGACGCCGCGCAACCTGTTCGTCGCCGGCTTCATCGGCTCGCCGAAGATGAACCTGGTCGAAGGCGCGCCGGCCGCCAAATATAGCGCCAAGACCATCGGCATCCGCCCCGAGCATATGCAGATTTCGACCACGGCGGGCGAATGGAAGGCCACCGTCGGCGTTGCCGAGCATCTGGGATCCGACACCTTCCTGCATGTCCAGGCCGACGGCGTCGGTCCGCTGACGGTGCGTGCCGACGGCGAACTGGCCGTGCATCATGGCGATACCATCTATCTGACGCCCGACAAGGCCAAGCTGCATCGCTTCGGCGCCGACGGCAAGGCAATGGCAGCATGAGGCTGAAAGGCAAATCGGCGCTGATCACCGGATCGGCGCGTGGCATCGGCAAGGCCTTCGCCGAAGCCTATGCGCGCGAAGGCGCTGTCGTTGCCATCGCCGATATCAATCTCGAGGCCGCGCAAAAGACGGCGGCCGAGATCGGCGCCAAGGCCTATGCCGTCAAGCTCGACGTCACGGATCAGGCCTCCATCGACGCCGCGGTCAAGGCGGTGGAGAGCGAGGCCGGCGGTCTCGACATCTTGATCAACAATGCCGCCTTGTTCGACCTGGCGCCGATCGTCGAGATCTCGCGGGCGAGCTATGAAAGGCTGTTCTCGGTCAATGTCGCCGGCACGCTGTTCATGCTGCAGGCGGCGGCCCGCTCTATGATCGCCCGGGGCAAGGGCGGCAGGATCATCAACATGGCGAGCCAGGCCGGCCGGCGCGGCGAGCCGCTGGTCGGCGTCTACTGCGCCACCAAGGCCGCCGTCATTTCGCTGACCCAGTCGGCAGGGCTCGACCTGATCAAGCACCGCATCAACGTCAACGCGATCGCCCCTGGTGTCGTCGACGGCGAGCACTGGGATCACGTCGATGCACTGTTTGCCAAGTATGAGAACCGCCCGAAGGGCGAGAAGAAGAAACTGGTCGGCGAGGCGGTGCCGTATGGCCGCATGGGTACGGCGCAGGACCTGGCCGGCATGGCGGTCTTTCTCGCCAGCAGCGACGCCGAGTACATCGTCGCCCAGACCTACAATGTCGACGGCGGCCAGTGGATGAGTTGAGGCGGGGGACGGCCTCTGCTCCCCGCCCCTGCGCGGGGAGCAGAGGCCTAAATAGCGAAGGCCGGAACCCGGCCAAAGGGTAAGACAGATGACCGTGAAGCTCTCGTCCTCAAATCTCTCCAGGCTGCCCGCCAATGTCGCCGGTCCGAAATACGACCGGGCGGCGCTCAGACCTGGCATCGTGCATTTCGGCGTCGGTAATTTCCATCGCTCGCACCAGGCGGTCTATCTCGACGATCTGTTCAATTCAGGTGTCGGCCACGACTGGGCGCTGGTCGGCGCTGGCGTCTTCGAGGGCGAGAAGATCGGTCGCGGCAAACTCGAAGAGCAGGACTGGCTGACCACGGTGGTCGAGCAGGATGAGGGCCATATGAGCGCCCGTGTCACCGGCGCCATGATCGACTTCCTGATGCCGGGCGATGCGGCCGGCATCATCGAACGGCTGGCCGATCCGGCGATCAAGATCGTGTCGCTGACCATCACCGAAGGCGGCTATTTCATCGACCCGGCGTCGGGCAAGTTCAACCCCGCTCATCCGGACATCGTCGCCGACGCGCAGCCGGGCGCGACGCCGAAAACCGTGTTCGGCATCATCCTCGCCGGGCTGCTGCGCCGGCGCGACGAGGACACCGTGCCGTTCACCGTGATGTCCTGCGACAACATCCCTCACAATGGGCATGTCACCTCGGACGGCGTCATTGGTCTGGCGCGGCTGATCGACGAGGATCTGGCCAGTTGGGTCAGCAGCAACGTCGCCTTTCCAAACGGCATGGTGGACCGCATTACCCCGGCCACCACAGACCGCGAGCGCGGGATACTGGCCAAGGATTTTGGCGTGGAGGACGCCTGGCCGGTGTTCTGCGAACCGTTCCGGCAATGGGTGCTGGAAGACCGCTTCACCGATGGCCGTCCGCCGCTGGAAAAGGTCGGCGTGCAGTTCGTCAAGGACGTCGCCCCCTACGAATTGATGAAGATCCGCATCCTCAATGGCGGCCATGCCACCATCGCCTATCCAGCCGGGTTGATGGATATCCATTTCGTCCATGAGGCGATGCAGGAGCCCCTTGTGCGCGGCTTTCTCGACAAGCTCGAGCATGACGAGATCATCCCGACCGTGCCGCCGGTGCCAAACACAGTGCTGGAGGACTATTACCAGCTCATCGAGAAGCGCTTCTCCAACCCCAAGATCGGCGATACCGTCCGCCGGCTCTGCCTCGACGGCTCAAATCGTCAGCCGAAATTCATCATCCCGGCCATCTCCGACCGCCTGAAGGCCAGAAAAGGCGTCGCCGGCCTGGCGCTGGAATCGGCGCTATGGTGCCGCTACTGTTTCGGCACGTCAGACAGCGGCGCCGTCATCGAACCCAACGACCCGAGCTGGGATCGGCTGCAGGCCACGGCGAAGGCGGCAAAGGAGACGCCCGCCGCCTGGCTGGCCATGGAGGACATCTATGGCGATGTCGGCCGCGCCACGACGTTTGTCGAGGCCTTCGGCCACGCGCTCAACGTGTTGTGGGCCAGCGGCGCCCGCGCCACGCTGACGCGCTACATCGCCGGCAAGCTCTGAGAGCCATCAGCCATCATGACGCCTGAACTGGTCATCTTCGACTGCGATGGCGTTCTGGTCGACAGCGAGGCGCTCTCCGTCTCGGCGCTGCTCGGCATGATTAAACTTGCCGGCGGTACCCTCAGCGAGGACGCCGCCTATGAGCATTTCCTCGGCAAGAGCATGAAAAGCGTGCGCGAGATCCTTGCCAGCGACTTCGGCCTGGAGATCAGCGATCAGCATCTGACCGCGATGCGTGTCGACCTGATGCGAAAATTCCGCGAGGAGCTCAAGCCGATCCCCGGCGTCAAGGAGATGTTGCCGAAGCTCGGCCTGCCGTTCTGCGTCGCCTCGTCGGGCACGTTGGACCGCATCCGCTATGCGCTCGACGTCACTGATCTGCTCGGGTTGATGGAGCCGCATCTGTTCAGCGCCGCCATGGTGGCCAAGGGAAAGCCGGCGCCCGACCTCTTCCTGCACGCCGCCGCCAGCATGCGGGCACACCCGCGCAAATGCCTCGTCATCGAGGACAGTCCGGCCGGCGTCGCGGCGGCGCGCGCGGCCGGCATGCGCGTCCTTGCCTTCACCGGCGGCGCGCATGCCGGCAACGCCGCCCTGAAAGCGCGGCTTGCGTCGAGTGAACCGGACTTTATATTCGCTGACATGCTGCAATTGCCCGATCTGATTGCAGGCCTGGGAGCGAGAGTTAGAGCATCTTGACGAAACAGTTTGTTTGCGCGGTCGATGTCGGCACCGGGAGCGCTCGCGCGGGCATTCTCGATGCCAGTGGTACTTTGCTTGGCCGCGCCGATCGGCCGATCGCCATGAACCAGCCAAAGCCCGATCATGCCGAGCATGATTCGCGCGATATCTGGTCGGCGGTCTGCGCCGCCGTGCGTGCCGCCCGCGAAAAGGCCGGCGTCGCGGCGCAAGACATTGTCGGCATCTCGTTCGACGCCACCTGCTCGCTGGTCGTCCGCGACCGGCAGGGCGACCAGCTCAGCGTTTCGACCACCGGCCAGAAGCGCTGGGACACCATCGTCTGGCTCGACCACCGCGCCATTGCCGAAGCCGACGAATGCACGGCAAGCGGCCACGAGGTCCTTAACTATATTGGCGGCGTGATGTCGCCGGAAATGGCGACGCCGAAGCTGATGTGGCTGAAACGCAATCTGCCAGATACATGGAATGAAGCCGGCTATCTGTTCGACCTGGCCGATTTCCTGACTTGGCAGGCGACCGGGTCGCTCGCTCGTTCGCAATGCACGCTGACCGCGAAATGGACCTACCTGGCGCACGAAGACACCGCCTGGCAGCGCGATTTCTTCGAGATCGTCGGCCTCGACGATCTCTTTGAGCACGGCAATCTGCCGGAGCGCGCCAGCCCGGTCGGCGCCGACATTGGTCCGCTGACGGCGCAAGCGGCGGCGGAGCTCGGCCTGACGGAAAGCTGCCGGGTCGGCGCCGGGGTCATCGACGCCTATGCCGGCGCGCTTGGCGTGCTCGGCGGCTTTGCCGGCGACGAGCAGGACATCAGCCGGCATCTGGCGCTGATCGCCGGTACGTCGAGCTGCGTCATGGCGATGTCGCCCGATCCGCAGCCTTTCGCCGGCGTCTGGGGGCCTTACTACGGCGCGGCGCTGCCGAAGCTGTGGCTGTCGGAAGGCGGCCAGTCGGCCACGGGCGCGCTGCTCGACCACATCATCCGCTTGCACGGCGCCGGCGGCGAGCCGGACGCCGCCATGCACGCCAAGATCGCCAGGCGGGTCGCCGAACTGCGCGCCTCCGAGGGCGATAACCTCGCCGCGCGCCTGCATGTGCTGCCGGATTTCCATGGCAACCGCTCGCCGCTCGCCGACCCGCATGCGGTCGGCGTCGTCAGCGGGCTGACGCTTGACTCCTCCTTCGACAGCCTGTGCAAGCTCTACTGGCGCACCGCCGTCGGCATCGCGCTGGGCGTGCGCCATGTGCTGGAGGCGCTGAACGAGAACGGCTATCTGATCGACACGCTGCATGTCACCGGCGGCCACACCAAGAACCCGCTGCTGATGGAGCTCTACGCCGACGCCACCGGCTGCACGGTGGTCGAGCCGCTGGCCGACGAGGCGGTGCTGCTCGGCACCGGCATGGTCGCCGCCACCGCCGCCGGGCTTTTCCCCGACCTCAACGCCGCCTGCCTTGCCATGCAGCAAGGCGGCAAGAGGCGTGCCGCCAACCCGGCCGCAGGGGCCCGCTTCGACCGCGACTACCGGATCTTCCTGGAGATGCACCGCCAGCGCCAGGCGCTCGACGCGATCCGGTAGGCTTTTGCCTACTGCTTGCGCAGCGATGCGCCTGACGTCGCTTCGAACAGATGGATGCTTTCCTCCTCGAATGTGTAGCGGACGGGGGCATTCAGCGCCGGGCATTCGCGTGCCGGAACCAACGCGCTGATTTCCTTGCCGCCGGAGCCGAATGTCACCAGCGCGTCATTGCCGTGGAACTCGATGAGATCGGCCGTGCCTTGTAGTATGGCGGCGGTGCCGGCGCCGGCCGTCTTCAGATCCGGCGGCCGTATACCCAGCACGGCGCGGTCGCCATGCTGCAGATGGAAACCCCAGCCCTCGATCGAAAGCACCGTTCCGGCGCCCGTCAACGTCCAGCCATTGTCCGAGCGGCCGACCGTCACCTCGACAAAATTCATGTTCGGCGTGCCGATGAAGCCGGCCACGAACATGTTGGCGGGGCGCAGATAGATTTCCGCCGGCGCGCCGATCTGCTCGATGACACCCTCCTTGAGCAGCACGATGCGGTCGGCCAGCGTCATCGCCTCCAGCTGGTCATGGGTGACGTAGACGGTGGTGGTCTTCAGCGACTGGTGCAGGCGCGCGATCTCGACGCGCATATGGTTGCGCAATTTGGCGTCGAGATTGGAAAGCGGTTCGTCGAACAGGAACACCTTTGGTGTCTTGATCATCGCGCGGGCAATGGCGACGCGCTGCTGCTGGCCGCCGGACAGCTCGGCCGGCTTGCGGCCGAGATAAGGGTCCAGCCCGAGCGTCCTCGACACCGCGTCGACCCGCTTGCGGATCTCGGCCGCCGGCACCTTCTGGCGCCGCAGCCCGAAGGCGATGTTGTCGAAGATCGTCATGTGCGGATAGAGCGCGTAGTTCTGGAACACCATGGCGATGCCGCGGTCGCCCGGATCGAGGTCGTTGACTACCTTGCCACCGATCGAGACCTCGCCGCCGCTGATGTCCTCCAGCCCCGCCAGCATGCGCAGCAAGGTCGACTTGCCGCAGCCGGACGGGCCGAGAAACACGACGAATTCGTGCTCTTCAATGCTGAGGTTGAGATCACGGATGACCGTCGTGGCGCCATAGGCCTTGTCGACATGGGAGCAAACGATCGCGGACATGATCATCCTTTCTCGCCGGTGAGCAGGATCTGCAGCTTGACGTCTTCCGGATTGCCCTGGGCGGCGCGCTCGAATGCCTTGATGCTGTCCGGGAAATCATAGGTGCCGGTGATCAGCGGCTTGAGATCGACCTTGCCGGAAGCGATCAACTGCAAGGCGCGGTCGAAGATGTTGGCATAGCGGAACACCGTCTCGATGCGCACCTCCTTCGAGATCGCCGCCGGCACGTTGAGGGCCACCGGTTCCACCGGCAGTCCGACCAGCACCACCGCGCCGCCCGGCCGCACGACATCGAACAGATCGGCGAAGGCCTTCGGGCTGCCGCTGGCCTCGAAAACGATGTCGGCACCCCAATTGTCGGTCGCCGCCGCGACGGCGTCGACCAGCGACTGCTCGCCGATATTGACCGGCACGATGCCGGCGTACTGCGCGGCGATTTTCAGCTTGGGCGCGGAAAAATCGGAGATCAGCACTTTTGAACAGCCGCCGGCCAGCGCGGCTAGCGCGATCATGATGCCGATCGGGCCGCAGCCGACGACGACGCCGACATCGCCCGGAACGATGCGGGCACGGCTCGCCGCCTGCATGCCGATGGCGAAGGGCTCGACCATCGCGCCCTCGGCGAAGGAGACATTGTCCGGCAGTTTGTAAGTGAAGGCGGCGGGGTGCACCGCGTAGGGCGCGAGCACGCCATGCACCGGCGGCGTCGCCCAGAAGCTGACGTCGGGGTCGACATTGTAGATGCCGAGTTTCGTCGCGCGCGACGAAAGGTTCGGCACGCCCGGCTCCATGCAGACGCGGTCGCCGACCTTGAACGTCCCGACATTGGCGCCGGTCTCGACGACCGTCCCCGCGGCTTCGTGACCGAGCACCATGGGTGCCCGCACGACATAGCTGCCGATGGCGCCATGCGTGTAATAGTGCACGTCGCTGCCGCAGACGCCGACCGTGTGGATGGCTATCTTGACGTCGTCCGGTCCGACATCGAGCGGCAGCGCGATCTCGCGCAGCGACAGTTCGCCTTTTTTCTCAAGCACCAGTGCCCGCATCGGGAAATCCTCGCATCAAGTCTTTTTTTGCCGGAAAACGGAATTCAGGAAGCCGCTGAGGACGCCGAGGAACAGCAACGGCGGCAGCGACAGGAGCACGACCGAGGCGTTGAGAATGCCCCATGGCACGTTCATGCCTTGCTGGGAGAGTTCGGACGCGACGATCGGCAAGGTCTTGGCGTTGGAGCTCGACAGCATCAGCGCGATCAGGAATTCGTTCCAGACCAGCACGAAGCTGAAGGCGACCGCCCCTGCCAAGGAGCGGGCCGCCACGGGCAACGCGATGCGCCAGAACACCGAATAGGCGCCGTAGCCGTCGACGAAGGCGGCCTCCTCGATCTCCTTCGGCACGCTCTGGAAGGCGGGGATGGCGAGCCACATGATCACCGAGATGGTGAGCAGCGAATAGGTGATGATCAACGCCGGCAAAGTGTCGTAAAGGCCGACCTGAAGCCAGATCACCATCAGCGGGATGGCCACCGCCACCGGCGGCAGGAAGCGCAGCGACAGCACGAAGAACTGAATGTCGCCGGCCCAGCGGTTGGGATAGCGCGCCACCGCGTAGGCCGCCGGCAGGCCGAGGACGACGCCGATCAGCACGGCCGAGCCGCAGGCGACGACCGAGTTGTAGAGCCCGGTCAGCACGCTGTCGCGGCCGAGAATGTAGATGATGTTGGCCCATGTCGGCGTGAACACGAGGCGCGGCACGCGGGTGATGATGTCGACATTGTTCTTGAGCGCATTGAGGGCCGTCCACAGCAGCGGAAACACGGCCAGGAACCCGGCCACCGCCAAAATGGCCTTGCCGATCAGTCTGCCGGGCCTCATGCCTGCACCCGCTTCCACAGCATGGTAAAGGTGATGACGGTGGCGATCATCATCAGCACGGCCATGGCCGAGGCGTAGGAAACCTTGCCGGATTCGATGAAGCCTTGCGAGAAGGCGTACATGTCGAGCGTCTCGGTCGCCACGCCCGGTCCGCCGCGGGTCATGACATAGATCAGGTCGAAGGAGCGCAGCGATTCGATCATCTTGACGAACATCAGGCTGATCAATGGCGCCTTCAGCATCGGCAAGGTGACATAGGCGTGGATCTGCCAGCGTTTGGCATGGTCGAGTCGTGCCGCCTCGATCGGCTGCGGCGGCAGGGTTTCGAGCAGTTTCAGCACGATAACCGCGAAGAACAGTCCCCATTGCCAGACATCGACCGAAGCGACGGCGAACAAGGCCGTCCCCGGCTTGGACAACGGGTCGAAGATCAGCCCGCCGGTGACGAGCCTGTAGGGATAGGTGGCGATGCCGTAGAGCGGATGATAGGCGAACTTCCAGACGAAGGCCGCCGAGACGCGCGGCAGCAGGACCGGGATGATGAAGAGCAGGCAGTGGAGGTTGCGCAGGCGTGGGCCGGCGACCTCGAACATCAGCACGCCGAGCCCGATCGCCACCACCATGGTGGCGACGACGGTGACGATCTCCCATTTCACCGAGACCCAGACCGCGTTGAGGAAGCGGCGGTCGAGGAACAGGTCGGCGAAGTTCGACAGCCAGACCCAGGAATAGTCGGGCGTGCTCAACTCGCGGTTCTGCAAGGCGATGACGATGGCGTAGAGCGTCGGCACCATCGACAGCACCAGAAGGATGGCGATGGTAGGAACGACGAAGGTGACGGGGAGCGACGTGCGTCGGGCCATGGGCATCTATCCTCGCTTGCGTCTCGATCGTGTCGGCATGATTTCCTCGTTGGGCAAAGTCCCGCGACGCGCAGGTCCCGGCATTGGCGACAATGCCGCGGACCGCGCGCCACGGGCGGGAGGATGGCCCTACTTCTTCTTCGCCAGCTCGTTGGCATAGGCCTCGAGTTCGTTGAGGCCGCCCTTGATATCGGTGCGGGTGCCCGTCACCAGTTCCTCGAGGATGATGCCCCAGCGGTCGCCGAGATCGGGCCAGCGCGGATCCTGCCAGAAATTGACCGCCGTGACCTTGCCGGTTTCGGCCAGCGCCTGGCCGAGATCGGCGCCGTAGATGTCGGCGAACTGCTTGTTGGACAGGATGCTGCTGCGATTCAGCTCGCCGAACTGATGGGCGTCGAGCCGGCGCTTCTCGTTTTCCTTCGACGTCGCCCAGGCGATGAACAGGCCGGCGCATTTCTTCGAGGCATCGTCGGCATTGGCCTTCGCCGCGATGGCGAGGCCATGGCCGTAGCCGCCGCCAGGCAGCGGCGAGGGCGGCGGCAGGAAGCCGATCTTGCCGACCACCTGCGAGGTCTTGGGATCGACCGCCATGCCCGACAGCGGCGTCGATTCGACGAGGATGGCGACCTGGCCCGACAGGAAGGCGCCGGTCGATTCATCCCAGCTGCCGGTCTGCGTGCCGGGTGCCGAATCCTTGAACAGCTTCAGATAGGTCTCGGTCGCCTTGACGGCGGCGTCCGAGTTGAAGACCGGCTTGTCGCCATCGAACCACTGGCCGCCATAGGCCTTGAAGAACGGCATCCAGCGCCAGACATTGGCGCCCGAGCCGCGTGCGCCGCGCAACGCGATGCCATACATGCCCTTGTCCGGGTTGGTGAGCTTCGGCACGTCGGCGATCAGTTCGTCCAGCGTCTTGGGCGGTTGGATGCCGGCGGCCTCGAGCACGTCCTTGCGGTAGACCATCAGGTCGCCGCCGCCGGTCAGCGGCGCGAACCAGACCTTGCCCTCATAGGTGGCGACCTTCTGGCGGCCGGGATCGAAGTCGGCATAGTCATAGTCAGCCGGATAATAATCGGTCAACGGTACGATCCATTTCGACGAGGCAAACAGAGCGACATTGGCTTCGTCGACATAGTAGACGTTGTAATTGCCGACGGTGGACGCATCGGCGCGTGATTTCGCCCGGCGGTCGTTTTCGTTGAGATAGTCGATCTGAAAGCCGGCGCCGGCGAGCTTCTCGAACTCGGCCTTGGAGTCCTCCAGAAGCGTCAGGCCGTCGCGCGGCTGCGCCAGCACCTTGACCGGCGCCGAGCAGACCGGCGCCTGCGCCAGCGCGATGGTTGATACGGTAGCGGAAAGCACGAAAGCTGCGCCCAAGCCCGCAGCGAGCCGAATTGGTTTCATTGTTTTTCTCCTCCAGGAACATTCGCAGGAAGCGCAAGTCCTCGGGTTCCGCGATCCTCACCATCGCCCGAGCGACAAGCCACCCATCGCCAAAATGCGGAGTTCAACCGGGCCAAGCTAGAAGCCCCGTTGCAGCAAACCTGTACTTTTATGCATTGTGCAGCGCAAAATCCGCAACCCTGCAACGAAGTTCGTCACATGAGTATCGATCGCGTGAAAGCCGCTGATTCAGCTTGTGCTTATGCGCGCATCGTCAGCCGCTGCCGCGACAGCTTGCGATAGGAGGACGGCGTCATCTTGTGCTTGCGCAGGAAGGCGCGATTGAAGTTGGAGATGTTCATGTAGCCGACCTGGAAACAGATGTCGGTGATCGCGACATCGGTGTCGGCCAGGAGCTTGCAGGCTTGCCAGAGCCGCAGCTTGGCGAGGTGGTCGCTGAAGGAGTTGCCGGTGTTCTTCTGGAAGAAGCGCGAGAATGTGCTCTCGCTCATTCCGGCGCGTTCGGCAACGTCGGGCAGCTTCAGATCCTCGGCGAAATGCTGGAACAGATAGGTCAGGGTGCGCTGGATGATGTCGAGCGAGGCGGCGTCGAGAACCGGCGAGAAATCCGGCGACGACAAGAGCTCGTATTCGTCGGTCCTGGCCAGGAGGTCGACCAGTTCGAGGAACCGGCAAAGGCGCGCGAGCCCGTGCACGGTTCCCATCCGCTCCATCAGTTCGGCACCTTCCTGTGCCGTGCGGCCGTGAAAAACCATGCCGCGCAACGACCGCTCCAGGAAAGGCTCCAGTTCGCGCAGTTCCGGCAGCAGGCCCGCCGAGCCGCGCAGCCTCTGCGCATCGAACTGCAGGACGATGTCGCGGCCTTCGATCAACTCGCCAGGCCGCACCGCCGTCACCCAATCATGCGGCAGGCCGCCACCGACAATGGTCAGGTAGCCCGGCCCGAATTCGCCGATATGATCGCCGACCAGGACCACGCCGGAGGATTTGCGAAGCAGGTGGATCTCGTATTCCGGATGGAAGTTCCAGACATTGCGTTCCCAGGGATAGTCGTCCAGCCGCCACAGGAAACTGTCGCTCGCTTCGGTAACGATGTGCTCGAAAGCCGGCGCTGTGCGCGGAATCGCGGCCGTGTTTTTTCGCTGCCTGAACGCCATCCATTCCTCCCGGCGGGCCGCTGGCTGGCGGTCTCCACGGCAATCGGCAGCAGCCAGCGGCCGGCAAGGGAACGCGGCGACGTACCCCCTGGAATGGCGCTGGCTCAATCGGTGCCCGCTCCTCCTCCCTTGCCATCATGTCGCATTTCGTTCAATAGACGGCGCAAACGCCGCGAAACCGAAGGTTTTGCCGTTTGCAATGCGGCTTCCGGCCTTATGCCGATGCGCCGCAACCTTGAAAGAGCGGAACAATGTCTGCGATCGAAGCCGGCGCTCGCGCGCCGGAAAATCATTGGCGTCAGGAAATAAGGGCGACGCTGGCGCTCGCCTGGCCGATGGTGCTGACCAATCTCGGCCAGACCGCGATGACGGCCACCGACGTCATGATGATGGGCAGGCTCGGGCCGGACACGCTGGCCAGCGGGGCGCTCGGCGCCAACCTCTATTTCATGCCGCTGATCTTCGGCCTCGGCCTGATGCTGGCGACCTCGCCGATGATCGCGACGGAACTCGGCCGCCGCCGCTATTCGGTGCGTGACCTGCGCCGCACCGTACGCCAGGGCCTGTGGCTGGCGATCCTGATCTCGGTCCCGATCTGGATCGTGCTGTGGCACGGCGAGGCGATCCTGCTGGCCATGGGCCAGGAACCCGCGCTGGCGCATCAGGCCGGTATCTACCTGCGCTGGCTGGAATGGGCGGTGCTGCCTTTCTACGGCTATATCGTGCTGCGCTCGTTCATCTCGGCACTGGAGCGGCCGGGCTGGGCGCTGATCATCGTTTTCGTGGCCGTCGCCTGCAACGCGCTGTTCAACTGGGTGTTCATGTTCGGCAATCTCGGTGTCCCGGCCATGGGCATTGCCGGCTCAGGCCTTGCCACATCGCTCTCCAGCACGCTGATGTTCATCGGCATGGCTCTCGTGGTGATGCTGGAGAAGAAGTTCCAGCGCTACCGCCTGTTCGGCCGCTTCTGGCGGTCCGACTGGCCGCGCTTCAAGGGCCTTCTGCGGCTCGGCCTGCCAATTGCCGGCATCCTCGCCTTCGAGGTGACGATCTTCAACGCGGCAGCCCTTCTGATGGGCCTGATCGACGCGGATTCGCTGGCCGCGCATGCCATTGCCATCCAGATCGCCTCGATCTCCTTCATGGTGCCGCTGGGTCTCAACCAGGCGGTGACGGTGCGCGTCGGGCTTGCGCACGGCGCCGGCAATCCGGAAGGCGTGTCGCGCGCCGGCTGGACCGCGTTCGTCATCGGCGTCTCGTTCATGGCGCTGATGGGGCTGGTGATGGTGCTGTGGCCGCATCTGCTGATCAGCGCCTTCATCGACCTCGCCAACCCGGCTAACGCCCGGGTGATCGCGCTTGCCGTTTCGTTCCTGGTGTTTGCAGCGCTGTTCCAGGTCTTCGACGGCGCGCAGGCGGTCGCCGCCGGCATGCTGCGCGGCCTGCACGACACCAAGGTGCCGATGATCTATGCCGCGATCGGCTATTGGGGCGTCGGCCTGCCGCTCGGCGTGCTGCTGGCCTTCCATTTCGGCTTCCGCGGCGTCGGTATCTGGATCGGCCTGTCATCGGGGCTGGCGGTGGTGGCGGCGCTGCTGCTGGCGCGCTGGTTGCGGCGGGACCGCATAGCACCGCCGCTGGCATTTGGACATTGAACCAGACCGTCGGCGGTCGCCAGGCGGCCATCAACACTTGCAAACATGGTCAAGCTAGTTCTGTTCGAGAGCCGACCGGAAGTCCTCGGTGTTGTTGCGATGGGGGTACAACCGGTCCGGCACCGGCACGCCGAGATGCAGGCAAAGCGGCTCCCATCCGTCCCCCAGATTGTGGACCAGCAGCCTATCCGGTGGCACTGTCGCAATGACCGCCCTTACATTGGCTTCGTAGACGGCGATCGCATGGGCGCGATCTTGCGCCCGGCCGCCGAAGACCTGCCTGGAGACCAAGGCAAGACCGAGCGATTCCTGATCCGTACTCTGGCTGATGCCCGCCAGGATCGTCTTCTCGAAGCTTGCCCACCAGCTTTCAGGGGGACGATATGTCAGGATGACCCGGGCGTCCGGGTAGAAGTCGATCAGCTCACGCCAATAGTGCGCCGAGGGCCAGTCGACGCAGGATGCGTAGCCGGCAAACAGACGATTCCATTCTGGGGCCGCGCCCTGGGCCACAGCGCGCCAAAGCCGCTTCTGGTCTTCGTTGGCCATGACTTCGTACATGTGGTGACACGGGCCGAAGCCAAGGATCGTCAGCGCCTCGCGCATCGAGTCCGTACCTGTCCGGCCAAAGCCCGTTCCGATCACCCGTATCATCACAGTCCCCCGATTCAGGCGCGCTACTTTAGATCAATCGCTTGCGAGCAGCACCCGCAGGCGGTTTCCCCCAGGATCGGTGGTCAGCGCTGGAATATTAGCCGTGAATGATATTCCTGTCTTGCACATAATTCGGGCCGCGTGCGGCCCGTAGCCGGTGACAGTCAGGTTGATCCGATGTCGCCTATTGCTTCAGCACGGCGAGGAAGTCGGGCACGTCCTTGAGCGCTGCCGCGCGGGCTGCCGGATCCAGTCCGGCATGGGCCACGCCGTCGCCATTGGCGGTATAGGCCAGCCCATGCAGTTCGTGCAGTTTCTGCGCCTCATTGTCGAAATCATGATAGGCGCCGGGATAGAGGATGAGCTTCACGCTGCCGGGATTGGCGTCGGCGAGGGCCTTGCACGGCGCGGCCGGTGTCCAGTCGTCCGCCTCGCCCATCACGATCAGCAGCGGCACACGGGTCGCCCAATCGCCTTTTTCGGCCGGAGCCGTGCAGCCCGGATAGAAAGCGACCGCCGCGCGGAAGTCCGGCGAGCCAGCCTTCGGCCTGTCCTTTGGCCGGACCGTGTAAAGAACGGTCGAGCCGCCATTCGACCAGCCGAGCAAGGCGATGGCTGCGGGCTTCACGTAGGGCAGCGTCTGCAGATAGCGGCGGGCAGCGTTCGCATCCTCCACCCGCTCGCGATACGGTTCGACCTCCCGGTCGCCGTTCTTGCATTGCGGCCCTAGACCGCGCGAGCCGAAACTGTCGGGAAAGATCACGACATAACCGAGAGCGGCCAGGCGGCGGCCCCAGTCGGCATGGCGCGGGCCGAGTTCCGCCTTGTTCTTGCTGCTCCACAGGCCGCTGCAGCCATGCATGGCCACGACCGCCGGAAACGGCCCTTGCCCTTGCGGCTTGAACAGTATTGCGTCCAGCGTCGCCGGCTCGTTCTCGCCGTCGGCCGGGATGCTGACGCGGTCGGGCGCCTGGTCGGCGGCCGCGGCCGGCTGTATCATCCAAAGGGCAAACAAGCCCGCGAGAGCGACACGATATTTCGCCTGCATCGCCAGAGCCCTCTCTCCCGAAAGCCGCTGTGGTGACATTGAGGCGCGGTCCGGCTTACCGCAAATCACGGTTGCGTGGTGAAGATAGGCGACCATGCCAAATCGCAAGATCGGTCGAGCGCGACTTATTTGGGAGCGTCTATCTGGTGCTGCCACGGAGGATGAGACGGTGAAGGCGTCCGTTGAAAACTATCATGCCCGGATGCAGCGGGTGCTGGACCACATAGACCAGCACCTGGACGACGATCTGGGCCTGGAAGCGTTGAGCGGCGTCGCGGCGTTCTCGAAATTCCATTTCCACCGGCAATTCATGGCCACCTTCGGGCTGTCCGTGCACCGCTACGTCCAGCTCGCCCGCATGAAGCGCGCTTCGTACCGGCTGGTCGACAGAGACGCCGAAAGCGTCACCGATATCGCCATGGATGCCGGTTACGACGCACCGGATGCCTTCGCCCGGGCCTTTCGGCAACGGTTCGGCCAGTCGCCTTCGTCGTTTCGGAAATCTCCCGACTGGGCGGCGTGGCTCACGGCCTTCGGGCCTTTCGACAAAGCAAGGAACACGCTCATGCAGATCATCTTTGACCACGACGACGTAACGATCCGCGACGTACCGCCCACACCGGTGGCGATCATGGAGCATCGCGGAGACCGAGCGACACTCCAGGACACCATCCAGCGGTTCATCGCCTGGCGCAAGGCGGCGGGCCTGTCACCCGAGACAAGCCCGACCTTCAACGTCTTCCGTTCCGAAAGGGAGCCGGCAATCGCGTCTGACTACAGCATGGACATTTGTGTGGGGACCGATCAGCCGATCGATGAGAAAGACGGGCAGATGAAGGCCGGCGTGATCCCGGGCGGGCGCTGCGCGGTGCTGCGCTACCCCGGCAACACCAACAATCTCGAACCCGCAGCACTCTACCTCTATCGTGAATGGCTTCCGGCCAGCGGCGAGGAAGTGCGCGACTTTCCGGTCTATTGCCAGCGCCGGCTGTCCCGCCTCGCGGAAGGCCCACTGCACGAAGTCGTCGTCGAACTCTTCCTGCCCCTGAAGTAGCGCACGGGGATAGCGGCTTGTCCCTGCCGATCGCGAGAAGCGGACAGGCCGTTGTCCACTCGATCCCGGTCAATCCGCCTGGATCTAGCGGGCCGCCGCGCGCTTTTCGAGCGAACGGGCATATTGCGTCAGCGGGAAGCACATGAGGAAGAAGATCAGCGCCACCAGCCCGTAGACCTTGAACGGTTCGAAGGTGGCGTTGTTGATGGCGTTGGAGGTCCGCACCAGTTCCTCGAAACCGATGATCGAGGTCAGCGCCGTCGATTTGATCAGCTGCACCAGGAAGCCGACCGTCGGCGCGCGGGTGATCGAGAATGCCTGCGGCAGGATGATCAGCCGGAGCTCCTGCAGATAGTGCAGGCCGAGGCTGGCGCCGGCGTCCCACTGGCCGCGCGGCAAGGCATCGACACCGGAGCGCCAGATCTCGGCGAGATAGGCGCTGGCGAAGAAGGTCAGGCCGAGCACCGCTGCGGTCCAGGGCTCGATGCGCAGGCCGAGCATCGGCAGGCCGAAGAACATCAGGAACAGCTGCATCAGGAGCGGCGTGCCCTGGAAGAGGGCGATATAGCCGGAAGCAAGGCGCCGGCTCCATTTTTGCTTGGAGATGCGGAAGAACAGCACCGCCATGCCGACCAGCGCGCCGCCGACGAAGGCGGCCAGCGACAACAGCACGGTCCAGCGCGTGGCCAGCAGAAGGTTGCGCACGATGTCCCAGAGGGTGAACTCGATCATGACACGCCCGCTCCGAGCGCGCGGCGGCCACCGGTGACCAGAAGCCGGCGCAAGGCCATCGACATTGCGAGGTAGACCAGCGTCACGACGAAATAGGTCTCGAAGGACCGGAAGGTGCGCGCCTGCAACATGTCGGCCTCATAGGTCAGCTCGCGCACCGCGATCTGCGACACCACGGCCGATTCCAGCATCATGATGACGATCTGGCTGGTCAGCGCCGGATAGATGATCTTAAGCGCCTGCGGCAGCACGATCTTGATGAACACCTGCCGCGGCCTGAGCCCCAAAGCCAGGGCGGCCTCCGTCTGTCCGCCCGGCACGGCATCGAGCCCGGCCCCGACGATCTCGATCGTATAGGCCGCCATGTTGAGCGTCATCGCCAGCATGGCGGCCAGGATCGGATCGAGCCTGATGCCGAGGCTGGGTAGGCCGAAGAAGATGAAGAACAGCTGCACCAGGAACGGCGTGTTGCGCATCACTTCGACATACCAGGCGATGGCGTGACGCAGCAGCAAAGGTCCGTTTCGCCGGCCTGCGGCGCCCAGGATGCTGAGCAGCGTCCCCGCCAGCGTGGTCACGGCGATCAGCAGGATCGTCGTGGCCGCGCCATGCGCGATATCGCCCACGGCGCCTGGAAGCCAGCCGAAGGCCATGGGAACTCAATCCTTGAGGTTGTCGGGATTGAGCGGCGTCTTCAGCCAGGCTTTCGAGCTTTCGTCCAGCTTGCCATCCGCCAGCATCTTGGCGATGGCGTCGTTGACCGCCTTCTTCAACCCGTCCTCGTTCTTGTTGAGGCCGATATGCGAAGGCGAGGTCAGAAGCTGGAACTTCTGCTCCGGCTTCAGCGCATCCTGCTTGGCCAGCACCTGGGCGCCGACATCGTTGCCGACGACCATGAGCTGGGTCTGGCCGGAGATGAAGGCCTGGATGACCGAATTGTAGTTGTCGAAGCGCTTGATGTCAGCGGAAGCGGGCGCGGCCTCGGTCAACGAGGTGTCCTCGAGCGTGCCGCGATTGACGGCGATCGACTTGTCGGCAAGGTCCTCCTTGCCTTTGACGGACATTGCCGCCGGACCGATCACCGCGATGTAATAGGGCGCGTAGGCGGCGGCGAAGTCGATGACCTGCTCGCGCTCCTTCGAGTAACCGACGCTCATCAGTATGTCGACGCGATGGTCGTTGAGATAGGGGATGCGGTTTTGCCCGGTGACTGCGACCGGATTGAGCTTCACCTTGAGCGTGTCGGCGATGTATTGCGCGACATCCATGTCATAGCCCTTGAGGCTCATATCGGCGCTGGCCGAGGAGAAGGGCGGGAAGTCGGCGAAGACGCCGACATTGATGGTGCCGGCCTTGGTGATGTCAGCCAGCGCGTCGGCGTTGGCCGCCTGCGTGGCGAGACCGAAGCCAGCGGCGCCAAGCACCAGGATGGCGGAGATGGACGATTTCAGTGTCGAGTGGATTGTCATTTTTATTCCCCTTCTGGAAGCTTTTGATTGTTTGAGGCGGCTGCCGGCTCCAGCGCGGCGGCCGCCTTTCGTTTCAGGTGTCAGGCGCCCTTGCCTGATATGGCCGGGCTGAACACCATCAGGCTCAATATCTCGAACAGCACCTGGGCGCCGGCATGCGCGGTGTTGGTGGTGGCGTCATATTGCGGCGCCACCTCGACGACGTCGCCGCCGACGATGTTGAGGCCCTTGAGGCCGCGCAGCAGCTCGAGCACTTCGCGCGTCGTCAGCCCGCCGACTTCCGGCGTGCCGGTGCCGGGCGCGAAGGCCGGATCGACGCTGTCGATATCGAAGGAGACGTAGGTCGGGCCGTCGCCGACGATCTTGCGCGCCTTCTCGATGATGGCGGGGATGCCCATCCCGGTCACCTCTTCGGCGTGCACCACCGTCATCCCCGACTCATAGGTGAACTCCCAGAGGTATTCGGCCGAGCCGCGTATGCCGATCTGGATGGTGCGCGTCGGGTCGAGCACACCGTCCAGCACCGCGTTGCGGAACGGGCCGCCATGGTGGAACTTGGTCATGTCGAACAGGCCGCTTGTGTCGCAATGGGCGTCGATGTGGATGAGGCCGACCGGCGCCTTCTTGCCGACGGCCTTCAGGATCGGGTGGCTGATCGAATGGTCGCCGCCCACCGACAGCGGGATGACGCCGGCATCGACGATCTGATTGGTGCGGCGCTCGATATCCTCGTGGCTGGTCTCGAGCCGGTAGCGGCTGCGGAACGGCGTGTCGCCGATGTCGGCAACACGAAGCTCATGCGTCGGCGCGCATTCCAGCACATGATTGTAGGGGCCGATGCGCTCGATGGCGCGCAGCGCCCTCGGCCCGAAGCGCGAGCCCGGCCGGTTGGTCACGCCCAGATCCATCGGCACGCCGATGATCGCCACCTGCAGGTCGCCGAAATCCGGGTTCTCCGCGGCGATTTCGCGGTAGGGGGCGGCAAGGAAGGTCGGGATGCCGGAATAGGGCGCCAGCCTGGTGCCGCTCTTGGAGAAGATCTTGTCGGCGACCTTGCGGAATTTCGGGTCGAACATCTCGCCGCCGTGGCTCTCGCCATATTTGCGACGCAAGGCGTCGAGCTTGCCGCGATCGTAACCCATTCCGTTCCTCCTAGGCTGATGCAATGCGGCTGCTGGCGATCTCGAGCGAACTGACCGTCATCCGGCCGGGTCTCTGTCCCGCTGGCTGCCTGCAGATTTCACGTCTTGATGTTGTTTCGAGCTGAAGTGTCCGGCAGGCGCATTGAAAATGCAATTGATATTGTTAGGGTGTTCTCTGTGAGAAAATCTCACAAAGAAGTCGGACATCCATGGTCAATCGCCTGCCACCCCTGAACCCGCTGCGCGCCTTCGAGGCAACGGCGCGCCATGGCTCGCTGACCAAGGCGGCGAGTGAGCTGAATGTCACGCATGGCGCCGTCAGCCACCAGATCAAAGCGTTGGAGCAGTCGCTCGGCGTCAAGCTGTTCGAGCGTATCGGCCAGAGGGTCAGACTGACGCCGCATGGCGCGGAGCTGCTGCCGGCGGTATCGACCGCCTTCGACGGCATCGCCGCGGCGACGCAGCGGCTGACGCGGCCGGCAAGCAGCGGCGCACTGTCGGTGTCCTGCGTGCCGGCATTGCTGCTTTTGTGGATGACGCCGAGGCTCGGCAGCTTCACCGCGCAATATCCCGACATCCAGCTGACGCTCATCCCTTCCAACGATCCCAGGGATATCCGTGCGCCGCACATCGATGTCTGCGTACACTATGGCGATGGCAGCTGGGCCGATTGCTGGATGCGCAAATGGTCGGGGCTGGAGTTGTTTCCCGTGGTCAGCCCGACCTTGATCAACAACCGGCCGATCCGCAGCGTCAGGGATCTGGCCGACCATGTCTTCCTGCATGGCGATGATGGCCGCGAATGGCACACCTGGCTGGCGGCCGCCGATGCGCTGGACCTGGAGCGCGGCCGCCGCCATCATCTGGGCGATGCGCGCATGGCGACCGAGGCGGCGGTGCACGGCCATGGCGTGGCGCTAGGCGATTCGGTGACGGCAAGCGCGCTGCTGGCCAGGGGCATGCTGGTCGCGCCGTTCAGCCTTTCGGTGCCGGCGGTCGACGATTTCTACGTTGTCTGCCGCAACGAAATGCGCACGACGCCGATCGTGCAGGTGTTCATCGACTGGCTGTTCGCCGAGAAGGCCGGGGATGACGGCCGCGCCGACGCTCCGGTCGCCGGCCGGATCATCGGCCGCCGCAAGCGTCCGCAACTCAAGGTCATCGGCGCGAAGGCGGCGGGCTGAGAGCGGCCGCTCATGGCTCATGCGCAGGCCGTTCTTTTTGTCGGGCCAGCCTGAAAGCCGGCAGCGCTTTGGCCAATTCGATGCTATGAGGCCTGTCGCGATTGTGGATGGCAGGCAGCGAAGGCGGCAGCGAGCATGGCAAAAACCGATATAGCGCGGCGTGTCTACAACCACACCTGGAAGCTCGACCCGATCGTGCGCAGCCTGCTCGACACGGATTTCTACAAGCTTCTGATGCTGCAGATGATCTGGGGCATGTACCCCAAGGTCGACGCCACCTTCTCGCTGATCAACCGCACCACCTCGGTGCGGCTTGCCGACGAGATCGACGAAGGTGAACTGCGCGAACAGCTCGACCACGCCCGCACCTTGCGCTTCTCCAAGAAGGAAATGATCTGGCTCGGCGGCAACAATTTCTATGGCCGCAAGCAGATCTTCGAACCGGAATTCCTCGCCTGGCTGGAGAATTTCAGGCTGCCGGCGTACGAACTGTCGCGGCGTGACGGCCAGTACGAACTGACCTTCGGCGGGCCATGGATGTACACCACGCTGTGGGAGATCCCGGCGCTGGCTATCATCAATGAACTGCGTTCCCGCGCGGCCATGCGGGCCTTCGGCCCCTTCGCGCTCGATGTGCTCTATGCCCGCGCCAAGGCCAAGATGTGGGCCAAGACCGAGCGGCTGAAGGCACTGCCAGGCATCCGCATTTCCGACTTCGGCACGCGCCGGCGGCATTCCTTCCTGTGGCAGCGCTGGTGCGTCGAGGCGCTGAAGGAAGGCATCGGCGAGGCCTTCACCGGCACCTCCAACGTGCTGCTGGCGATGGACAACGACCTCGAAGCGCTCGGCACCAATGCGCATGAGCTGCCGATGGTGTTTGCCGCCCTTGCCAATTCGGAGAAGGAGCTGAAACAGACCCCCTACAAGGTGCTGCAGGACTGGCAGCGCTACTATGGCGGCAACCTTTTGATCGTTCTGCCCGATGCTTTCGGCACCGCCTCCTTCCTGCGCGACGCGCCGGACTGGGTGGCCGACTGGACCGGCTTTCGTCCCGACAGCGCGCCGCCGATCGAGGGCGGCGAAAAGATCCTGTCCTGGTGGCGCGAGAAGGGTAAGGACCCGAAGCAAAAGCTGCTGATCTTCTCCGACGGGCTCGAGGTCGAAACCATCGAGGAGACCTACCGCCACTTCAAGGGCAAGGTGCGCATGTCCTTCGGCTGGGGCACCAACCTGACCAACGATTTCGAGGGTTGCGCGCCGACCGAAACCAACAGCCTCGACGCCATATCGCTGGTCTGCAAGGTGACGGAGGCCAATGGCAGGCCGGCGGTGAAGCTTTCCGACAACCCGGCCAAGGCGACGGGGGACGAGAAGGAGATCGAGCGCTATCTCAGGATCTTCGGCGAGAAGGACCGGGTGGAGCAACTGGTCAAGGTGTGAGGAGGCGGTGCCTCCTGTATTCCCATAAGAGATGGCAAAGTTGGATAGGTCGAGTTCCTCCGCGCCCGCCGTCGAGCGCCATCCTCACGGGTTAGCTTTCGCCATCGCCCTGCTAGCCCTCCTCCCCACGCCCGCCTTCGCCCACGCCTCCGACCGAGGCCACGTCCTGCTCCTGCCGACCGGCTATTACCTGATTGGCGGCGCGTTCGCCGTGGCCATCAGCTTCCTCGTGCTGGCGCTGCTGCCCGCGGCCTCCCTCGACCGTTTCTGGCGCAGGCGCCTGCCGCTGTTCACCCTCGGTGACAGCGCCCGCACCGCTATCAGCCTGATATCCTTTGCCGGCTTCGCAATTCTCGTCGCCGCCGGCCTTTTCGGCAGCCGCGATCCGCTCTCCAACCCATTGCCCCTGGTGATCTGGACGCTGCTGTGGGCCGGCATCACGCTGCTGCAAGGCGTTTTCGGCGATCTCTGGTCATGGCTGAACCCTTGGATTGGACCGTGGCGTCTCGCCTCGCGCCTGCTCGGCACAGGCGAGGGCGGACCATGGCGCCTCCCGCGATGGCTCGGGAGCTGGCCTGCCGTCATCCTGTTCCTTGCCTTTGCCTGGTTCGAGCTCATCGATCCGGCGCCCGACGATCCGGCCCGGCTCGCCTTTGCCGCCGTCCTCTACTGGCTGATCACCTTTCTTGCCATGCTGGTGTTCGGCTATCGCGGCTGGAGCCGCGGCGGCGAGTTCCTGATCGTCTTCTTCTCGATGGTGGCGCGTTTCGCGCCGGTCGAGCGCGACGAGCAGGGCCGGCTTGCGCTGTGCTGGCCGGCCGCCAAGCTGCTCGCCGCAGAGCCACTGCCGCCAAGCGGCATAGCCTTCCTGCTGCTGGCCCTGTCCTCTGTCTCCTTCGACGGCCTGTCGAAGACCTTCTTCTGGCTGGGCCTGTTCGGTATCAACCCGCTCGAATTCCCCGGCCGCACTGCCGTGATCGGCAGCGGCACCCTTGGGCTCGTTCTGACATTCGCGCTGCTGACGGTGGTGTTCCTTCTCGCCGTCTGGCTCGGCCAGCGTTTGGCCGGCGGCGGTCCGCCGCTCGGCCAGGCGGCGGGACTGCTGGTGTGGTCGATCGTGCCGATCGCGCTCGCCTATCATGTCGCGCACTATCTGACGGCGCTGCTGGTCGATGGCCAGTATGCGGCCGCCGCGCTGTCCGACCCGTTCGCGCTGGGCTGGAACCTGTTCGGCACCGCCGATATCCAGGTTGAGGCGGGCATCGTCGCCGGGGCGGAGTCGGCCTGGTGGCTGTGGAACATCCAGGCCGGCGCGATCATCCTGGGCCACGTGCTCGCCGTGCTGGTCGCGCACGGCTTTGCCTGGCGGCTGCATCCGCAGCCTGGCCGCGCCGCGCTCAGCCAGTTTCCGCTCACCCTGCTGATGATAGCCTACACGGTCTTCGGCCTCTGGCTGCTTGCCACCCCGACCGTCGGATGACAAAAGGGCGCCCACGATGTCGTTAGGGAAAGCTCGCTTGCCACATCAGGGCTTTGGTGATTTAGTTTGTACACATGCAATTTTCCGCATCCTCTGAGCGAGGATGCCGAACCCGCCTTCATCGTTGGTCAAGACTGAAAAAACAGGGGAACGAACATGGCTGACAAGAACGGATTTTTCGACCTCTCCAAGACTGCCCTCACCCGCCGCACAGCGCTGAAGGGCCTTGCCGCGGGCGCCGGCCTCGCCGTGGCGCCCGGTTTCGTCCGCTACTCCCAGGCGCAGAGCTCGGCGCCGATCAAGATCGGCTTCCAGTCGCACCGCACCGGCATCGGCGCCGCCTATGGCCGCTGGTACGAGAAGACCACCGCTGCCGCGGTCAAGGCGATCAATGCCGCCGGCGGCATCAATGGCCGCCAGGTCGAGGTCATCATCGAGGATGACGGCACCGACCCCGGCCGCGGCGCCGAAGTGGTCGGCAAGTTCGCCACCCAGCACAAGACCGACATTGTCTTCGGCACGCTGTTCTCGCATGTCGTCATCGGCTCGGCGCCTGCCGCCGGCGAGAACAAGATGCCCTATTTCGTCGTCAGCGAAGGCCACCACGTCGCCTCGACCAAGCTCAACCGCTATGTCTTCCAGCCCGGCATCACCGACGTGAAGAGCCAGATCCAGTCGATGGCGCCGTGGATCGCGGCCAATGCCGGCAAGAAGGTGACGCAGATCTTCCCGGATTTCGCCTTCGGCTACGACCACCGCGACTACCTGCCGCCGGCGCTGAAGGCGCAAGGCGCCGAGGTCATCGCGCAGATCGCCATCCCGCCGACGGAATCGTCCTTCACCAAATATTTTCCGCAGATCCCGCCCGAGACCGAGGTGATCTATCACGTCATGGTCGGTCCGGCCGTGCTCACCTTCGTCAAGGAGCTCGGCGAGTTCTACGGCTCCAACCGGCCGCAGCTGTTCGGCTTCATCGATTCGCTCGAGGCCACCGACATCAACAGCCCCGGCCTGGAATTCCTGGACGGCAGCCATTTCTGGGAAGGCTCGCCGCGCTACGCCCAGCCCGATGACAGCGCCGCGCAAAAGGCCTATCGCGCCGCGGTCGGCATCGACGACAATGGCGCGGCGGTTGGCGACCCCAAGGACGTCTCCACCGCAGCGCACATGTTCGGCTGCTGGGAAACGCTCTATGTCGTCAAGAAGGCGATGGAAGATGCCGGGTACAAGGGACCGGAGGACCGCGCCAAGCTGGTCGAGGCAACCGAGGCGTTGACCGCCTTCGCCGAAGGTCCGGAGCATCCGCAGGGGCCAAAGACCTTCAACGGCAAGATCCATCAGTGCTTCGGCATCCAGAACATCTCCAAGGTCGAAGGCGGCAAGCTCAAGGTCGTGCACAAGACCAAGATCGAGGACGGGCTTTACGAGGCCGAAGGGGACTATACGACGCAGGCGCTGTGAGCCTCGGCCTCCCCCTTGCGGGGAGGGTCGGCCAACAGGCTCTGCATCTTGCGAGGCCTGCGAGACGGGGCGGGGCTGCGACGGCCCATGCCCCAC
>NZ_PNOT02000234.1 GCF_002879535.1 Mesorhizobium intechi
GTGCGATACTGCTTGTCTGGGCAGCCGCGCTGCTAGTAGTCTCGCTGTGA
Source organism: Mesorhizobium intechi (assembly GCF_002879535.1). GTDB lineage: Bacteria > Pseudomonadota > Alphaproteobacteria > Rhizobiales > Rhizobiaceae > Mesorhizobium > Mesorhizobium intechi. The sequence continues at coordinate 51 of NZ_PNOT02000234.1, forward strand.
GTGGGGGAAATTCAATGACAGATCAGGGCTGGGCGATGAAAGGAGAGCTCGTACTCTCCTGCAATTGCACGGTTTTTTGCCCTTGCGTGCTGTCGCTCGGCAGTCACCCTCCGACCGAGGGGTATTGCCAGACCTGGGCCGGTTTCCGTATCGATGCCGGCCATTTCGGCGAGGTCGACCTGTCCGGCCTCAACCTTGGCCTGATCATGGAGATTCCCGGTTACATGAGCCGCGGCAACTGGACCGCGGGCCTCTTCATCGACAAACGCGCCTCGATCTACGCGGTGAAGGCCTTGACGAAGATTTTCACCGGCAAGGCCGGCGGAACGACATCGCTGCTGTCGATCCTGGTCGGAAAATTCCTGGGTGTCGAACAAGTGCCGATAACCTATGAGACGCGGGACAAGACGCGTATCTTCCAGATACCGAAGATCATTGATGGCGCGGTCACGCCAATCGCGGGAAAGGATCGCGAGAAGGATACGGTGATCACCAATTCGGAATACTGGATTGCACCGGAGATCATCGTGGCGAGGTCCGACAAGAGCAAGATGCGAGCCTTTGGCCGCAACTGGAATTTTGCCGGCCGCTCGGCCGAGATCTGCAAGCTGGATTGGCGGGGCCCGTGAGCAAGAACACATCGGCCAGGAACATGGCGGCACGGAAGGCCGCCAAGAAAATCACGGATCGGATTCCACGACCGAAGAAGAAGGTCACCTGGCCGCAGGCGAGGGCGTTCTCCGTCCATCTGCTGACGGCGTCAGGCTCGTTCCTTGCCTTCCTGTCGCTGGTCGCTGCCAGTGAGGAACGCTGGACGGCAATGTTCTGGTGGCTTGGGCTGGCACTGTTCGTCGACGGCATCGACGGGCCAATCGCCAGGAAGCTCGAGGTCAAGGAAATCCTGCCGACCTGGTCGGGCGAGCTCCTCGACAACATCATCGACTACGTGACCTACGTGCTGATCCCGGCCTTCGCGCTCTACCAGCGCGGCTTCATGGGCGAGGGTCTGTCGTTCCTGTCGGCGGCGATCATCGTCGTCTCCAGCGCGATCTATTATGCCGACACCGGCATGAAGACGAAGGAGAATTTCTTCAAGGGCTTCCCCGTGGTCTGGAACATGGTGGTGTTCACGCTGTTCGTCATCGAGCCGGGACAGTGGGTGTCGTTCGCGGTGGTGGTGGTTGCCGGTATTCTGACCTTCATACCGATCAATTTCATTCATCCGGTGCGGGTCGTGCGGCTGCGGCCCATCAATCTCACAATGACCCTTTTATGGTGCGCCTTCGGCGCGCTCGCCCTCGCACAGGCGGCGCTTGCCGCCTTCTACGACCAGATCGGCGTTTTGGGCGGACAGGTCAGCACCTTCATCAAGATCGGCATCACCATTACCGGGCTCTACCTGGCCTGCATTGGTGGCATCATGCAGTTCTTTCCAAATCTCGGCGCCAAAAAGGCCTGACCGGCCGCTCCCAGAGGAATCCCTATCCATGTCCAAAGCGATCCGCATCCACGCCCATGGGGGCCCGGAAGTTCTGACCTATGAGAACGCCGATCCCGGCCAGCCGGGTTCCGGGCAGATCCTGGTCAGGCATACGGCGATCGGCCTCAACTTCATCGATGTCTATCATCGCTCCGGCCTCTATCCGCCGCCCGGAGGCTTTCCTCTCATTCCGGGCAGCGAGGCCGCCGGCGTCGTGTTGCACGTCGGCGAGGGCGTCGCCTGGCTGAAGCCGGGGGACCGGATCGCCTATGCCGTAACGACAGGCGCCTATGCCGAGGAGCGCGTCGTCGATGCCAGCCGGGTCGTCAAGGTTCCGGACGGCATCAGCGACGAACAGGCGGCCGCAATGATGCTGAAGGGCATGACCGCCGAATATCTCCTGCGCCGGACCTTCAAGGTGAAGGCGGGCGACACGATCCTGTTCCATGCCGCGGCCGGCGGCGTCGGGCTCATTCTAGGCCAGTGGGCGAAGCACCTGGGCGCAACTGTCATCGGCACGGCAAGCTCGACCGACAAGATCGAAATCGCCAAGGCGCACGGCTTCGATCATGTCATCAACTACAGGGAGCAGGATTTCGTCGAAGGCGTCGCCGCGATCACCGGCGGCAAGAAATGCGACGTCGTCTACGATTCGGTCGGCAACGACACATTCCCTGCCTCGCTCGACTGCCTCAAGCCGCTCGGCATGTTCGTCAGCTTCGGCCAGTCCTCGGGACCGATCCCGCCCTTCTCGATGTCATTGCTGGCGCAGAAAGGCTCGCTGTTCGCCACAAGGCCGACGCTGTTCGTCTACAACGCGAAACGCGAGGACCTCGACGCCTCCGCGGCCGCGTTGTTCAACGTGGTGCTCAGCGGCGCCGTCAAAATCCAGATCAACCAGCGCTATGCGCTGAAGGATGCGGGCAAGGCGCATGCCGACCTCGAGGGGCGCAGAACCACAGGGACGACCATTCTCATCCCTTAGAGACTGCCTGGAAACTCTGCACTGGCGGCCATCTGATGGCGTTTTCTGCGCTCCCGGTGCTCACGGACCCAAATGTCCGCTGCGCTCCGGTTCTCGAACCACCACCATATGACTCGCCAGAGCGAATTCGAAACAGTCTCGTAGTCCCGCCGCGCTTGCTATCCCTTGAATTTCCGCTGAAATTCTTGAAGCTCTTTCAAGACGCGTGCCGCTTTCCGTTGAGAGCCGGCGGCGCCTACCATGCTTGCGGGAACACAGAACATATCTGGTGAACCAGATGGGAGGCACTGTGAGTGCAAATCACGATGGGGCGAACCTGCTCGAGGTTCGCGGCCTGACCAAGATATTCGGCACGCTGACGGCGTGCGACCATATCGATCTCAACATCGCCAAAGGTGAAATCCACGCGCTGCTCGGCGAGAACGGCGCCGGCAAATCGACGCTGGTCAAGATGCTGTTCGGATCGCTGGAGCCTAATTCCGGCGAGATTTTCTGGAACGGCCAGGCGGTGCGGATCACCAGCCCGGGTGCCGCCAAGAAGCTCGGCATCGGCATGGTGTTCCAGCATTTTTCGCTCTTCGAGGCGCTGACCGCGGCCGAGAACATCGCGCTTTCCCTGGACGACGGTTCGCCCATCAGCAGCATCGCCGCAAAGGCGAGGGCTCTTTCCTACAGCTACGGCCTGCCGCTCGATCCGGATACGCTGGTCGGCGACCTGTCGGTCGGTGAGCGCCAGCGGATCGAGATCATCCGCTGCCTGCTGCAGACGCCGCAGCTTATCATCCTGGACGAGCCGACCTCGGTGCTGACGCCACAGGAAGCCGACAAGCTGTTCGAGACGCTGGAGCGGCTACGCTCGGAAGGCAAATCGATCCTCTACATTTCGCACCGGCTGGAAGAGGTCAAGCGCATCTGCGACCGCGCCACCGTATTGCGGCACGGCAAGGTGGTCGGCCATTGCAACCCGCGCGAGGAGACGGCCGCCTCGCTCGCCCGCATGATGGTCGGCAACGAGGTGCAGGCCGTGGTGCGCGCGCCGGTCGAGGGGATCGAGACCGCGCAGCCGCTGCTTGAAATCCGCGGTCTCACCCGCAAGCCGGCAACGCCGTTCTCCATTCCGCTCAAGAACATCCGCCTCAGTGTCCGTGCCGGCGAGGTGATCGGCATTGCCGGTGTCGCCGGCAACGGCCAGGGCGAGTTCTTCGAATCCGTTTCAGGCGAAGTGTTGCAGCAGGAGGCCGCCTCGGTGCGCATCCGCGGCAAGGACGCGGGTGGGCTGACCATCACCGGACGGCGCTTGCTGGGTGCCGCCTTCGTGCCGGAAGAGCGCCTCGGCCATGGTGCGGCGCCGCGCATGAAACTTTCGGAAAACCTCTTGCTGTCGCGCCATGCCACTGACGGCAAGGCGTTCGTCGGCACCGGTGGAATGGTCAAGAGCGGCGCCATTTACGCTGCCTCCCAACGCATCATCGAGGCGATGGACGTGCGCAAGAGCGCGCCGGATCCGGAGGCTGCGGCACTTTCGGGCGGAAACCTCCAGAAATTCATCGTCGGCCGCGAACTCGACCGCCGGCCCAGCGTCATGGTGGTGAACCAGCCGACCTGGGGCGTCGACGCCGGCGCCGCCGCCCACATCCGCCAGGCGTTGATCGAACTGTCGCGGAGCGGATCGGCGGTGCTGGTGATCAGCCAGGATCTCGACGAGCTGTTCGAAATTTCGGACGCGATCGCGGTCATGCACAATGGCGAATTGTCCAAGCCGATGCCGATCGCCGAAGCGACCTTCGAGAAGGTCGGCCTGCTGATGGGCGGCGCCGAGCCCGGCCACGCCGAACATACGCTGGAGACGGCATGATGCGCCTCGAACTCGTCAAACGCCCGCAGCGGTCCGCGCTGTTTTCGGCCCTGTCGCCGTTCATCGCCTTCGCGCTGACGATCATCGCCGGGGCCATCATGTTCGCGCTGCTCGGAGTCAATCCGTTGACCGCGTTTCGGATCTACTTTGTCGAACCGATCAGCCAAGTCTGGCAGTTGCATGAACTGGCGATCAAGGCGGCGCCGCTGATCCTGATCGCGGTCGGCCTGTCGGTCTGTTACAAGGCCAACATCTGGAACATCGGCGCCGAGGGCCAGTTTATTTTCGGCGCCATCTTCGGCTCGGCCATACCGGTGCTGTTTCCGCAATTCGAAGGCCCGCTGGTGTTGCCGCTGATGCTTTTGCTCGGCATGGTCGGCGGCGCGGCCTATGCGGCGATACCCGCGTTTCTGAAGAACCGCTTCAACACCAACGAGATCCTGACCAGCCTGATGCTGGTCTATGTCGCCCAGCTCTTCCTCGACTGGCTGGTGCGCGGTCCCTGGCGCGATCCGCAGGGCCATGGTTTCCCACAGACAATCCAGTTCGGCGACTCCGCCGTACTGCCGGAACTGATGCCGGACGCCGGACGCGCCAACTGGGGCTTTGTCTTCGCGCTGGTTGCCGCGGTGCTGATCTGGATCCTGATGGCCCGCATGCTCAAGGGCTTCGAGGTGCGCGTGCTGGGTTCCAGCCCGCGGGCAGGGCGCTTCGCCGGTTTCGGGCTCAGCCGCATGGTGTTCTTCGCCTTCCTGCTGTCGGGCGCGCTGGCCGGACTTGCCGGCATTTCTGAAGTCTCCGGCGCCATCGGGCAATTGCAACCGGTGATTTCGCCCGGATACGGCTTCACCGCCATCATCGTGGCGTTCCTCGGCCGCCTCAATCCGCTCGGCATCATCGCGGCGGGCCTGGTTCTGGCGCTGACCTATCTCGGCGGCGAGGCGGTGCAAAGCGCGCTCGGCATTTCCGACAAGGTGGCGCGGGTCTTCCAGGGCATGCTTTTGTTCTTCGTGCTCGGCTGCGACACGCTGATCCACTACCGCATCCGCCTGATCGGCCTGGCGCTGACGAAACAAGAAGGCGCGGCAAAGCTCGACGCTGCACCGAAGTTGAAGGAAGCCCGCTGATGGACATCACCGTCAACATCCTCCTGACGATCGCGACGGCGGCGACGCCGCTGT
>NZ_PNOT02000387.1 GCF_002879535.1 Mesorhizobium intechi
GCCGGACATCCCTGCGGACATCCGGCCGAAAAACGCTTTCGAAATAAAGCAGTAGGAAGTTTACTTCTTGACCGCCGCCGCGACTTCCGCCGCGAAATCGGTCTCTTCCTTCTCGATGCCCTCGCCGAGTGCGAAGCGCAGATAGGCCGTGATCTTGGCCGGCGCGCCGATTTCCTTCTCGGCATCCTTCAGCGCCTTCTCAACGGTGATGTCGGGATTGAGCACGAAGGCCTGCTTCAAGAGCACGACTTCCTCGTAGAACTTGCGCATGCGGCCCTCGACCATCTTTTCGATGATCGCTTCCGGCTTGCCGGACTGGCGCGCCTGATCGGAAAAGATCGCCTTCTCGCGCTCGACCGCTGCCGGATCTATCTGCTCCGCCGTCAACGCCATCGGGTTGGTGGCGGCGACATGCATGGCGACCTGACGGCCAAAGGCGTTGGCGGCATGCTCATTGCCGGTGGTTTCGATCGCAACCAGCACGCCGAGCTTGCCGAGGCCGTCGGCAACCGCGTTGTGGACATAAGTCGCAACGGCGCCGTGCGGGACCGTCAGCTTGGCCGAGCGGCGGAAGCCCAGATTCTCGCCAATGGTGCCGACGGCATCCTTGATGGTGTCGGTGACCGACTTGTCGGAACCCGGATACTTCGCGGCAGCCACGGCTTCCGTCGCGCCATAGGCGAGAGCAACCTTGGCAACTTTGGCGACGATCTCCTGGAACGCGGCATTGCGGGCGACGAAGTCGGTCTCGGAATTGACCTCGACGACGGCAGCTTCGCGCACACCGGCATCAACGCCGATCAGACCCTCGGCCGCGGTGCGGCCGGCCTTCTTGTCAGCCTTGGAGATGCCCTTCTTGCGCAGCCAGTCGACGGCTTCTTCCATGTTGCCGTTGGTCTCGTTCAACGCCGCCTTGCAGTCCATCATGCCCGCGCCGGTCAAGTCGCGGAGTTCTTTGACCTGTGCAGCCGAAATGCTCATTGTCGCCTCTTTGTTTTAAATGCACCGACGCACCACCGGTACTCGATGATGCGTCCGTTTAGCGTGCCAAATTATTAGAAAGATGAAGGCCGGAACCGGCCTTCGCCGTTTTACGCCTGAGGGGTCTCGGTCGACGGAGCCGGATCGAGCGCCGGCTCGACCGGGGCTTCAACCGACGCGCCGATATCGACGCCGAGCGCGCCCTGCTGACGGGCGATGCCGTCGATCGCAGCCTTGGCGATCAGGTCGCAATAGAGCTGGATGGCGCGGGCCGCGTCGTCATTGCCGGGGATCGGAAAGTCGATCTTGTCCGGATCGCAGTTCGAATCGATGATGGCAACGACCGGGATGCCGAGGCGCTTGGCCTCGAGGATGGCGATCGCTTCCTTGTTGGTGTCGATCACGAACATCAGGTCAGGCGTCGAGCCCATGTCCTTGATGCCGCCCAGAGCCTTGTCGAGCTTCTCGCGCTCGCGGTCGAGGTTCAGGCGCTCCTTCTTGGTGAGGCCCTGGGCCTCGCCGGCCAGCATCTCGTCGAGCTTGCGCAGGCGCTGGATCGAATTCGAGATCGTCTTCCAGTTGGTCAGCATGCCGCCGAGCCAACGCGAATTGACATAGTACTGAGCCGAACGTTGCGCCGCATCGGCGACGATGTCAGACGCCTGGCGCTTGGTGCCGACGAACAGCACGCGGCCGCCCTTGGCGACGGTGTCGGAAACCTGCTTCAGAGCCTGGTGCAGCAAAGGCACCGTCTGCGAGAGGTCGATGATGTGGATGTTGTTGCGGGCGCCATAGATGTAGGGCGCCATCTTCGGGTTCCAGCGGTGGGTCTGGTGGCCGAAGTGAATACCAGCTTCCAAAAGCTGGCGCATGCTGAAATCAGGCAGAGCCATTCTCATTTTCCTTTCCGGTTAGCCTCCACGGACACAGGCATTTTTGGACGAAGTCCTCGAACGCCACCGGAGGTTTCAGCCGGATTTCTCCCGGGCAGACACCAAAGTCCGTGTGTGGAATGAGCGGGCATATAG
>NZ_PNOT02000291.1 GCF_002879535.1 Mesorhizobium intechi
TCCTTGGACAGCACGATGTCGTTGACGCTGCCGATGTTCTGCGCGTCGTCGCCCGTGCCGTTGTAGACAGTCTCACCAATGATGTTGGTGGCTAGGTTGCCGTCGGCGCGCTTCACCGGCTCGGCCGGAGCGGCTGCGGGAGCCTGTGCGGTGTCCGTCGTCGCAGGTGCTTTCGGGGCTGCCGCGTCCGTGGAAGTCGCAGGAGCAGGCGCTGGCCCGTAGGGCTTGCTGTCGAAATCCGGATGCGCCTTCAGTTCGTCCTTGCTTGTCTGGGCCACCAGCCAGCGGTCGCCGTTCTTTTCGGCCCATTGCAGCTTGTCATAGTCAAAGGCTACATTCTTCGCACCGACGCCCAGAAAGCCGCCGACGCCGATGACGACGGACTTGGCCATGCCGTCCTTGTCGAAGACGACATCGGTGACCTTGCCGATGTTCTCGGCGTTGTCGCTGGTGCCGTTATAGACGGATTCGCCAATGATGTTGGTGACGATGCTGCCTTCGGCGCGCGCCACGGGAGCGGCCGCGGCCGGTTCCTGAACGGACGGTGAGGCAGGTGCGGGGGTCGTCGTGCTCTGCGCTAACGCGCCGGTCGCGATCAACGTTGCGAGTGCGGTCGTGGCTAAAAGGGTGCGTATCATGATAGTCTCTCCTGGTGCGTAATTTCATGCACGCCGCGCCCGATTGAACCGTCGCTGGAGAAGATCGGGCGCGGCATCTCCACGGGTTCACAACGTCGTGACCATGACGTTGTTCCGACAAAACGGCGTGGATTTCGCGTTGGAAAACACGCAATAGTTGCGCCGAAGCTAATGAACACGCGTCGAATTGCGCGGTTCCAGCGGAACCTTTCCTGCACCGCAACGTTTCAGCCTTCGGCTGGGTTCGTCCTGGCCCGTTTTGGTCTGACATAACGGAGCGGGGCATGAAATTTGCAGCGGTGCTGAACCGGGATGGCGGCACCTTGCGCACCACCGACCTCGCCGCCTTCTCTGACAGGATGCGCCAGACGCTGGAAACGGCAGGCCATACGCTGAGCATCGATGTGGTTGCTGGCAAGGACGTCGTGGAGAGCCTCGACAGCGCCGCCTCGCGCCGTGCCGTCGATGTCGTGCTGGCGGGTGGCGGCGACGGGACCATTTCAGCGGCGGCCGCGAGGCTGATGGGCAAGAAACAGGCGCTTGCCATCTTGCCGGCCGGGACCATGAACCTGTTCGCGCGTGGCCTCGGCATTCCGCAGTCGCTCGATGCCGCGCTGAAATCCTTCGCCGACGGTGAGATCATCGCCGTCGACATGGCCGCCGCCAATGGCCGTCCCTTCGTTCATCAATTCTCGATCGGCATGCATGCGAAGATGGTGCAACTGCGTCAGGGAATGGAATTCGGCTCGCGCCTGGGCAAGATCGGCGCTTCGGCCAAGGCGGCATGGGCGACAATCAAGAACCCGCCGGCGATGAACGTCACGCTCACTATCGGCAAGGCCGAGATGATGGCCCGCATCACAGGCATCGGCGTCACCAACAACCTGTTTGGTGAAGGCCATCTGCCCTATGCGGACAATCCTTCGGGCGGCGTGCTCGGCATCTATGTCACGGTGGCGCAACAGCGCGCCGAACTGATGAAATTCCTTTTCAACGTGGCGCGCGGAAAATGGCGCGAGAACGAACATGTCGAGATCCACCAGGCTGACCGCACCGTCCTGAAAATCCATACCGGCAGCAGAAAGTTCCGCGCCGTCATGGATGGCGAACTGGTCAAGCTCGAGCGTGAGACGACGATCGAAATCCGGCCCGGCGCGCTGAATGTTCTGGTACCGGCCAGCATCGGCCAGGCAAAGGCCGCCTGATGCGATCTCCAACGACGGCCGAAAATCTAGCCGCTCGGCGCGCTTCCTTGCTGCGTCGCCGGTGTCTTGACGACTTCGCCATATATTTCGGCGATGCCCCAGGCCGCAAAGGCCAGAAGCAGCGCGGCGATCAGGATGCGCAGGCCGTGCCAGCCCCACCGCCCCTGCCGCGCTTTGTCCTCGGAAATGATCTTGGTCATGGCCGGTCCTTGTTTCGCCATGCGCCCGTTGGCGCACTCGGCAAATCACGGTCGGGTAACGGTTCCTCGCTAGGATGGTTCCGGGAGGCAGGCTTGTCGCGGGCCGATGCGTCGGCAGGACGGCCAAGACCGGCATCGGCATTTCCAGCGAGCCTGCCGGCCGGGGTGGCGCTCGCGGTCAATGCCGAAGAGCGGCTGGCCGTGCTGCACGGGCTGGAGATGTTCGACACGGCGGCTGACCCGGATTTCGACCGCATCACCAGCCTTGCCGCGGCCGTAATGCAGGCGCCCACCGCCCTTGTCACGCTCGTCGATATCGAGCGGCAATGGTTCAAGTCGTGCTTTGGTCTCGACGAGACGGAAACCGCGACGGACATCTCTTTCTGCGCCCATGCCATCGCCGCCGGCGACGAGCCTATGGTGGTGACGGACGCAGCGACCGACCCGCGTTTCAGAGCCAACCCGCTGGTCACCGGCAAACATCATGTGCGCTTTTATGCCGGCGCGCCGATGGTGGTGTCAGGCGCCAGGATCGGCACGTTGTGCGTGCTCGACCGCAAACCGCATGCCTATCCCTCCGGGGCCAAGCTCGCCCAACTGAAGACACTGGCCAGCCTCGCCGCCAGCCTGTTCACCTTGAAGGACGCCACCCGCAGCGGCGCCATGGCCGAGGCAGCCCTGGCGCGCGAGGAAAAGCGGCGCGCCATCGCGCTCGATGCCGCTTCGCTCGCCAGCTGGGCATGGGACATCCGCACCGACATGATCGAATGCGATGTCCGTCTGTCGGAACTGTTCAACCTGCCGCGCTCCACCCGGCTACGGGCGCGCGACATCCTGACCGCCATCGATCCGCGCGATGTCTACCAGACCGAAACCCGCTTTCGCGATGCCCTGTCCGGCAGCGACGACTATTTCGGCGAATACCGGGTGAAAGGCTTTCATCCGCCGCGCTGGGTGGCCACGCGCGGCCGCGTCGTCGAGCGCGACGGCGACGGCAAGCCGACGCTCATCTTCGGCGTCAACTACGACATCTCCGAACGCAAGCTCGGCGACGAGCGGCAGCGGCTTCTGCTGCGCGAACTCAACCACCGCGTCAAGAACACGCTGGCGACCGTCCAGGCGCTGGCGACGCAGACCGTGCGTCATGCCCGCCAGCCAAGCGAATTCCTCGAAGCCTTCGGCGCCCGGCTTCAGGCGCTGGGCATCGCCCACAACCTTTTGTCCGACCGCGAGTGGCGCGGCATCGGCATCCGCGAACTCGTCCAGATCGAGATCAGGCCGTTTGACACCGGGGACCAGCCCCGCATCACGATCTCCGGCACCGATCTCTTGCTGTCGCCGGATCAGGCCGTCGGGCTCGGGCTTATCCTGCACGAACTGGCCAGCAACGCTCTGCAACACGGATCGCTGTCGATTGCATCGGGCAAGGTCGACCTCGACTGGAAGACGCAAGGCAGGAAGGGCAACCGCCGGCTGGTGCTGACCTGGCGCGAAAGCGGCGGCCCTGAAGTCGCCCCGCCGGAGCGCCACGGCTTCGGCTCCATCCTGATCCGCCGCAGCCTGGCCAAGGTCATTTCAAGCGAAGTGACCCATGAATTCCGGCCGGAAGGCGTGTTCGCCGAAATATCGATGCCGCTGGAAGATCTGTCCAAGTGACGGATCTTTGATCTCAGGCCGGTGCCGGCGCTATGTCCTCTCGCCGGTGTCCGGATCGTCGGGC
>NZ_PNOT02000172.1 GCF_002879535.1 Mesorhizobium intechi
TTGGCGGTTCCCCAGGCGCTCTCGGACAGCCTTGGCGCGAAATACGTCGATGAGAGCGTGCCGCTGCAACAGCGCATTGTCGAACTGAGTGAAATCCTCAAGGCCCTGCGCGACCCGGAGGCGCGCTTCCTCCTGGCCGGACAGGTTTTCCAGTCAGCCCTGGATCGTCTGCGCCAAAACGCGGCAAACAATCCGAAGATCACGTCGGTGGAACTGGAGGCCCAGGGAAAGGCCCTCGAGGCTGGCCTGATCGAGATGGCCCAGCATCCTGCACGGGTGCGGTTTAACGCTGGCTCATGGTGGCAAAAGCCGATTGCGGCTGTGAACGACAGCGTCAGGCTCGCGGCCAACGGCGCGACATTCGACCAGGCCGACAAGTTCGCTGCGGGACTGAACTGGCTCTTCTCCGCCAAGAGCTACAGCGAGCTGCTGGCAGCCGAGCAAGCTGAAAGCGAGGATGCCGCGGATCGTGCCGGGTCGGCTGGCATGGCAGCGAAACTGCTTGGCGCCTTCGCAACCGGCCATGGCCTTCAAGGCGCGGGACTTACCTTCACGGGAAAGTTCGGAGCCGAAGCCCTGGAGGGCCTGCCAGGTCTCTTCGCTCGAAGCGCCGGCATGGCTGCCGATGGCGCTGTATTCGGTGGTGTCGACGCCGCGCTCAACGGCCGGGACATCGTGCGCGATATGGGCATTGGGGCGCTCTTGGGGGCGGGCGGCAATGTTCTTGCCGAAGGGCTGAGTGCCGTTGGCAGCCAGGTGGTGGCGAGGCTCGGCGGGCGTTCCGTCGATGAGGCAGCCATTGCCAGCTCGGAAGCTGCGCCTCCGGTTTTCGGCGACGTTGGCGACACACGATTACAGGGCGCCAACGTCGGCAATTCCAGCGGCACTGCGGATATTGCCGCCGAAGGCGTTGAAACAGGTGGCTTTAGCTGGATTCATCGGGGGCGGTACACCACCAACAAGGCTCTGCGTAAGGAATGGGAACGGCTGCATGGCCAGCCTTGGCCCAAGGATCCCGCCACAGGCCGAAACATGGATGTGTCCCATGAGATTCCACTGGCCGATGGTGGGCCGGATCACGTATCAAACATCAGACCTCGCACTCGGGCTGATCATATGAAGCACCACATGGACGCTCGAGACTTCGAGCGGTGGACCAGACAAAGATTGGGAAATTGGAAAGGGAGCTTGTCATGGTGAATGGAGCCAAGCCAGATCTGGCGAATGTTATGCGGTTACCGCCAGCGGATGTCAGCACAGGCGAGAACGAACTCGACTCTGCCCGCGTCGAGGCTCGCAAACACCTTGAATTCTATGATTGGGTGTTGTCCATCAAGGGCGAGTATCTCGGATATGGCGCCGAAGGCATTATCTATATTTTCTTGTTTGAGATTGAGCCGGGAAGGCCAGAGGTGCCGGGCTGGATTTGGGTGATCGTGGGCGATGTGCCGCCGACATATATCCCGGCCGACGACACCAGGACCCCGTTTGAGGCGCTGGATGGCTATATCGGCGCCCTTGAGGATTGGGTCGAAGCTGCACGCCGGGGGAAGTCCGTGGCGAAATTGATGCCAGTCAATGTCGATGCGACTCCCGCCAACGCCGAGATGCTGGCGAGCCGGCTCAAATTCCTCGACGAGAAGATCTTGCCGGAGCTTAAGAGATAGGGCTCACGGTTGCGGCAATTCGATCGGCACGTACGCTTCCATTATCCTTCTCGCTTCTGCTTAAGCGATACCGGTTTCACCAATCCGCCGATAGGTAAGGCGTTTGCCTTCGATCATGGCGAGCAACCGGTCATCGCGTTCAGTGTCGGTGATCGTAGGCGCCGTGTACAGGCCGGGACATGAGCCTTGCCTTCCATTTTGGAAATGTGGTCGACCCGAGCGTTGCCGCAACGCGGGCAGTTCGGGCCATGCGGCCAACGCTGCGCCTCAAGGTGGATGCGGGCTTCGTTTGCGTCTTGGAAGAACGGGCTGGGCAGGCGCTCCCTGCCATGTTTCCAGCAATGCTGTGCACTCTGTTGCGTACATAGCTAGGAATGTTTTCCTTGACGACGTGAGGGCAGCGATGGTACATTTTTATCCATGGTGCTGATTTGCGCCAATGACCCGCCCTTGAGGCGGGTTTTGTTTTTTGCGCGGTGGTCGTGCGCGTACACGCCGCGATGATTGCCAAGGATTGCGGCGCCTGCGCATCCTCGCAACGCCTTGATGTCTCGCAATGGCTTCCTTGGGCTGCGCCGCCTCGCTTCGCTCCTTGCTTTGCCTGAATGACGACGCTGGGATCGCCGGCGCTTCTCGCCTGACGATGGGTTCGCTGCCCGCGGAGGAAAGTCCATCCATGCCCGTCCGCATCGTCCGCGCCACTTTGCGCGATCTCTCCTACATCGCCGCGAACCTGCGCCCCGAGGACCGAGCCGAGATCGACTGCCAGCTCGACCATTGGTCGCCGGCGCTCTTGGCGCTCGCCGCGCTGCAGGGGTTTGCCTATGTCGCCGAGCTCGACGGCAATCCGGAGGCCGGCTTCGGCGCGGCCGAGCAGCGAAGCGGGCTGTGGATCGCCTGGAGCTGGGGCACGCGCCGCATGAAGCGCTGCGTGCCGGGGATCACCGAATTCTTTCACGCCGTGCTGGCCCGCCAGGTCGCGGCGCAAGGCGCCTGGCGGGTCGAGGCGCGCGCGCTGGCCGCCAATGGGCTGGCGCTGCGCTGGCTTGCCCTGCTCGGCGCCACGCAACGCTGCCTGCTGCCGGGCTACGGCAGGAACGGCGAAGATTTCTTCCTCTACGACTGGACAAGAGAAGGCTGGAACCATGTGTCTGTTTCAAAAACCGCCGGAACTGAAGCCGCTGCCGCCGGCGCCGACCGTGCAGGACAAGGATGTGCGGGCGCGCGAGGCGGCCTTGCGGGCTGAGCTCGAACAGCGCCAGGGCACGCAGGGCACCATCAAGACCGACCTCGCGCCGTCGAGCCTCACCGGCCAGCGCCGCGTGCTCCTGGGGCTCTGACCATGACCGCGATGAAACGCAGCTTTCGCCGGCGCGTGCTGGACTGGTGGTACTGGCGCCGGCATGCGCGGCTGGTGAAGAAGCGGCGGTAACCTTCCCTCAAGCGGGAGATTGGGCAGCTTCCCGCCCTTCGCTGTTGCTTCGGGCGTTTGTCGCAAGGCCAAGCAATTGGCCTTGCATCCGCTACGCGGGGCGCGCCTCACCCTTCTTGGCAAACGCCCAGACCATCAGCGGGTATTCCTCGTCATTGCTCAAGTCGCGCCACAGACCGTAGGCGCGCACGGGGCCGCCGATATGGGCCTTGGCGCAGGCCTTGTTGCCCCAGCCATGGACCTTGACATTGGCTTCGGCAAAGCCGCCCTCGACCATCAGCTGCTTGAGGCCGGCGGGCGTCCATCTGTTGTAGTCATGCGGCCGGGCATGGACCCGGAACAGGAAGGGTGTCGCCACCATCGCCCAGCCGCCGGGCCTGGTCATGGCGTGGATGTTTTCCACCGCCGCGTGCGGCCGCTGGACATGTTCCAGCACCTGGTCGGCGATGACGATCGAATACTGTTCCTCGGTGCGGTCCCTGCAGATGTCGAAGTCGGGGAAGTCGACGGACCGATAGTTGGGGCACATTGCCCGCCAGGTGCGGTTCCAGCCCGGCGAGATCTCGATGACGTCGGAGGCCTTGCGGTTGCCGGCTTCGAGAAAGAGGGTGAACGCCTCGATCTGGCGTATGCGCAGCCAGTTGCGGGAATCATAGCCAAGCAGGCGTTTGGCCACCTGTTTGCCACGGTTTTTCAGGGTGCCGGCAAGGCTTGTCGTCATCAGATCGACCTCCTCCAAAGCCCGCCGTGAGAACAGCGTAGCCCAGGCAAGTGGGCAAAAGATGACGGCACAGCCGATCCCCGCCCTCTTCTGGCAGATCCGCAGCTCAGGCGCCGCGCGCCCTATCAACCCGATCCCACATCCCAGCGAGGCCATCCCATGACCGATTCGCGCGCCCGCGATATCCTTTCCCGCCAGTCCGAGCTCGAGACCGAGCGCAGCCAGTATGAGGCCGTTTGGGAGCAGGTGGCGGAGTTCTGCGACCCCGACGCGCCCGATGTCTGGAGCGGGCGCCGAAGCGGCGGGCCGGACTCGCAGGCCGAGCGACAGGAGCGGCGCGGCAGCCGCGTCTACGCCAACACCATCAACTCGGCCGCCAATCGCCTGGCCGCGGGCCTGGAAAGCCTGATCATCCCGCAGTCGGAGAAATGGCATGGGCTGTCGACGGCGGCGATGAATGACGAGGAGACCGACGAGGAGAAGGAATGGGCGGAAGCCCTGCGCGATTTCCTGTTCTCGCTGCGCTACTCCGCCAATTCGAACTTTGTCCCCGCCACGCAAGCCTGCCTGCGCAATGTCGTGCGCTACGGCCCGGCCTATCTCTATGCCGAGGAAGGGTTCGGCAACACGCTGATCCACTATGCCTCGATCCCGGTGGTCGAGGGGTATCTCAGTCGCAACCGCTGGGGCCAGGTCGACATCTTCCATCGCCGCTACGAGCGCACGGCGCGGCAGGCGGCGCAGCTGCTGGGCTATGAAAAGCTGCCGGCGCGCATCAAGGCGCTGGTCGACGATCCGGTCAAATGCGAAACCAGGATCTCGCTGGTGCAGTGCATCCAGCCGCGCGACGAGCGCAAGATGTATCGGCTGGGCGACCAGTACCAATATCTCGACACGGCGTTCGCCTCCTACCACGTCATCGAGGACGAGGAGGAAATCGCCAGGGAAAGCGGTTTCCGCTCCTTTCCGGTGTCGACCTTCAACTGGCGCCGCTACGAGGGCGACCCCTATGGCATCTCGCCCGCCATCGAGGCGCTGACCACGGTGCGCGAGGAAAACGCCGTGCGCCGCTCCGGGCTGCGCGCGCTGCAGCAGATCACCGATCCGGCGACCGCCTCGAAGGCCAGGCTCGACTACGTGCCGGTGCTCAATCCCGGCGAGAATTATCCCGGGCTGATCGACGACAATGGCCGGCCGCTGATTGCGCCCATCACCACCGGGCAGAACCCGACCTATGCCTTCAACTACGCCCAGAGCCGCGCCGACGAGATCCGCGACATGATGTTCGTCAACCTGTTCCAGACGCTGGTGCAGAACCCGCAGATGACGGCGACCGAAGCGCTGATCCGCCAGGAAGAGAAAGGCGCGCTGCTCGGGCCTTCCGGGTCGATCATCCAGGCGGGCTTCGCCGCCAATCTCGACCGCGAGCTCGGCATTCTCGTCGACAAGGGGCTCTACGACGAGGACAGCCGCTTCGTGCCGCCGGAAAGCCTGGCCGGCAAGACGCTGCGGCCGACCTTCACCGGCCCGCTCGACGTGCTGCGCCGCTCGGCCGAGGCGCGCGACACCATCCAGGTGGTGACGACGGCCATGCAGATGGCGCAGTTCGATCCGGGCGTCATGGACAATATCGACAGCGACGAGGCGATCAAGATCGTGCAGAGCGCCGGCCGCAGCCCCCAGCGCATCTTTCGGCGCAAGGAGGAGGTCGAGGGTCTGCGCGACGCGCGCGCCAAGGCTCAAACCGCGCAGGCCGGCATGGCGGCGATCGCCAGTGCGGGCAAGGCGGCCAAGGATGCGGTGCCGGCGGCGGTGCAGGCGCGCGACAGCGGCCTGCTCGATGGCCTGCAAGGCATGCTGCAGGGCGCGGGTGACGTCCAGAGTGGCACAGCTGGTAGCCAGGCGCCGGCGGGAGGCGGCGCATGAGCGGAAAACGTTTCGCCCGCGCCGGCCAGGCCGGCGGCCCGGCCAGGGCGCGGGACGCGCTGACCAAGGCGTACCTGCGCGTCTTCTCCGGCGAGGACGGCGAGATGGTGCTGGCCGACCTGGCGGCGACCGTCGGCTACTACCGGCGGCCGTCCTACGGCGAGTGGATGGCGCGGACCCGGACACCCGAAGGCTTCGAATTGCACAGCGCGCTCAGCAATGCGCGTGCCGAGGTGGTGCAGCACATCATGGGGTTCCTGACCCTGGACGAGGCGCAACTGGCGGCGCTGGAGAAGGCGGCGCGGGCGGAGGGGTAGGCCGCGTCGGTGAGGCTGCGATCTCCCCCCTCGTGGGGGAGATGTCCGGCAGGACAGAGGGGAGCACTGACCCGCCGACATATCCTTCAATCAGGCGAGCCTCTGAGTCTGGCCGCGGCGTGGTAGTGCCGCTGGCGAGGTCCTTTGACTCCATACGGGCAGCAGCGCGCTCCAGCAGTTCCAAAAAAATCGATCTGACAAAACCCGCGAACGTGACAGCCTACGCCAAGAAGCTTCGGCCTTATCTGAAGGAAGTGCGGTGAGGCGGTTTTTTGGACTTCGAAAAGGAGGTCCACGGATCACCGATTCTTGCGGAATGATCGGGCGATGCGCTCGGCGATTGGCCCAAATGTCGCCTGATCCTTCTTGTTCCAGACCATATCGAAACAGGTGATGGTACGGCGTTTCTGGCACATGCCGTAGAAAATTGCCTTGCCATCCGCTGAGGTGCCGGACACCGCAGCGAGCGATGGTCTGTCTAGTTTATATGTCACTTTGTCGGCATCACCGACGATTGCCTGCTTGAGATACTCGAACGGGCTCATTTTGTTGTCACCGGCTCGGTACTGTCGGAGCTCGGCATCGGGATACCCAATTGGATCGAAGGTTTGACCGTGGTTATCGGCAAAGCCACCAAGCAATCGACCATCGCCCTTTGCAAAGAAAACAGGAATCTCGATTTTGCTTCCGCCGCTGATGGAAACCGTCCATTTGATGGGTTCTTCGGCGGCCGCAAGCGCTGCTGACAGCATCAAGAAGCCAAAAGCAAAGCCAACTGCCCTTATGGCGTCAGCTCTTCGAGCGACAACTGCGGCGGGAATGAGCGATCGCAAGGTACCCTCTTAAATTGTGTTCTGTAAGCTATCGCGCGATGATGGTTGTAGCAAGCGCTGCGGCAATGGCGCCGGAATTTTCCGGCCAAGGACTACGCCGACTTCCTCAAAGAGCATAATGGCGGCGAAGGTTTCATCGGCGACAACTATATCTTGTGCGGCCGCTTCGGAATGCGGCTCTAGGACACGACGGTGACCGACTTGACCTTGCCGGCCTTGTCCAGGGTCACTTCGAACATGGCTTTGATGTGATTGTCGACGGCGGCAACCGGCAAGGCCAGGCAACCTCTGATCTGGTCAATGTCGATGGCTTCCTTGGCCTGTGCGCAGACCGAACAGGCAACCAGCAGTGAGGCTATCAGAAGCCGCATCGTCACCCCCTTGGAGAGGAGACGATAGCGTCGAAATGCTCCGGGGGGTAAGGGCAGTGCCAGCTTTTCAGGTCTTGGCGCTGCCCCCTCATCCCCCTGCCGGGACCTTCTCCCCGTGAACGGGGAGAAGGGAGCTGGGGGTCAATAATTGCCGTTGTAGTAGCGGTCGTCGCAGGGCGCGGTGTAGATGCGGCCGTAGCGGTCCTGGTAGCGGCACATCTCTTCGCCGCGGCGCTGAGGGGTGGTGGCGGAGCCGACGACGGCGCCGAGCAGGGCGCCACTGGCCGCCCCGATGACCGTGCTCTTGGTGTTGCCGCCGATTGCCTGGCCGACGAGCGCGCCGCCGGCGCCGCCGATCAGGGCACCGGTGGTGGCGCGCTGCTGGCCTTCGGTCTGCGACTGACAGCCGGCAAGTGCCGCGGTCATCAGGACGGCGGCCATGGCTTTGTGAAAGGTCATGCGAGGTCTCCCTTAAAGGTCTGAAATCCCTATCGATCGTCCCGTGCGGCCGCATTGCGGCGGAACGGGGGCACGGACGCTCACGATATAAGACATGGTTTCTCGGGCCTTGATGGACCGGGAGGCCAAAACACCTCTTTCGAACAAGGCGCTAGCTCCCGTCCTTGTCAGAATGATTCAGCCGTTGGCGGCTCGGCCGAAGCCGGGCCCGGCTCTTCTCGCGCGCTGCGCGCATCTGCTCGTCTTACCGAAACAATGGAGAAATGCCATGACCCGAGGTCTTCCCCGGACGTTCGTCCGTGCCGCCGCCCGCGAGGCCGGCCTTGCCCCGCCAAAACTCGGCCTGAAGGCCGTGACCACGGGGCAGGGCGGCGCTTTCCGCACCGTGTTCACCTTCGCCGGCATGCAGGTGCCGATCACCGACGCGCTGGCCTATTCCAGCCAGAAGATCTTCGACTTCACCGACGGCAAGGTGCGCATCAAGGGCGGCACGGCGCGGTTGCAGTTCTCGGTGCCGACCACCCGCGCCTCCACCATCAACGACAATGCGGCACTGACCTGGTCGCTCGGTTCGGCGGCCGCGTCGAGCGCGGCGCTGGCCGGAACCATGGTCAATGTGCTCGCCTCGACGGCACGCGCGCTGGATGGCGCGGGTGCGGCACTCTCCACCGCCTCGACCGCCGACATCGCCGCCGCGGCGACGCTGGACGGGACGGCGACGCCGGTCGATCTCTATCTCAACCTGGCCTTCGCCACCGGCACGGATATCGATGCCGATGGGACGATCGCGGTGACCGGCACGATCACGCTGCTTTGGGAGAACTGGGGCGACAATGCCTAGGGCGCGTGGTGGCGGGCGAGCGCCGGGACTTGCCCGGGACTCCGAGTTGCTGGCGTTCTGGAAGTCATCTTGGCGTGGGCGCCACACCGAAGCAGAAATATCAAGGAATTCAAAGATTATTTGTTCAATTTGTTTCGATTTTCCAAGATGCAAAGCTAAATGTCGAGCGTAATTGGCTGTCGGCAAGAATAATGGTATGATGTCCATGCGAGGATATTGAGCTGATCGTCATGGGAGGGCAACATGGACGCAGCGATGGGTTTTCTGAAATACGGGGCCATAAGCATCGGCGTTCTGATTCTCGGCTATACCGCCGCGATGTTGAAAGCCGAACTCAATCGGCCGGCGCCGCGACCGGAAGCTCGCAATCTGATCGTGATGTTCATGGCCTTCAGCCTTGTCGCGTTCGCTGGTGCAGGCTATCTGGAATACCTCAAACAGCTGTCCAACCGCGACGTCGAGCGAAATCAGATCGCTGGAATAGTCGGGCAACTGGATACCCGGCTGGACGACAAGGAACGCGCGGAATTTTCCCAAGGGTTCAGCACGGACCAGCAGGATCAGTTCAGGCACTACACCAACACTTTGTGCATGAAGATCAAAGAGCTGCGCAAGATACTCGACCCTGACCGGCCGACGGACTGCCGCGTGTCGCAGCCGTGACGCCGTCTGCTTCCGATTGAGTTGCCCGCCCGTGCGGGCATTCTCTCTTCTCGCGAGATGAGAAGCGATCCGCATGGCAGGCGAAAAGCCCAGCGATGGGTTCGCTGACGCGCGGCGGCATTTCACCCATCCGAAACCATTCAGAGGAACATCACATGACAGATCTGGCAGACGCCGGGTCCGTGGCGGCGCGTGCGCAGCCGGCGGGCAACCCAGTACGGCCACCGGCCAACGGGGACAACGGGTCCGCCCCGGCCGCCGGGAACAGTTGGTTTGACGGTCTTTCCGAAGGCAACCGCAAGCTCGCTGAAACCAAGGGCTGGACCAGGCCTGAAAGCCTCGACAGGGTTTTCACATCCTATGCGGAGCTGGAGCGGCAGCAGGGTGAGAGCCTGCGCGTTCCCGGCCCCGACGCATCGCGGGAAGACTGGGAGCGTTTTCATGCCCGGCTGCCCGAGACCATGCGTCCGGTCACCTCGTCCGAGAACGTCGCCTACCGCAGGCCGGAAGGCCTGCCGGAAAACTTCGCCTATTCGGACGAGCTCGCCAATGCGTCCAAGGCCTGGGCGGTCGAAGCGGGTGCAAGCCCGAAGATCGCACAGGCCTATCACGACAAGTTCGTCGGCTACATGGCCGAGCAGGCGAAAGCCCAGGAGATCGCGCTCGCTCGTTCGGTGGAAGCCACTCATGACGACCTTGTCCGGGACTGGGGGCCGACCGACGGCGACGGCTTTCGCCAGAAGCTCGAGGTCGCCAACCGGGCGATGAAGAAGCTCGGCCTGGTCGACGCCTACAAGGCGAAGGGCATCCTTCTGCCTGACGGGGCGCTGACCGATCCGCAGATCGCCAAGGCCTTCCACGCCATTGGCGAGGCGATGTTCAGGGAAGACACGATCGACGGCGGCGCACGTTCGAGCGGAGGCAATCCGTTCAAGCGCAACGCCACCGGCGAACGCAACCTGACGGCCATTTCAGCCCTCGTCAAAAGCGACCCCGCCCGCGCAAGGCGGCTGGCCCGCGAGGCCGGAGAGAATCCGGACCTCTGGATGCCCAACAACCCCCTCTGAGGGGCCAGCCGTATCCGAACCCCCTCATCCGGCCGCTTAGCGGCCGGCACCGTCGCCTCAGCTCTTCTCCCCGCCGGGAGAGGTCGGCCGAGCGAAGGCTGGGTGAGGGGGCGTCACCGCCAAACCCAAGCTGAAGGAAGAGAAAAATGGCAGATGCCTACACCCGCATCGCGGACGCGATCGTTCCGTCCGTCTATGCGCAATACGCTTTCGAGGAACATGTGCAGTCGCTCGAAATCTACCAGGCCGGAATCCTGTTTTCCGACCCGGCGATCTCCTCGAAACTGTCGATGGGCGGCCGCTCCGTCGACATGCCCGGCTGGAAGGATCTCGGCAACGACCCGTCCGAGCCGGTCAATGATGATCCGGCCGATTCCATCGAGATGAAGAAGGTCGGCTCGCGCCGCGAGGTCGCCGCCCGCAACGTCCGCGCCCAGGCGTGGGGCGTTCCGGACCTGACCTCGATCCTGGCGGGCGACGATCCGCAGAAGCTTATCGTCAAGCGGCAGACCGAGTACTGGCAGCGCGCCAACAAGCTGACCCTGCTGGGCATCCTGAAAGGCGTGGTCGCCGACAACGTCGCCAATGACGGCGGCGACCTGGTGCGCACCACGGGCGCCTCCATCGTCGACACCGACATCATCGAGGCCGCCTATCTGATGGGTGACCGCGCGGACAAGTTCAAGACGATCTGGATGCACTCCAAGCAGATGAAGGCGCTCAAGCTCGCCGACCTCATCGACTATGTGCCGTCCTCCGAGCAGGGCGGGCCGCTGATCCCCTACTACATGGGGCTGCGAGCCGTCGTCGACGACGACATCCCGGTGGTCGCGGGCGTCTACACCGCCTTCATGTTCAAGGATAAGGCGATCCTGTGGAACGAGCTGCCGGTCAACACCGAAGGCGGGCCGCTGGAGTTCGACCGCAAGCCGCGTCAGGGCCACGGCGGCGGCGTCACCGAAATGGTGGGCCGCCGGCATTTCGTGCCGCATGTCCCCGGCACGCGCTTCCTCGACGCCTCCTCGGCCGGCGAATTCGCCACCGACGCCGAACTGGCGCTGGCGGCGAACTGGGACCGCACCGCCTCGAGCGTCAAGAACATGACCTTCATCGCGCTGAAGACGACCGAGGCCTGATCGGGCCGAGGGGCGGGGGCGTTCGCGCTCCCGCACAATCTCATCTGGACTGCGTCCCTTCGCGCAAAGGGTCGCGACTTAGCCGACCTGTAAACCAATGGAGGCCTGACACGATGGCCATCACCCCGCTCGATATCGCCAATATGGCACTGGCCGTGCTCGACGAGGCGCCGATCGACAGTCTCGATCAGGACGTCAAGGCGGCACGCCTGTTGAACCTGCATTTCGACCTGACATGCGAAGCCGAATTGACCAAATATGCCTGGGTTTTCGCGATCCTGCGCACCACGGTGGTGGGGTCGAATACCGGCGGCAGTGCTTGCAGCCTGAACGTCGCCTATGAATTGCCGACCGACTGCCTGCGGCCGCTGCCTTTGACCCATAATGGCGAGCCGGAGGGCGTGCCGATCTCGTGGCGCCAGGAGGCGGGTCTGATCTATTGCGACCAGCGGGGTCCGCTGACCATCCGCTATGTCGCCAACCTCACCGATCCCAACGACTGGGACGCGCTGTTCACCGAGGTGCTGGTGGCCGCCCTTGCCATCAAGGTCGCGCATCCACTGACCCACAAGTCCGGCATGATCGACATTGCCCGCTCGGCCTATGACCGGGCGATGGACGCCGCGCTCAACGCCAACGCCATCCAGCGCGGCGGCCGGTTCTACTCCGCCTCCTGGTCCAGCCAGCGCGGCGACTTTCGTCTTTGATCTTACGCATGTCGTTTCCCCAAAACCGCTTCACACCCCGGGTCAGGCCCGTGGGCATGCTTTTGGGCGACATGCTTTGAGGGTTCTGCGCCGATGACCGCACTCTATCCCGTCCAGGATGTATTCACCCGTGGCGAAATCTCGCCGCGCCTGCACGCCCGCGCCTCGCTCGATTTCTATCGGGCCGCACTGGCCCGATGCGAGAACTTCGTTACGCTGCCGCATGGCGGCATCCGCAAGCGCGGCGGCACCTATTTCGCCGGCGAGGCCAAGATATCGGCCAAGAAGACGCGTCTGATCCCGTTCATCTTCTCGGCCGACCAGGCCTACGCGCTCGAATTCGGCGACCTCTACATCCGCGTCTATGCCTATGGCGCGCGCGTCGGCACGGTCGAGGTCGCATCGCCCTATCTGGAGGCGGACCTTTTCAAACTCGCCTATGTCCAGTCTGCCGACCAGATGTGGATCGTGCACAAGGACTACCCGCCTAAGGTTCTGACGCGCACCGCGCACACGGCGTGGACCCTGACGGACTTCGCGTTTCTCGACGGCCCCTACGAGGAAATCAACACCACCCCGACCACGCTGACCCCGGCCAGCACCGGCCACGCCACGCCCAAGATGACCTCCGCCACGGCCCCGAGCGGCACCGTTACAGATGATGGCACCGGCACCAACACATGGAGGGTGTTCGATCGCAGTATCGCTCAGGAAATCGTGGTCACGACCCTCAGCAGCGGGTTCGTCCAGTACCAATTCCCCGCGGGGCAGGGCAGGGCGGTGAATGCATACTGGATCGCGGCATCAAACAACGTCGCGGCAACCGGCGACACCCCGACGCAGTGGACGCTTACGGGGTCAAACGATGGCCTGAACTACGTCGCCCTGGATGGCCGAGCAGGGCAGACCGGCTGGTCCGGCTCGGAGGTGCGCTTCTACGATTTCCAGAACAGCACCACCTACGAATATTACAGGTTTGCGTTTTCTGGTGGTGGTGGCGTCGACGCCTTGAACAGCAGCATTGCCGAGATAGCGTTGGCAGAGAACGGCGATATGATGACGCCATTCAATCTGACAGCCTCATCGACCGCCGGCATCAACAACGGCGCCGGGTTTCAAACGTCGGATGTTGGCCGGTCCATCCGGCTTCTCGGGAGTGAGAATGTCTGGCGCTGGGCCAAGATTACCGGTCGCAGCAGCAGTACCGTTGTTCAGATAAGGCTTTACGGCCATGCGCTGCCCGACCTGTCGCCGATCACCCGCTGGCGGCTCGGCACCTTCGTGCCCGGCAAATATGTCGAGAGCGGCTCGCTCTATGAGGAACGCCTGGCCTTCAGCCGGAAGTTCTCGGTCTACGCCTCGGCCACCGGCGACTTCGACAATTTCGCCCTGGGCGAGAAGGACGATGATGCTCTGGAGTTCGTCCAGGCCGGCGGCGGCCAAGCCAACGACATCGCCTGGATCGCCGATTCCGACGGCGCGCTGCTGATCGGCACGTCGGGCGGCGTGCGCGCGCTTTCGGGCTCCGGCATTGACGAGGCGCTGACGCCGTCCTCGTTCAAGAACCGGCGCTCGCGCACCTTCGGCTGTGCCCGGATCCGCCCGGTCGATGCCGGCCAGTCGTTTCTCTATGTCACGCGCTCGCGCAAATCAATCGCCGAGCTGACGCAGACGGCGCAGAGCCGCTTCACCTCGGACGATGTCGGCCAGATTTCCGAGCATATTCCCAAGCAGGGCGTGGTCGAGCTTGCCTTCCAGACCGATCCCGACCCGTTGCTGTGGTTCCCGCTCGATAATGGCGAGCTCGGCGGCTATACGCACCAGCCATCGCAGGAAGTGAGGGGCATGCACCGGCATCGCCTGGGCGGCGCTTTCAGCGGATCCGGCCGGGCGGTCGTCGAGAGTGCCGCGGTGACGCCGGGCCAGGACGGCAATGACGACCTCTGGCTGGTCGTCAAGCGCACCATTGGCGGCGTGACCAGGCGCTATATCGAGATCAAGACCGCGGCGTTCGAATATGGCGCCATCGGTGACGCCTTCGAGGTCGATTGCGGGCTGACCTATACGGGCGCCGCGGTGGCCACGGTGGGCGGTGCGGCGCATCTTGCCGGCCAGGCCGTCGATGTTCTGGCCGACGGCAAGGTCTATCGCGGGCTCATCGTCAGCGGCGGCGGCACCGTGACGCTGCCTGGCGGCTCGGTCGGCGCCAAATGGCAGCTCGGCCTGACCTATGCGGCGGGCGCCGACACGCTGGAGCTCGATGTCGGCGGCAAGGACGGCTCCATCATCGGCCGCCGCAAGAAGGTGGCGAAAGCGATCCTGTCGCTGCTCGAGACCGACACGACGGGTCTTGAGGTGCAGTCCTTCATGCGGGGCCGCTGGGAACCGGTTCGCATGCCCTCGATCGTCGCCCCCGACGGGCGGGCAACGCTGTTCACCGGCAATGTCGAGGTGCCGATCGACGACAGCTGGGAAGGGCAGGGCAAGGTACGCATCCGCCACGTCAACCCGACGCCCTGCACGATCCGCGCCTTCACGCCAGTGTTCGACGCCGAGCCTTAGTCGATCCGGCGAAGGCCAAGGTGACGGCCGATCTCGCCCTCGAGGGGGGAGATCGGCAGCTTCGCCGCCCACACTCCACACAAGGACACTCCCCCAATGACATCCCCCCATGCCGAAATGCTCGGCAGGGCGCGCACGGCTGCCGAATTCGCGGCCGTCATCGCCTTGCTCGACACCGACCTCAACGACGCGCTCGTCCGCAAAAGCGCGCTGGCAGAAGCCGAGGACCGCGCGGTCTTCGGCGATGGCGACCTGGCCGCCGCGCGTGCCGCGCTCGACGACTGCAATGACGCCATCGCGCTCCTGGAAAGAACCATCGACGTCGCCGGCAAGCGCCGCGCGGAAGCCGCGCGCGGCGAGGCCCGCGCCGACATCGCGGCGCTCGGCGAGGAGATCAAGGCCAAGGCGGCAAGGCTCGGCGAGCGCTGGCGCGGCGTGCAGCGCCTGGTCGAGCAGCTGCGCCAGGAACTGTTCGAGGCCGATGCGCTCGCCCGCGGCATCGCCACCGCCAATGGCCTGTTCGACGCCGCCGCGTCAGCGAGCTGAAGGTGAACCTGACCACCACGCGCCGCACCGCCATGAGCGGGCCGCGCGCGGCGGCACCCGCCCGGCTCAGCCGGCCGGCGCTGCAGGCCGACAGGCTGCTTCTGTCCTTCCTCAGCCCCGGCGGCGCGCTCGACCCGCGCCCGCCGCTCGGCGCGCCGGTGGACGGCGTCAAAAGCAAATTCATTCCCGCCACCCTCTCCCTGAGCGAACGAGGCTGAACCATGTGCACACTTGCCCTTCTTGGACTGGCGGGCACCGCCCTGTCGGTTGGCGGCACGCTGGTCGAAGGCCAGCAGTCGAAGCAAATGGCCGACTATCAGGCCAAGGCCTATGAGCAGCAGGCGCAGGCCGAGGCGCAGAGTTCCGCCTTCGAACAGAGCCAGGAACGCCACAAGCAGGACCTGCTGCAGGCCCAGGCGCGCGCCCAGGCCGGAGCCTCCGGCGTCGGCATATCCGGCTCGCCGACCGAGGTGCTGGCCGCCAACGCCAGGCAGGGTCAGGTCGACCTCGACGCGATCCAGTACAACTCGAAGCTGCGGCAGAACAACCTCAACAGCCAGGCCGCCATTTCGCGCTTCTCCGGCAAGCAGGCGGTGACGGCGTCGATCTTCAACGCCGGCGGCGCGCTGGTTGGCGGACTCTCCAAGATCTACGACCCGACCAAGGCCGTGACCTTCGGCGGTTCGACACTTTCGCCCAGGGCGAGCGCGGCCATGGCCGGCGGCTATTCGGGACTCTACTAAGATGGTCCACGTCATCCCGCTTTCCATTGCGCAGCGCCGGCTCGATACCGGCAACGCGCCGCAATATCCCCAGGGATCGCCCATCGGCGGCGCCATGCAGGGGATTGGCGATCACCTTTCCGCTGCCGCCGAGCGCTACCAGCAGATGAAGGACCAGCAGGAGGCGTTCGACGCAGAGCTGGCACGCCGCCGGTTCGGCGCCCAGATCGCGCAGGCGGAAGACGAGGTGACGGCCAACGCGCCGGCCGACGGCTCCGGCCTGCATGAGGCCATGTACGGCCAGGTCGATCCCTACACCGGCCGGGTGGTCAAGACCGGGCTGTTCGACAAGCTGTTTGCCGCTGCCTTGCCGAACATGCCCGAGAGCCAGCGCGCCGCTTTCGCCGGGCAGAAAGAGGCGATGCGTCAAACCGGCGGGCTGCGCATGGCGGCACGGCAGCTTCAGCAGCGCAAGGATTATGAGCAGGCCGAGGTCGACACGGCGCTGAAGACCAGCGCCATCGCCATCGGCAACGGCGACCCAGACGATCACCTCACCTTCGAAGCGGCCCGCCGGCAAGGGCTCGACCTCATCGACAAGATGGGGCTCGACCCGGGGATCAGGCAACAGAAGGTGAAGGACTGGTTCGGCACCGCTGCCAAAGCCCGGTTCGAGGCGCTGATCGCCAAGGATCCGAAGCGGGCCGCGCAGATGCTGGGTCAGGCGCAGGCTGGAAATCGGACGAAGGACGACACCGCCGAGGCGGTTGGCGGCTCGGGCAGTTCAAATGACCCAGATGCAAATGGTGCGGGCACGTTGACGCCGGTCGAAAGCAAGGCGGAGGCGTTTTGGCCAACAGCCATACCTCTCGAAGCCATAACCTATCTGAAGCCAAGCGATGTTGCAGCGCTGAAGGATCAGGCCAACAACGCCGCCGCAGCCCAGGTGATCGGTGCAAATGCGCGGGTCATGCTTGCCGAGCAGAACGCGCCGGCCGTCATCGCCGCCACGGGCAAGTACCCCGAGGACGAGCCGACAGCTCAGGATTTCGTCAACGTCTACGGTGCCGACCAGGGCTCGAAACGTTTCGATCAGTTCCGGATAACGACCGACGTCGCCAAGACGTTCTCCGACCTGTATCCGGCGTCGAACCAGGCGATACATGCCGAGCTTCGGGATCTCGAACCTGGGCCCGAGGGTTCGCCGGAAGAGCGTGAACGGTACGAAGTAAAGGCCGGCGCGGCCCAGTTGATCATGGCCGTCCGGGACGCCGATCCCGTCGCTTACGTCAATCAACTGTTCCGCGACAACGCTCCGGACTGGAGCAAGGTCTCAGCGCCCCAGGATTTTCAGGCCGCAGTCACGTGGACCATGGCTGCGCAACAGCAGATGGGCTTCCGCAGGGTCTTGGCGGTTCCCCAGGCGCTCTCGGACAGCCTTGGCGCGAAATACGTCGATGAGAGCGTGCCGCTGCAACAGCGCATTGTCGAACTGAGTGAAATCCTCAAGGCCCTGCGCGACCCGGAGGCGCGCTTCCTCCTGGCCGGACAGGTTTTCCAGTCAGCCCTGGATCGTCTGCGCCAAAACGCGGCAAACAATCCGAAGATCACGTCGGTGGAACTGGAGGCCCAGGGAAAGGCCCTCGAGGCTGGCCTGATCGAGATGGCCCAGCATCCTGCACGGGTGCGGTTTAACGCTGGCTCATGGTGGCAAAAGCCGATTGCGGCTGTGAACGACAGCGTCAGGCTCGCGGCCAACGGCGCGACATTCGACCAGGCCGACAAGTTCGCCGCGGGACTGAACTGGCTCTTCTCCGCCAAGAGCTACAGCGAGCTGCTGGCAGCCGAGCAAGCTGAAAGCGAGGATGCCGCGGATCGTGCCGGGTCGGCTGGCATGGCAGCGAAACTGCTTGGCGCCTTCGCAACCGGCCATGGCCTTCAAGGCGCGGGACTTACCTTCACGGGAAAGTTCGGAGCCGAAGCCCTGGAGGGCCTGCCAGGTCTCTTCGCTCGAAGCGCCGGCATGGCTGCCGATGGCGCTGTATTCGGTGGTGTCGACGCCGCGCTCAACGGCCGGGACATCGTGCGCGATATGGGCATTGGGGCGCTCTTGGGGGCGGGCGGCAATATTCTTGCCGAAGGGCTGAGTGCCGTTGGCAGCCAGGTGGTGGCGAGGCTCGGCGGGCGCTCCAGCATTGCTAAACCCGATATCGTCCCGGATAGTGGGCCGGAATCGGTCCCGACTGCCATTAAAGAAGAGATTCCGATCTCGACTGGCAAGGCAGACGAAATAAGAAGGCCATATTCGCATTTGGAAGATCCTCCCAACGTTGCACCTGGCAAGGAGCCAACAAAGAAGCAGAGAACGAATATTCATGAGGAGAATAGGCGGATGAATGGTGGGGGTTTGATTTCTGATGAAAGTGGCGTAGAATTAGTTTTGGGGAAGAAAAGTAATAAGGGGGTGACTCCTCCCGAAAATGAAGCTCAAATCGATCATATAGATCCAATTAAACCTGCAGACCGGACAAAAAACCCAGGATCTAATAGCTATAAAAATCTGCGCCTCGTCGCCAGGTTTGAGAATAGGAAAAAATCAAATAAATAGGTGAGGATATGGACGAATGGAAATTCAAAGACCCAAAGAATTTGGCCGTTATATCAACCCGGAAGATATTTAGCGGGGGCGGCTGGATTGCCTATGCTTCACATGATGCCGATGATGAGTCGTGGCAATTTTACGGCGATGAAGCTGAAATCGATCACGATGACCTAATTCTGGTGGGTTTGTTCGAGGTGGTAGAGCTTGATGAAACTGTTGCGCAATTGGCGGACTTGCCTTTGGGCTGGCATGCTCGGCGCGATACAAAAAACTCGCCATGGAGGAGGAGCAAAAAGCCACCCCAACCTCCAGAAATGGAGCTGAGTTAGCTCTGCCGTCGAATACTGTAACCGCTCTATCACAAAGAACAGGGCCACTTAGATTGGGGCAGCTGGAGCAGAGGTAACAGAGGGTCGAAGCCGTGACAACAAGCGTGGATGATGCCAGCCCTGATCTGAATAGTGTAAAGCCTCTGCCGCCCGGCCATCGGCGTGGCAGTGTCGAATTCCAGGATGCCCGCCGTGCAGCGCGAAGATATTTGGAATCTCACAACTGGGTATCGGCTATCAAAAGTGAATATCTTGGATATCGACTGGACGGCGTCATATATGTCTTTCTCTTCGAGTTCGTGCCCGCCGAGCCGAATGTTCCCTCATGGACATGGGTGATCGTCGGCGACGTGCCTTCGGCCTATATTAGCTGTCACCATGCCAAGACGCCCTATGTGGCACTCGACGGCTACATTGGCGCCATGGAAGAGTGGGTCGAAGCCGCGCGTGAGGGAAAGTCGGTCGAGGAAATTATCCCCGTAAACGTGCCGCCGACGCCCGCTTACGCGGACATGTTAGGGGGGCGTCTGAAATTCCTCGACGATAACGTTCTTCCATTACTTCGAAAATGACGTGTCGCAGGCGCGAACGGTCAACGACGGGCCCTTCGGGATCAGCCGGAAATTGAACTTCGCGATATCGGAGCGCCTTCGATGTATTCGGTGAATTGCTCGGCTTCTCTTCCGCTGGCGGTTCGACGGCGGCATTGAGTAGTGCATCACCCACAATTGCGGAGACAATTCCATCGGCCACGATATTGATCACGTCATTGACCTGCAATTGGGGGCTGCACCAGCTTTCCGACTTTGCGATTTGGAGTCGAGCATCAACCGAAGTGTGGGCGCGCAGATATTGGCAGTGGCTTGGAGTTACGGTGACAGCGCTTTGTAATCGATCGCCCCATATCGCTGGAGTGAACCACCGGATGGAGAGATGGAAATAGTGCACCGCGCATGGAAGCATGGGTCGATGCCGCGCGTGAAGACAGTCGCTCGGGGAAATTATTCCCGTAAACGTGCGGGCGACGCCCGCTTATGCAGACATGTTGGGGGGCGCCTCAAACTTCTCGACGACAGCGTTCTTTCGTTACTTCGAAAGGCGCGAACGTTCGTGGGACGAGAAATCCGAAGATAACGATGGCGGCTGGCGAAGCTGGCTGGCGTGGGCGTTCGTCCACCATTGCCAGCCCGTCAACCGATCTGAAATCCTCAAGCCTCGCTTTCGCGGGGCTTTTTTCATGGAGCAAGCCTTATGGCCCGACCTGCAACTGCCGCCGTTCGCCTGTTAACCGGTGAGCGTGAACCCGTGCGCCTGGCAACCACGGCCAACATTCTCCTCCATGGGCTGCAGACCATCGATGGCGTCGCCACCAAAGTGGGCGATCGCGTGCTGGTGAAGAACCAGATCGATGCCCGCACAAACGGCATCTATACGGCGAGTGAAGGCCAGTGGTTCCGCGCCGCCGACGCGCGCACCTCGCGCACGATGCAGAAGGGAACGACCGCCTTCGTTCAAGAGGGTCCTACGAACGGGGAAATTACTTTCCGCTTCAATACCCTTGCCCCTGTTGTCGACACCGACCCGATCGACATCACCGGCGATGGCGATGCGCTGCACCGCTCCGACCTCCTCGACGAGGACAACATGGCATCCAACAGTGCCACCAAGGTTCCTTCCCAGCAGAGTGTGAAGGCCTTTGTTGAAAGCAGGACGGCCCGTTACTCGACTGAGTTTGGCTTTGTCGATGACGGTGCCGCCGGCGCCAACACAGGCACTAACAATGACGCTGCATGGGCTGCTGCGAAGGCTACGCTTACACACGGCGAGACGCTTGTCATGGTTCGAAAGAACACTGGCATGTTCTACTTCGCGACGACGAGTGACTTTACCGGCATCCTAATCAATGCGACGAGCAACCCGACATTCAGCGGGCCGAACGTCTACGCCGACCGAACATCCGCGCAGCGCGATAGCAAAGCGCCGGCGGTAACCGTGACGGGAACGGGGAAACTGCTGTTCAACAGCACCGTCCTGAATGTCACGTTCATGCATCATTCGGAGCCGGTCGATAAAGTCGACTTCCTCACCGATGGCGACGTTGCCTATGATGAGCCTGTTCCGGTCGACATGTCGGGGGCGCAAATCTCGATGCTCAAGACCCCCTGGCCAAACGGCAACACCTTCGCGGCGTCCACGAACGGCATCACCAAAACCATGAACGATATACAAATCAACCGTGCGACCGCAGACACGTCCGTTGTCCAGATCGCCGGCATCGTGCCAGAGCCTACGTGCCAATATTCCTGGGTCATCGGGTACAACACCGGGGACGTGGGCTATGCGGTATTCGCCTACGAAGGCGGGTATCACTGCATATACGCCGCGATCGGCGGGTCAATCTTTCACCGCAAGGTGACGGGGCCGGCGACCTGGGCCGAAGTAGCGGTATCGCATTTCGGCGATGGCACTGCCGCTTCAAACGAGCCGGCCTATACCTTCTGCGGAGCCTCGATCACAGTCGACATGCTTACGCCCACAAAGTATCAAGTGGGATTGAATGGCGTGGTGATTGCCGAAGGCGAGTTGCCGTCGCCATGCCAGTATCTCGGGCCTGGCATCTACTTCGCGCCGGCTCTGACGGGCATTTCGCACTATCTTAACTTCACGAAGACCAGGAACCCGACACGGCTTGCGCAAAGGCCGGTTCGAGCGATGTTCGTCGGCGATAGCAAGATGGACGACATCATCATCGGCTGGCCGCGTGACATCGCTCGGATCATGCAAGGTTCGATGGGAACGCAATGGGAGTACACTAAGAACATCGCGGTTGCCGGCGAGACATTGGCGCAACAGCTCACGCGGTTGCTCGCCGAAAACATGACCGGCTATACCGACGTGTTTGTCGGGCTCGGCACCAACGACGCGCAAGGCAACCTCTCAACGACGACGTTCGAAACGAACCTGGGTTTGCTCTTCGATCAGGCTCTTTCGCTCGGGGCTCGCCTGCATGTCCTGCTTACACCGGCCTTTTTCGATCGGGCGGATGGTTTCGCGAAGACGGGCTTTGCGAACCAGGGACAGAACTCGGCGGGCGGGCAGCGTGTGCCGGCCTATCGCGAAATCATGCGACGAGTCTGCGCAACCTATCGCGCGTCTGGAAACAAGATCAGCGTGACGGATGTTGGGAAGATCTGCGGCCCGAGCCTTGCCCGGTATCTTACTTGGGCCTCAGATCAGAACCGCGTGGATACGAACGTCTTCGACAACATCCATGAGAGCCGCTTGGCCCGCACCAAGATTGCGCAGGGCGTCGCTCGGGCGGCTTACGGCATCGCCACAACAAGGCGCACGCGGGCTTATCCGGTCACGGGAATTCCTGCTGGCTGGTACACGAACAATTGGGCCGCATTGACTTCCCCTGTTTTCTGGATGGATGAGCGAGGCTACAAGCACATTGACGGCATCATTTCCAACGCGGCCGGTGCAAACCTCGCGGATGGAACACAGGTCCTTCAACTGCCGACGTATATGCGTCCGAGCCGGACAATCTGGCTCCCCACGGTTACGCAGAAGGCGAACACGCAGGGCTGGATCGAAATCCAGTCAACCGGCGTCGTTGCTGTCTATGGGGTAGACAGCACGAACAAGTTCATGCGGCTCTCCGACGCGCATTGGGAGTGACGGTCTGCCTCTAATCGTTGCCGCGTCGGCCTTGTGCTGCTATGCCACCTGCCGTCAGAAATAGTCAGGTTGCATGTTTTACAAGAATGTCCAGGGCCTCCGCGCCATCGCGGCGTTGATGGTGGTGTTCACCCACTCCTTCTACCCACTTGTCCCTATGCGAAATCATTGGTCGCAGTTCGTCGGGGCCATCGGCCCATCTGGCGTCGATCTCTTCTTCGTGATTTCCGGCTTCGTGGTTTTCCTGTCTGCCGACAGGTTGGGGAAGAACGCCGACGTCACTGGAATGTGGCGGGCTTTGCGAGAATTTGTGGTGAGGCGGGTTTTTAGAATCTACCCCGTCTATTTGATAGCGTTCCTCATCGCATCGCTGGTGCTAATCCTTATCCCTGCTGCTGAGTTATTCCCGGCAGGCATGAAGCAGCAACCATGGTGGAAGCTGGCGCTGCTCATATCCCAGCCGAACAATCGCATTCTGGCTGCTTGGACATTGCAGTACGAGATGACATTCTATGCGGTGTGCGCGATGGGTATTTTGCTATTCCCGCGCTGCATCGTGGCGGTTATCGCTCTTTGGATGGCAATTGTTCTCTACATCTGGGGCGCCGGCATCTACATGACTTCTGTGTTTACTGCGCCTATCGTACTCGAGTTCGCGTTCGGGATTATCGTCGCGTTGCTGGTCGAGAGGAAATTCTCAGAGTACGCGTTGTCGTCGTTGGCTGTGGGATTTGGCGGACTGGTCATCGGCGCGATCTGTTATCGTCTCCACGATCCGAAGGGCGCGTGGGCTTTGCCGGTGATGTGGCGGGCGGTGTGCTTCGGCTTGCCGAGCGGTTTTATCGTATATGGCTTCGTCGCTGTCGAGATGAGGCAGATGTGGACGTTCTCGAAGACATGGATCCGCTTCGGAGACGCTTCCTATTCGCTTTATCTCTGGCACCAGTTGCTTTTCGCGGTGATGGCGGCCTGCTACGTGAAACTGGGCCTAGTCGGAAAAGTAAACGAGTGGGTTTTGTGGCTTTCCTTGTTGGCGGCGGTCATCCCCGTCAGCTTCATCAGCTTCTATCAGATCGAGCGCCGGTTCAACAAAGCTGGATGGGTTAGTCGGTTGGCTGGCGCCACTGGAAAGAAGGCTGCGTCGAGAGACGCTGATCTCAAGGCCGAGATGGTTTAGGCGTCGGCGGGCCGCCGATCAAATCGTTGAAGGCGAATTTTCATCCTGGGTTATATGCCGGTATTACCAAGCGCTGCCGTTTCATCGGAAGTCTTGGAGATTCGAGACGAGCACGTGCGCCCGCTGGTCATCGAGTGCGTACGGCTGGGAATTCTCAGCCGCAAGCATGAGCAAGGCAGTCGCCTCCAACGGGTCACTTTCGGCCGGATGGCTCAAGGAGATAGCCTTTCAAGAGTTCACCTTTCTCGGGCCTTCTGATTATCGTCATGTGTCCGGAACCTTCCTAACCAACCATCGGCCAGAAATGGCCGCTTCGTCGCCGCCTAACCCGTCTTCCGTAACGCCTTGCACACCGCAGACGCCATCAACCAACACCAGCCGTACGCCGTCATGGGTGTTGATCCCGGATGTTCGCGAGGCCTTCGGCTGAATGCTGGCGCTGGCTCTTGCCCATGGCATGCCGAAATAGATTAAGCGCCCCGTTTGCCCATCATTGTCGGCGGCAGGCCCGCTGAGGTCCAGCCGGACTTCATACGGCAGTTGTCACTGCCCGGCTGCTTCGCCGGCGCATCTGCCGCGTCCGAGGCCGACAGCCAAATCCGAAACAGACAACCTGCCCGCGAGGGCGGAAAGGAACCTCCATGGACCGCAACTTCGCGCGGGCGCTTGCGCTCGTCCTGAAATCCGAGGGCGGCTGGTCGGACAATCCGGCCGATCCGGGCGGCGCCACGATGAAGGGCGTGACGCTGGCGAATTTTCGCCGCTACGTGAAGGCCGATGCCGGCAAGGCCGATCTGAAGAGGATCGGGGACGACCAGGTCGCAACCGTCTATCGGCGCTTCTATTGGGATGCCGTGCTCGCCGCTGAACTGCCTGATGGCGTCGACTATGCCGTGTTCGATTTCGCGGTGAACAGCGGACCGGGCAGGGCGGCAAAATACCTGCAGGTAAGCGTCGGCGTCTCGCAGGACGGGCGCATCGGCCCAGCGACGCTTGCGGCCGTCAAGAAAAGACCGGCTGGTGTCGTCATCGATCAGCTTTGCGATGCGCGGCTGGCGTTTCTCAGGCGCTTGCCGACTTGGGCGACATTCGGGCGCGGCTGGTCCGATCGCATCGGGTCAGTGCGAGGCCAGGCCCTGCTGATGTCGGCCGCTGCGACGGTGCCCGCCTCAATACAGCCTCCGATGCAGGCGCCGGTTCCCCAGCCGGTCCAGCCGCCTCGCGCAGCTGACACGCCAACCGGCAACGCGCCCGTGCCGGCGTCGCCCGCGCCGGGCGGTCCCGGGATTCCGGCTGCCGCCAGAGCGGGCGGAGTCATCGCCGCCTCCCTGCTCGTCGCCTATGCCGCCTGGCATCACATCGCAGTCGCCCTGCAAGGGATCTTCTGACCATGGCCACCATCACCCAACCGACCATCCGCCCGACCAACAAGCTCACAGCCGCGACCATCGCCGCCGCGGCCATGTCGGTCTGCGGCGTCTTCGTGCGCAACTTCTGGCCGTCCTGGTACGACGCCGAAACATGGGCCACGCTTCTGCCGATCACGGTCTTTGCCATCGGCTATCTGGTCAAGGATGAGCCTAACCGATGAGCGCGCTTCTGACATTCCTGCTCGGCAATCCGACCCTTCTCGGCATCGGTGCGGCCATCCTCGCGGCGTTCGGCTGGGGTGTTCGCCAGCGGCTTGCCGGCGAGCGCAGCGAGCGTGCCCGGCAGGCCGCCGCCGAGGCCGCGGCACACGACATCGCCGGCCAGGTCCAGAACGATATCGGCGCGCTGCCCGCAGCCACCGCGCGAAAGGAGCTCAAATCATGGGCAAAGGATTGATGCTTGTGTCCGTGCTGGCCGTGATGGCCGGCTGTACCACGGTCAAGGGCGGATTCTGCACGGTGTCCGGCCCGCTGCGCCTGTCCGCGACCGCGGTCGATGCGCTGTCGGATGCCGAAGTCAAGGCGCTGCTGGCGCACAACCGCAAGGGCGAAAAACTGTGCGGGTGGAAGCCATGACGGTCGTCGCACTTCCGCTGGACGCGGCCATGCTGCTTGCCGGGCTGGCCAGTATCGGCGCCGTATCGGTCTTCGGCTTCCTCTTCGCGGGGGCGATGAAATGATGCACGATCTCTTCGACCTACTCGGCATCAAGGGACCGGTCGTCGCCGCCGGTCTGGCCGGCGGTGTCCTGCGCGCATTGTCACGGCACCGCTACAAGCTGCGCGAAATGGTGGCCTCGCCGATCTGCGGCGCGCTTGCCGCGGCCTATCTGACGCTGCCGGTGGTCCAGTATTCCCGCGCCACGGGCCTGCCGCTGGCCGACGACGACACGACGACACTGGCGGCGGCGTTCCTCATCGGCGTCTGCGCAATGTGGATTTCGGATATTCTGTTCGAGATTATCGTGCGGAAGTTCAAGCCGGCGACGGAAGAATGAAAGGCCGTAGAAGCGGGCTTCCCTATTCTGATGGTTGCTTCGTGATCTTCCCGACAGGCTGCACACCAAGAACGCGCTGATGGCTGCGTAGCTTCGATATATGTGCCTCTCAATGGAATCTGGTTTTGAAGACGCGAAAGACTTCGCACCAGAGGCGGAAATCGGCCAGCCGCCCGGCGAAGTGTGCTTCCATGGCGCAGTACGCCGCCGCGGTCTGCGCTTCCGGCCCGTAGAGCTCGATTGCGGCAATTACCGCATCGTTAGGATCGACAAAATCTGAAAGTCTGAGCGCCGCGCCATTGTCTGTCCGGAGCATCGAGCAACACCTCCTGTTCAGCGCCTTTCATGCCGCATATCTGGCGCAAATCACGCCTGCGGCCCAGCGGCTTGGTTGCTAGTGGGGACTGGCAGCGGAAGGCCACTGGGCCTGACCGGCAGGGCCTTGAAGATGGCAGCGCCGACTGGCGAAGATGTTTGCACCTCTGCTCATGTCAGCGAAACATGCGAACGAAGGAAGAGCACGGCGCGCTGGCTCCGGCCGGCGGGCTTTTCGACAGCTGCTCGCTCCTTTGGACGCAATCGAGCACCAATCGAATGATGCGCTGGCCCCCGGTATCATTGCAAAATACATGGCCGGCATCATTGGGGAAACCGAACTGATTTCGCTCTCCAGGCCCACGTTAAGCCAAATCGCTCGTGGATCGCATGTCGCCGGTATTCGGAACGGAAACAGGCTTCGCAGCTTCTATCTGAGCGAAGTTTGTTGAGGCAGGGCCTAATGTTCAGTGACAGAAACCCGATTACTAGAAGCTGGGCTGTTCATGGCGGTGCCGCTCTCAATCCTGATCGCGGTCCTAATGGCTAGCCTTACGTTTGGCTGGTTTGGCTGACGGCCTGCAGGCGGCGGGGGCGCCGACCATGGGATAGCTTCAGGCCTTGCCTTGCGTCCGAGAATTCGCGCCTGACGGCTCGATCGAGCCAATGCCCGCCTCGGCCAGCGCCGAGGCGGGCTTTTTTGCGTTTGTGGCGTCCGCCCGGCCACTGCTATATCCCGATGCAAGGTTGCCGAACTCGCGGCGGCGTTGATCCAGCCCGGGGTTACGGATGCAGATTGAACGATATGACGGGGACCGCGAGATATTGCTGCCGCTGTTTGCCCTTGCCGACGATTCCCCCACGCAGGTTTCCAGCTATATCGATGAGGGCGAGGTGCTGGTCGCGCGGGAGGGCAACAGGATCATCGGCCACGTGCAACTCATCGAGACAGGCGAGGGCGGTGTCTTCGAACTCAAGAGCCTGGCGGTTCGTCCGGCGAGACAGAGCGAGGGGCTGGGGCGTGCCCTTGTCGCGGCGGCAGTTACCCGCTGCCGCGAGCGCTACGGCCGGCGCCTGATCGTGTCGACCGCTGCGGCCGATATCGGCAATTTGCGATTTTACCAGAGACAGGGCTTTCGAATGTATCGCATCGTGCAGGATGCGTTCGGGCCATCGACCGGTTACCCCGAAGGCTTGCTTGTGAACGGCATTCCGCTGCGCGACCAGGTGGTGTTCGAACGCGATCTCGGCGCGGATTGAGGCGGAGGACCGTTCACCTCGCGCTCCAGCTTCGGGCGCAAACCATCGGATAGCCCGCTCCGGTTTGCCGGGCGGGCTATTTTGTGTTTCCGGGCCTAGGCGAGGATGTTGACGGCGCGGGCGGCGACCAGTGCGATCGTCAGCAGCGATATCATCGACTCGGCCATCATCAAAAGCTTGGCGCGCTGCGACAGCGGCAAGGTGTCGGTCGGCGAAAATGCCGTCGCATTGGTGAAGGCGAGGAAGAAATAGTCGACAAAGCCCGGCAGCCAGTCGCGGATCTCACGGTCGTTCAAGGTCATTTGCGGGAAGAGGAAGTCGGAATGGGCGCGATTGACGAGGCCGCATGTCGGCGGCCCGCCGCGGTCCGTGCTCCAGAACCACAAGGCAAAGACGATGACATTGGTGACCCAGATGTTGAGCGCGTCGATCAGCAGCGTCTGGCCGCTGGAGCCGGCATGGCCCGCCAGCAAGGCGCGCACTAGGAACACCAGCGAACCGCAATTCACGACGCTGACGACGCCGGTCATCACCAAAGCGGTCCTGCGGATGAGGACGCGAAACCGGCCGACCAGATACCAGTGCTCCTCCTCGACCGCTTTCTGGCTGGCGACCTGTGTCCAGGCGGTGGCGACGGACAGGGGCACGAGCAGGGCGGTCTCCAGCGCCGGCGCCAGCCAGCGCGGGCCGAACGAAAGATCGTTGATCACCAGGAGCTGTAGACAGATGATGACGAGGACAGCCGCACGTGCCAGCCAGAAGTCGAGCGCGCGATGGTGGATGACGGCATGCTGGTGGCGCATCGAATATCCGGGATGTTCAGACAGGATCAAATGGGCGGCTGTTCTGCCGGGGAGGGCGACGGGCGCCGAAATTCCTGCTCAATGATGGTCTTGCAATGGCCTGCAAGTATAATTTTTCGTAAGCTTTGATGTGGGGGCTGTTCGGCAAACCGGACGATGTGGTTTAAGCGCCGCATGGTGGGAATAGACGATTCCATGGATGGTTGGGCGCCGGCGGGGCTGACTTCCGCCGGCCTCGACTCGTCATCGTTCTGGCCCGGCCTGCTCCGCCATCCCTGGTATTTGCTGGCGCTTTTGTGCCTGGTGCAGATCCTGTGCTGGACGGTGGTGCCCGCACTGATCGATCCCGCCCCGCCCGGCGATGTTGTGGAAGGTTTCATGTGGGGCCGCGAATGGGTGCTGTTGACCTACAAGCACCCACAGCTTCCAGGCTGGCTGCTCGAAACCAGCCATCTTCTGACCGGATCGTTCCGCTGGCCGCAATATCTGCTTGCCCAGCTGACGATCTCGTCGACCTTCGTCCTGGTCTATCTGCTGGCTCGCGACATGCTCGGACAAAGCCGTGCGCTGGCCGCCGTGCTTTTGATGCCGTCGGTCTATTTTTTCGGCTGGCCGACTCCGCAGTTCAATCATGACTACGCGCAGATGCCGTTCTGGGCGGCCATCTGCTGGCTGCTGTGGCGTGCCGGGCGTGGCGGCGCGCCGGGCTGGTGGCTGGCGCTTGGACTGGTGTCGGGCGTCGGGCTCTATGCCAAGTTCTCCACCGGCTTGCTGCTTGCCTTCGGCGCGCTCTGGCTGTTGAGTGACGCACGCGCGCGCAGCCGGCTGGCGACGCCCTGGCCATGGCTCGGCCTTGCCGTTTTTGTCGCCGTTGCCACACCGCTGGCCATCGCGCTCTACCGCATCGATTTCCTGCCGCTGACCTATTTCGCCGCCCGCGACCAATGGGTGACCGAGAACCGGGCGCGCCTTTACTACATAGGTGTCCAGATGGCCGGGCTCTCCGGCCTTCTTCTGGTGCTGACCATATCAGGCCTGCTGCGGCGCTCGCCCGCCCCCGAAGTGCCCGTCGAGCGCAGCATTCTGGTCTATCTCGTGTGGATGGGGCTCGGCCCGGCGACCCTGATCATGGTGGCCTCGTTGTTCACTGGCACCGGCGAGTCCTGGGGCGCGCCGATGTACAATCTTGTCGGTGTAACGGTGCTAGCCTTCCTCGGCCACCGGCTCGGCACCATCGAGATGCGAAGGCTGGCAATCTGCGCGTTCCTCTGCATCGTCACCATGTCGGGCGCCTATGCGGCCCTACGCTGGACGGGCTGCAATGTGCGGGGGCGCATGGACGCCATTTGCTGGCCGGCGCAGCCGATCGCGGACGAGGCCGAGGCGGTCTGGCACGCGGCCGCGTCCGGCCGGCTCGACATTGTCGGCGGCGATACCCAGGTGGCCATGCTGGCGGGCCTCAATGCCTATGACAAGCCGTCGATCTTTACCGACCTCGATACCCGGTTCGCCCCCTGGATCACGAGGCAGCGCTTGCGCGACCACGGCATGCTGATGGTTTGGCCAGGGCATGACGTGCCACCGCAGTTGCGGACGTGGCTGGGCAACCTCCCGGTCAAGACCGTTCTTTTCAATTGGTCGCGCACGGCCCCGCCTGTGGCAATCAACTTTGCCGCCATTCCGCCCGGCACGCTGTATCCGGCGCTTCCCGTCGACGGCCCGACGCTGCATCCCGGCAACTGAAACGGTTCGATCCCCGACCACGTCGTGATATCGTTCTTTCATGACCGCGTTGTTTCCACGCGACTGGACGAAGCGGACGACAATGCCCATCTATTGGGAAATCCACTATTGTCTGTGCAATTCCGGGCGGGAACCCTCGCATGAGCTGGAATTGCCTTTTGAGGAGACGTGACATGGCGACTTCGACCGAACGCGCAGTGCTTGCCGGTGGCTGTTTCTGGGGCATGCAGGATCTGATACGGCGCTACCCCGGCGTCATCTCCACGCGTGTCGGCTATAGTGGCGGCGACGTAGCCAACGCCACCTATCGCAACCACGGCACCCATGCCGAAGCGATCGAGATCAATTTCGATCCGGCCGTGATCAGCTATCGCACGCTACTGGAGCGCTTTTTCCAGATCCATGACCCGACGACGCGCAACCGCCAGGGCAATGATGTCGGGATGAGCTATCGTTCGGCGATCTACTATACGAGCGACGAACAGAAGCGCGTCGCCGAAGACACCATTGCCGATGTCGATGCCTCGGGATTGTGGCCAGGCAAGGTCGTCACGGAAATCGCGCCGGCCGGTGCCTTCTGGGAGGCCGAGCCCGAGCATCAGGACTATCTGGAGAAATATCCAAACGGCTACACCTGCCATTTCGTCAGGCCGGGCTGGAAGCTGCCGGTTCGCGAGAAGGCCGCGTCCTGACGATTTGGCAAAAGCACCATTGGGTATGATATCGAAAAGCCGCCGGATGTCCGGCGGCTTTTTCAGTTTGGGCACTCACTTACTTGCCGCAGTTGTTGTCGTTCACGGTCGGGGCTGTCAAATTGCCGTTGGCATCGGACTGTGCACCTTGCGGACTGGTCGGGCAATTGCGATCCGCGTTGGAGTTCATGTCGACCGGCGCGACGGTCGTGCTGTTGGTCGTTGCCGGATCGACCGTATCAGGCGAAGCCGGCGTGCTCGGGTCTACGGTCACTGATCGGCCGCTGCCCGCGGACCCATCCATGCCGTTCGCGGTATTGCCTTGCGCCATCGCGGACGTGGCGAGCGCAACGGTGAACGCCGAAGCTGCGAGGATTTTCATGAACATGGTTCTGTCTCCATTTCTGTGAACTCGTCGCGTTGCGACTGTTGGGACAACCGCTCGGCTTGGCGAAGGTTCCCCATAAAATACCGGCTGCGCGGCTTCGCCAGCGTCACCTGATGGCGAGAGTTGGTGCAACGCTTTTGGTCCGGTGCGCTGAAAAAACGTCTTCCCCTTGCCTTCGAATGGTGCTTTAACGCGCTCATCCACAGGGGTGCTCCGTACGGTCGGGGCTGAGACGGGGGCGGCAAGCCCACAGACCCTAGAAGCTGATCTGGGTAATACCAGCGGAGCGAGGCGGGCGATGTTTTCTGGCGCACAGGTTTCCCTTTATCCCATGGCCGACGATTTCGTCGGCGTCATCCTGGGCGCGCTGGGCGCGCTCGACCCCTACCGGGACAGGCTCCGTATCGAGACCGACGATGTCTCGACCTTGCTGGTCGGGCCACCCGAAGTATTGTTCCCGGCGTTGCGCGACCTGTTCGTGGCGGCGGCACGGAGCGGCAAGCACTGCGTGCTGTCGGCCGCCATTTCGCGCGGCTGTCCTGGCGAGCCGGACGATCCGATCTGCCGCTCCGACGCGTTTGGCGGGCCTGTCGGGCCGCTCGGCCCGCGCAAGGAAGCCGCTATCACCGCGGTGCGCAATGCCGCTGCCACGGGCCAGCCGGCGGCG
Organism: Mesorhizobium intechi; assembly: GCF_002879535.1. Taxonomy (GTDB): domain Bacteria; phylum Pseudomonadota; class Alphaproteobacteria; order Rhizobiales; family Rhizobiaceae; genus Mesorhizobium; species Mesorhizobium intechi. The sequence goes on from NZ_PNOT02000172.1 coordinate 32,055, forward strand.
GCGCAGTTCTCGCTCTATGTGATGGGCACCGGCGACCACATGGACGAGATCTATGGCTGCATCGATTTCCTGAAACAGTCCGGCGTCTATGACCGCTCCAAGAACTTCTGCACCAAACTGCGCGGCGATACCGGCGCGGTCTTTTCGGCGCTGAATGAAGCTTTCTGCCGCTTCGGGCCGGGCGCCGGCCACGTAACCCTTGACGTCACGGTTTCCGCCAACAGCCCCACCGCTGTCTGAACTGAACGCGCCTTCGTCGCGCGGCCGTCAAGGGTGTCCTCTCGTGGTCTCATCGTCATCCAGCCGCCCGCGGCAGCTCGCGGTCCTCTTCGCCAACGCGGCACCGGCCGTGATGTCGGTCGGGTTGCTGCTCGTGGCCTGGGAACTCTACGCCAATTATTCCGGCATCAAACCGACGATACTGCCGGCGCCGTCACGCGTTTTCGAACAGGCGATGCTCAATCGCGAGGCGCTGATCGGCAACGCCATTCCCACCATCCGCGCCACGCTGATCGGCTTTGCCTGCTCGCTCGGCGCCGCTTTCGCGCTGTCGATGCTGGTCGACTTCTTCCAGCCGCTGCGGCGTGCGCTGTTTCCTGTCTTCATCATCAGCCAGACCTTGCCGCTGGTGGCCATCGCGCCCCTGGTGGTGCTGTGGTTCGGCTTCGGTTTGACGCCAAAGATCATGCTGGTGGCGCTGGTAACCTTCTTCCCGATGCTGGTGGCCCTGGTGCAGGGCTACGAGGCAACCGAGGTGGAGATCGGCCAGATGCTGCGCGCCATGGGGGCGGGGCGTTGGCGTGTTTTCGTTCTGGCGCGGCTGCCTTCGGCGCTGCCCTATTTCTTCGCCGGCCTGCGGATCTCCATCACCTATGCCGTGGTCGGCGCCATCTTCGCCGAATATGCCGGTGCGGCCAAGGGCCTGGGCATCTACATGCTCAACGCCAAGAATAATTTCCGCCCTGATCTCGTGCTGGCCGCGGTGGGCGTCAGTGCCGCGCTCACGCTGATCCTGTTTGGGCTGACGGCGCTCTTGCAGCGCCTCGCCATGCCTTGGGAACAGATCGTCCGTCAGCCGGCAGGGAAGGGGCCGGGGCGATGAGCCGGCTCGAACTTCGACATGTGCGCAAGGCGTTTGGCGGGCTCGACGTGCTCGCCGACATTTCGCTCAGCGTCGGTGCCGGTGAATTCGTCTCGATCCTCGGGCCGTCGGGTGCCGGCAAGTCGACGCTGTTCCAGCTTCTGACGGGAGCCGAGCATGGCGAAGGCGAGATGTTGTTCGACGACATGCCGCTCGACGACCATGGCCGGCATTTCGCATTCATGCCGCAGAGCGACGCCCTGATGCCGTGGCGGCGCATCCTCGACAACACGACCCTCGGGCTCGAAGTGCAGGGTGTCAGACGCCAGGCGGCGCGGGCGCGGGTCGCGCCGCTGCTTGCCGAGTTCGGGCTTGCCGGCTTCGAGCGGCATTTTCCGGCACAACTTTCCGGCGGCATGCGCCAGCGCGCGGCGCTTTTGCGCACGGTGGTGCAGGAGCGCGACATGCTTTTGCTCGACGAGCCGTTTGGCGCGCTCGACGCATTGACCCGTGCGGCCGTACAGCGCTGGCTCGAGCAGATGTGGCGGCACCATCGCTGGACGGCGCTGCTGATCACCCACGATGTGCGCGAGGCGGTGTTCCTGTCCGACCGTATCTATGTGCTGTCGGCGCGCCCGGCCCGTGTGCTGCGCGAGATCACCGTGCCCTTGCCGCGCCCGCGCGATTCGACCGCCGCCGCGCAACAGGCCGGCGCGCTCGAGGCCGAGATCCTCGACATCTTGCTCAACCCTCAACCATCCAAAGGACATGACCATGACTGACCTGACACGCCGGCAGGCCCTGCTGCTCACCCTTGCCAGCGGTCTTTCGCTGACCGCCGGAGCGAGCCGTGTCTTCGCCGCGAAGCAAAAAGTCACCGTCGCGCTGGACTGGACCGTCAATACGAACCACATCGGGCTGTTCGTCGCCCGCGACAAGGGGTTTTATCGGGAGGCAGGCCTCGAGGTCGACATTCTGCCCTATAGCGACACCGGCGCCGGCACTCTGGTCGCCAACCGCGTTGCCGATTTCGGCATCAACGGCAGCATCAGCCTGTTCACCCAGAAGGCCGCCGGGGCGGACTTGAAGGCCGTCTACGCGGTGGTGCAGTCGGAAACCGGCCGCGTGGTCTTCAATGCAGCCCGCAGCGAGATCAAAAGTCCGAAGGACCTTGACGGCCTAACCTATGGCGGTTTCGGCAGCGCTTGGGAAAACGCACTGATCTCGACCATCATCCGCCATGATGGCGGCAAGGGCAATTTCGAAACGGTGACGCTCGGCACCTCCGCCTATGAAGGGCTGGCCAACGGCTCGATCGACTTCACGCTCGAAGTCTCGACCTGGGAGGGCGTCGAAGCCGGACTCAAAGGCATCAAGCAGCGCAGTTTCGTCTATGCCGACTACGGCGTGCCCGATGAGCATACGACGCTGATCTCGTCGAGCGAGGCGTATCTCCAGGCAAACCCGGCACTGGCGTCGGCCTTTATTCAGGCAACGCGGCGCGGCTATCAGTTCACCGTCGATCATCCGGCAGAAGCCGCCGCGCTGCTGATCGCCGCCAACAAGGACGCCCTGACCAATCCGGCACTGATCGAAGCATCGCTGAAGGTGTTGATCGACGGACACTATCTGCGCGCGGAGAACGGCGCCATCGGGACGATGGATCCGGCCAAGATGAACGCGATCGGCGACTATCTCCTCAAAGCCGGCATTTTGCGCGACGCAGATGGTAAGGTTCTGACGCAACACCCTGATTTCACGAAGTATTTCGTAAATTTGAATTTGGGGTGAGACTGGATACGCATAGCGGACGGCCCGTTCCTTTGGTTGGCAAACGGGGGCGTCCTGCCCCCGTATGCTGTCGGAGGAGTTGCCCCGTTTGATGCCGATCCGATCGTCCCGGTTAACCCCCCGGCAATGGTTGCGTGCAATGGTCCCTTCGAGGGATCATCGGGGTGTTTGCGTTGCTCACGTCAAAAAGTGAAGCGTTTTCGCACAATAATGAGGGCGGATTTTTCTCCGCCGCGCGCAGGCGTGACATACTGATCGACGTGCGCGAAGGCTTCTTTCGACTCTGCGCCCTGGCCTGCGCGGGCCTGTTCGTCTATCGCGGTGTGTCCCAGCTCGTGGAGGATCCGACCCGGGTCAACGCCGCGCTGGTGGCGATTTCCGAGATACTCACTTTCACCTGGCTGCTTCTGTCGCGGCGTCCGGTGACGCGCGACTGGAACCCGCTTACGGTCATCGTCTCCGTGACCGCCAGTTTCGGGGTTGCGTTGATCAGCCTCCAGCCCGGCATAGCGCTTGTTCCGGTCTATTTCGCCGCGCCGCTGCAGTTCGCCGCGCTGTTGTTTGTCATCTGGGGCAAGATATCGCTTGGCCGCTCCTTTGCCATCCTGCCTGCCAATCGCGGCGTGATGACGGGCGGCGCCTATCGGATTGTGCGGCACCCGATCTATGCCGGCTACCTTGCCGGCCATGTGCTCTATCTGCTGTCCGCCTTTTCCTTCCACAACCTCGCGGTCTATGCGGTCATCACCTATATGCAGCTGTATCGTATCCTGCGCGAGGAGACCTTGCTGGCCGCCGAGCCGGAGTATCGCGCTTACATGGAGCGTGTGCGCTACAGGTTGTTCTACCGCCTATTCTGAGGGCAAGGCCGTCGATTGAAGAGGTGGCCGATCCTGCTTGGCGTGGGGCTGGCCAACAGCCCTTCCGGTTCGCCATTTCACAGAAGTGCTGAACGCGCTCCCTCTCTTTGCTTTGACGAAGCTCCGAGCTAGTGGTGACCACCAGAATCGTTTTTGCTTCTGTCTGACAAAACATATCGATGATGTTCCCGCTCAAGCAAAAATATCTTATACACTTGTATGCACTTCTATTA
>NZ_PNOT02000061.1 GCF_002879535.1 Mesorhizobium intechi
CCGCCGCCACGATGACACCGCCGATCTTCGCCGGCCACACGCCGGCAACACTGGCGAAAAGTGCGATCGACAGGCTGGAGACGCCGAGCGAAATCAGCGCACCAAGCGAGACGAAACGCAGGAAGGCGTCATGCAGCCGGATGGCCTGGTTGCGCTCGAACGACCAGAAGCCGTTCGCCGCGAAAGAGAAGATGACGGCGACCGACCATGAGATGACGTTGGCCGGCAGCGGCGGAACGTGCAGGTTGAGCAGCAGGAAAAAGCCGGCAAGATCGATCGCCGTATTCGCCAGCCCGACTATGGCAAAACGCACGATCTTGCTGCCGGTCGAACGCCGAGGCTGGTCCGCGTCGCTCATCCCTTGCCGTCCATGATCTCGACGCCGGCGCGGACCAGGCTGTCGCCAAATGCATCCGAGGCAAGGTGCGCGTATTCCACCTCGCGCACGCCTTGCATCGGGTCGCGCGCCCGCAGCGTGTCGTCGACATGGCCGGGATGGCACATGAACAGGCCTCGTTCCGGCAGCGCCTTGAGGGCGGCCTGCAGAACCGGCGCGAACCGTTCGGGCTGCCGCCAGTCATAGATGCCGGCGAGCGGCTCGAAAAGGGTGAAGCCGGCGCGGGCCATCGACCGGTTGAAGCCGGCGGCCACGGCGGCGATTGCCGCGACCTTCGGCGCGACGACGGCATCGCCCAGCGCCGGAGCGCCACGCAGCGCCGGCCTGCCGCCGGCTTCGAAAAAATGCGTCCGCAGCCATGCGCGAACGACGGGCAGGAAATGCACGTGCTGATGCCCGTCGATGAAGTCGGGCTGGCGGCCAAGCGCCTCGACGAAGCGGCTGTGCTGCGCGTCGAGCTCGGCATGGACATCCCGCTCGTCAATGCTGGCGCCCAGCACCGGCAGCGCCAGCGAACGCAGCGGCGGCAGCCGCCCTTCCGGCGCCAGGCTCGACCGGCCGGTGACGGCTGGCTGGTCGGTGAGGGTCAGGTGCAGCCCGACCGCCGCGCGCCCGCACAGCGGCTTGATACGCTCCGCCGCATCGGGCCATTCCGCAAAGCCGGTCATGCAGCTGGTGCCGGTCAGGCGACCGCGATCGAGCAGATCGAGAATTCCAGCGGAAACGCCGGGCGCCAGGCCGTAATCGTCGGCGATCAGGCGGATGCGCCGCGTCATGCGCCGGATGCGCCTGGCGGCCTGTCCGAAACGCCGCGCACGACATCGCGCACGATATAGACCGGGCGGTCCTTGCTTTCCGAAAGCGTGACCCAGACATATTCGCCGATCAGGCCGAGCAAGGTGAGGTTGAGGCCGCCGAGCAGGACGACGGCGACCATGAGGCTGGGATAGCCGGGGACGGCGATGCCGTAGAACATCACCTCGAAGAACACTTTGGCTCCGTAGATGATGCCCGCCAACGCCGCCAGCATCCCGCTCAGGCTGATGATGCGCAACGGGATGACGGAAAAGGACGTAAACCCTTCCAGCGAGAAGGCGATCAGGTTCAGCCGGCTCCATTTCGACTTGCCGGTGACACGGTTTTCCGGCGAATAGGTCATGGCTTTCTGACGGAAGCCGGCCCAGGCGAACAGGCCCTTGTTGAAGCGCCTTTTGTCACGCAGGCTGGTCAGCGCGCGCACCACGGCGCCACGCATGACGCGGAAGTCCCCGGCATTTTCTGGAATGTCGAAACGCTGGCTGCTGTTGATCAGGCCGTAGAACAGCTTCGCCAGCTGGCTGCGCCGCCAACTGGCCTCACGTCGGTCATTCTGTGCGTAGACGACGTCGATATCCGGATTCTCCACCAGTTCGGCGATCATCTTCAGGCTGGTGTCCATGGAATGCTGGAGGTCGGCGTCCATGACCAGTGCCATTGCGCCGCGCGACTGGTCGAGGCCGGCGAGCACCGCGACTTCCTTGCCGAAATTACGGCTGAGCCGCACGATCTCCCAGGAACCCGACAGCGCCTGTGAAAATCGCTGGGCGCCGTCGTCGCGGCTGCCATCATCCACCAGGATCTTGTGGACGTCCATGCCGAAACGTTGCGACACTTCGGCTTCGAGCTCGTCGAGCAATGCGGCAAAGGCCGATGCCGATTGCGCCTCGTTCAAGAACGGCGCGACGATATCGAGAACGGGCCGCGACTCAGCCATTTGCGACAGGCCTTTCATTCATCACCTTGTCTCGCGTCACCTTGCCGGGAGCCTTGGCCCAGAACCACCAGATCAGGGAGCCGGCGATAAAGGTGACCGCAATCGGCCGGAACCAGGGGTACGTTAAATCTTGGATATGGCGTTCGACGCCGGTCAGCCCCGTCAGGAACAGGGCCAATGACAGCACCGAAGCCAGGACACCCCCTCGTTCCTCGCGCCACAACAAGGCGATAGCGAGACCGGCGGGCACGGCGATCATGGCATAGGTGTTGGGCTCGACGCGCGGGTTGAAGACGCACATGTAGAACGTGGCCGTCAGGAAGATGGCGAGACCCGCCGTCCCGCGTTCGAGCTTTCGGTCGAACCAGATGACGAATGAAAGCGTGAACAGGGCCATGACGATGCGCACGACGGTGGCGCCGAATTCCGGCATGGGCAGCCCGATTTTGGTGAAGGGCGCCGTGAAATCGGTGGGGACAAAGTGGCTGGTATTGTCGACAGCCATCGAGGTCAACATCCCGCCAAAAGCACGGTACTGGTCGTTGAGGTAGCTGGCGGGAGCGAACGCATAGGGCAAGGCGAGCACGAACAGCACCGCCAGCACCAGCACCGGTATCAGCCGCAAACGCAGGGCGCCCACCAACAACAGGGTGATGATCGCGGTCGGCTTGGCGATGATGGCAACCGAAGCCCAGAAGAAGGTCTCGGCACGCCGTCCTTCAAGCGCCGACAAGGTGAGAAGCCAGCAGGCACCGGTCAGCAGTATCGTCGCCTGTCCGTTGCGGATCGCCCCCAGCGCCATCGGCAGGGCCAGGAACAGTCCGAAGGAAAGCAGCCATGGCAATTCCCCGCCGCCGAGCTTGCGCACCTGTCGCATCGCGGCAAAGGTCAGCACCGCGAAGCCGATCGTATGCCACACCGGCCCGCCCAGATGCGGACCGAGCTTCACCAACGGAACGTAAAGCGCGGCAAAGGCCGGCGCGTAGAGATATCCCATCTCGGACTGGGTATTGTAGAGCGGCTGGCGGGCCAACAGCGCCTCACTGCCGTCTACATAGGCTTGCCAGACCGTCCGCGTGTGGGGAGACCACAAGACCAGCACAAGAACGATCAGGAACGCCCCGATCCACAGGCCAAATCCCAAACGGTCGAAAACCGGCTTGGACATCGACATCAAGACACCCCGCGACACCCGAAACAGGCTCAGTCCAGCACTGTCCCGGCATACGATGGCGGCGGCATATCACGGACAAAGCGGCGAGGCATAGAGGGCTGAAGGACGCGCTTGTGACATCGGCGGGCCGCTGCGGATGCCTGGACGCCGGGGCGTCCTGACAGGAAAGACGCGCCGAAAGCCTCGTATTCGGGCTTCCGGCGCGGCTTCGAACAGCATCAGGGCCGTATGAAAACCTTGCCGTTGGGCTTGGCCAGTTCCGCCGGCACCCGCGCGATGGCCTCGGCGAGCGGCACGACGGCCGTCACGTCGGTCGACCAGCGCCCATCGGAAAAGCGCTTCTGCGCTTCAAGGATCGCTGGACCGCGCCGCTCCCTGGATTGCCGCATCCATTCGCTCAGCCAGAAGCCCTCGATATGCTTGTGCTGGAAGATCAACTGGCCGGGCTCGCGGATGATGGTGGCGTCCGGGTCGAGCCGGCCATAGATGATCCAACGCGCCCGTTTCGGCATCGCATTGAAAATAGCGGAGGCCAGCGGCCCGGTGACAGCATCGAGGAAGATGCGCGGTTGCTCCGCCTTCATCACCTCGCGCAGCGTGGCCTCGAAATCCGGCGCCTTCTCGTTGAGCACATGGGCAGCGCCGATCTCCTTCAGCAGCGCGATCTGCTCATCACGGCGCACGGTGACGATAGGCCGGAACCCTTCCTCCTTGGCCAGGCCGATGATCAGCTTGCAAAGCTGGCTGGCGCCGGCGGTCATGACGAAGGCCTTTTCGCCCTCCTGCTTGACAATGTCGAACATGGCGATGGCGGTGATCGGATTGACGATCATCGCCGCGCCGTCCTCGTCGCGCACCGTATCGAGCAGCGGAATGCAGGCCGCCGCTTCGGCGACGGCATATTCAGCCCACGAGCCCCAGTTGCTAAGGCCGGTGGCGAAGGCCACGCGCTTGCCGACGAGGCTTTTGGCATAAGGCTCGTCGCCGCCGGCGACGACCGTGCCGACACCCTCGAAGCCGGCTGGCCGGCCCTTGACGCGCGGCTGACCGTACTGACCCTTGACGAAGGCGACATCGGATGGGTTGATCGAAGCCAGGCTGACCTTGATCAGCACCTGGCTCGGGCCTGGCGACGGCACCGCGACGCGGCCCGGCTCGAGATAGGGCTCCATCGCCTCGAGCGCACTGCCGCTCGGCGTCTTGGTGTAGCCGTCGCCGACCAGCAGCAACGCCTTCATTTCGGAGGGAATGGTCATCGGTGACACTCCTTGTGTTGGCGGAACGCCCTTGGCGCGGCGGACCGAGTTGCTGCTCAGAGCTTCTCCTGCGTGTACTTCTTCAGCTCCGTCCGCGCCACCTGCCGGCGATGCACGGCGTCCGGCCCGTCCGCGAGACGCAATGTCCTCAGATGTGTCCACGACCGCGCCAGCGGCGTGTCCTGGCTGATCCCTTGCGCGCCGAACATCTGTACCGCCTCGTCGGTGATCCTCAGCGCGACGCGCGGCGCGATGACCTTGATCTGGCTGATCCAGGGGGCAGCGGCGCGCGCATCGCCCTGGTCGATCATCCATGCCGCCTTGAGGCAGAGCAGCCGGGCCATTTCAATCTCCATGCGGCATTCGGCGATGATGTCGAAATTGGCGCCGAGTTTCGCCAGCTTCTGCCCGAAGGCCTCGCGGCGCACGGAGCGCTGGCACAGCATCTCCAGCGCCATCTCGGCCTGGCCGATGGCGCGCATGCAGTGATGGATGCGGCCGGGACCGAGCCGTCCTTGCGCGATCTCGAAACCCTTGCCCTCGCCGAGGATCAGGTTCGCTGCCGGTACCCTGACATTGTCGAAGCGCAGGTGCATATGGCCATGCGGCGCATCGTCGTCGCCGTAAACCTGCATCGCCCGAACCTTGGTCACGCCTTTCGTGTGGGAAGGCACCAGGATCATCGAATGCCGCCGATGTGTCGGCTCTTCGTCGCCAGCGGTCCGGACCATGACGATGTAGATGGCGCAACGCGGATCGCCGGCGCCGGAGGCCCACCATTTCTCGCCGTTGAGCACATAGTCGTCGCCCTGCCGCTCGCAGCGCATCGCGATGTTGGTGGCGTCGGACGAGGCGACATCCGGCTCGGTCATCAGATAGGCCGAGCGGATTTCTCCGTCCAAAAGCGGCTCCAGCCACGCCTTCTTGTGGTCGGCCGAGCCGTAGCGCTCCAGCACCTCCATATTGCCGGTGTCGGGAGCCGAGCAATTGAAGGTTTCGGCGCCAAGATGCGCCTTGCCCATCTCCTCCGCCAGATAGGCGTATTCGACCGTGGACAGTCCATAGCCGCGCTCCGAGCCGGTCAGCCAGAAATTCCACAGGCCGCGCTCCCTGGCGGTCTTCTTCAGCCCTTCGAGAATTTCGCTCTGGCGTGGACTGTAGACCCAGCGGTCGCCCGCCTTGCCCACTTCGCCCAGGAATTCCTTGTCGAGCGGCATGATCTCGTCACGCACCATGGCCGCGACGCGCGCGTGGATCGGCTTCAGCCGCTCGGTTATGCCGAGATTCATCTCCGTCATCGGTCGCTAACCCTTCATCGAGGCCCGGCAATTTACCCGTGGCAAGGATGACCGTACTTCGGATAGCCTTGTCAACGCGAACTCTTTGCCCAGGGCAAAGCGCGGAGGATTGGAATGGCCTATCTCGACGAGCTGTTTTCGGTAGCCGGCAAGACCGCGCTGGTGACGGGCGCGGCGACCGGCATCGGCCGCATGGCGGCGACAGCGCTGGTCGAGGCCGGCGCCAGCGTCATGATCGCTTCGCGCAAGGGCGAGGATTGCATCAAGGTCGCCAACGCGTTGAACGGACTTGGCGCCCCTGGCCGGGCCGAGGGCTTCGCCGGCGACGTCTCCAGCGAGGCCGGCATCGCCGCACTCGTCGCCGAGGTCAAGGCGCGGACCGGCAAACTCGATATCCTGATCAACAACGCCGGCGTTTCCTGGGGCGCGCCGCTGGAGGCCTTTCCCTATTCGGCATGGGCCAAGGTGTTCGGCGTCAATGTCACCGCCGTCTTCCACCTGACCCGCGAATTGCTGCCGCTGCTTGAAGCCGCGGCAAGCGATGCCAATCCGGCCCGGGTGATCAATCTGGGTTCGGTGATGGGGACACAGCCGCTGGCCGACGACGCCTATTCCTACACGGCGTCCAAGGCCGCGGTGCATCATCTCACGCGTACGCTCGCGCTCGAATTCGCCGCCCGCCGCATCACCGTCAACGCCTTTGCCCCCGGCCCTTTCCAGAGCCGGATGACGGCCTTTGCCACCGGTACGGACGAACAGGCCAAACATGTCGGCGGCCGTGTCCCGATCGGCCGGATCGGCGCACCGGATGACATTGCCGGCGCAACGCTCTATTTGTGCAGCCGTGCAGGCAGCTATGTCACCGGCGCCATCCTGCCGATCGATGGAGGGCAGTCGGTGCAGCATGGATTGACCTTGTTCAAGGAATGACATTTTCCGGCCGTAGAAGCCGGAGGTGAACTGGAGGAATGAGCGTGGAACCGATCAGTCTCGACGTGCTTCTGGCCAGTGTCGGCAAGGAGGTTGGCGTTTCCCCGTGGCGGGTGGTGACGCAGCGCATGATCGACCAGTTCGCCGACGCCACCGACGACCATCAGTTCATCCACTGCGATCCCGAGCGAGCCAAGCGCGAGACGCCGTTCGGCGGCACCATCGCGCATGGTTTCCTGTCGCTGTCGCTGCTTTCGGCAATGACCTTCGAGACCATGCCGCCGCTGGAAAACAGCAAGATGGGCGTCAACCACGGCTTCGATTCACTGCGCTTCCTGGCCCCGGTGAAGACCGGCGCGCGCATCCGCACCCGTTTCGTGCTGGCCGACGTCAAGGTGAGGCCCTCGGGCTGGGTGCAGACGGCGCACGACGTGACGATCGAGATCGAGGGCTCGAAGAAACCGGCCCTGACCGCCCGCTGGCTGACGCTGACGCTGATCGAACGCCAGCCCGAGACCGCATGAACGACCCCAACGCGCTCGACCAGGCGGCGCTTGCGCCTTACCTCGAGGCGGAAATCCCCGGCTTTTCCGGGCTAGCTTCAATCGAAAAATTCAAAGCCGGCCAGTCCAACCCGACCTATCTCATCACGGCGGCCAGCGGCCGCTATGTGCTGCGCGCCAAGCCGCCGGGACAGTTGCTGAAATCGGCGCATCAGGTCGACCGCGAATTCCGGGTGATGAGGGCGCTTGCCGGCACCGCCGTTCCGGTGCCCCAAATGCTGCATCTGTCGACCGAGGACTCGCCGATCGGCCGCATGTTCTATGTCATGGATTTCCTCGACGGCCGTATCTTCTGGGATCCGGCATTGCCCGAGGCACGTGACAACGATGAACGCGCCGCCATCTACGACGCCATGAACGGCACGCTCGCGGCCCTGCACGATGTCGATGTCGACGCGGTGGGTCTTTCCGATTTCGGCCGGCCAGGCAATTATTTCGAACGGCAGCTGGCACGCTGGACCAGCCAGTACCGCGCCTCCGAAACCGGCATCATTGCCGACATGGACCGGCTGATCGCCTGGCTGGAAACGCACCTGCCCGCGGATGACGGGCTGATATCGCTGGTGCATGGCGACTACCGGCTGGACAATCTGATCTTCGCGCCGGCCCAGCCAAAGGTCATCGCGGTGCTCGACTGGGAACTGTCGACATCTGGCCACCCCTTCGCCGACATCGCCTATCAGTGCATGCAATGGCGCCTGCCGCATGCTTCCGGCTTTCGCGGCCTGGGCGGTGTCGACCGCGCCGCGCTTGGCCTGCCTTCCGAGGAAGAATACGTCGCTGCCTATTGCCGGCGGCGCGGGCTCGGCGGCATCGGCAACTGGACCTTCTTCCTCGCCTTCTCCTTCTTCCGGTTGGCGGCGATTTGCCAGGGCGTCTACAAACGCGCGCTGGACGGCAATGCCTCCAATCCCGAAAAGGCCAGGACCTATGGCGAGGCGGTGAAGCTGCTGTCGAACCTCGCCGCAAGACTGATCGACAAGCAGACATGACAGGGAGCCATTATGGGTCGCTTTGACGGAGCAACGGTGCTCATCACGGGTGCGGCCGGCGGCCTTGGCCGGGGTGCCGCGAAAGCCTTTGCCAGCGAGGGCGCACGGCTGGTGCTGTCGGACATCGACGAAAAGGCGCTCGCCGATCTCGCCGCGACCTTGCCCGCCGAGACGGCGTTCCTGGCCGGCAACGTAGCGGACGAAAACTTGTCCGAGGACCTGGTCCGGCTGGCGGTCGAAAGATTCGGCAGGCTGGACGTCGCAATGAACAATGCCGGCATCGTCCAGAGTTTCGTGCGCCTGCCGCAGATTCCGTCGGACGAGGCCCGCCGCGTGCTCGAGATCGACCTGCTTGGCGTGTTCTATGCCATGAAGCACCAGATTCCGTGGATGGAGCGGCAGTTCAGGGCGACGGCCAAGGGCGGCGCCATCGTCAACATCGCCTCGGTCGCCGGCCTGGTCGGCGCGCCGAAACTCTCGGTCTATGCCGCCGCCAAGCATGGTGTCGTCGGGCTGACCAAATCGGCGGCCGCCGAATATGCGACCAAGGGTGTGCGCATCAACGCCATCTGCCCGGCCCACACAAGGACGGCAATGTTGGATGGTTTCGTGCGCGCATCGCGTGCCCCGGAGGAAGAGGCGTTGGCCGAACTGACGCGCGGCGTGCCGATGAAACGCGTGGCGGAGATCGACGAAATCATCGCCGCCATCCTCTTCGCCGCCGACCCGGCCAACTCCTTCATGACCGGCCACGCACTGGCCATAGACGGCGGCGTCGGCGCCATCTGACCACCGCCACCTTTACAATGCCGTTTGGGAACTTCCCCTGCCCTTGTCCGTTTCCGTACAGCGTATATAATTTAGCCAGATACCGCCAACCCCACCGAAAGGCACCGGACTTGCCGCTGAGCGTCCAGAAACGCCGCGAGAAACAGAAGGCCGAGCTGCGTTCCGAACTGGTCTCAGCCGCGCACAAGCTCGTCCAGGAAGAAGGCTATGAGGGCCTGACCATCCGCAAGCTGGCCAAGCGGGTCGGCTATGCGCCGATGTCGGTCTACTCCTATTTCGCCGACAAGCAGGACATTCTGTTTGCACTTGCCGAAGACGCGTTCGAGACGCTGGCCCGCCGCATCGAGGAGCACTCGTCAGACGATCCGATCGAAGCTTTGCAGGCGGTGATGACCGAATATGCCGCTTTCGGGCTCGGCAATCCCAATGAATATCGCACTGTCTTCATGACCGAAAAGACGAGGCCGCCGGAAGGCCGGAGTTTTCAAGAAATGCACGAGGCCAACCCGGCGATGAAGGCGCTGATCACCCGGGTCGAGGCCTGCGTCGCCGCCGGAAAATTGCACGGCGATGCGCGCGCCATCGCAACGATGCTGTGGGCGGTCGGCCACGGCACGATCTCGTTGCTGATCACCTTTCCCTTCTACCCGTTCGGCGACCCGCATTCTTTCGTGAAACGCATGTGCGATTTCCAACTGGCCGCACTCAGCACCCAGAACGTGCCGCCATTGACCGACACACCGGTCAACTGCTGAACGACATCTGCTTCGTTTCCACGCTTCCTCGCCACCCCCCGGCCAAACCGAGGGCAAATCCTTGGTTAACAAAAAGTTTATCGTACGCGTACGATCTTGACTTGAACTTCGCGATCGGAGGACGTATGTGTACGCAGCACCGTACATGTACGGTTTAACTTACCCGTCCAAAGCGGAGACTGACGATGAAAAAGACACTCTTCACCCTCGCCGCCGTGCTGGCACTTTCCGGCTCGGCCTTCGCCGCCGGCACCACCACCCAGCCGGTCAAGCACCTGCCGGCCGCGACCTGCGTCGACACCAAGACCAATATGAAGCTGGATTGCGCCTCGACCGGCTCGGTCGAGAAGAAGGGTACCGCGGAAAATACCGATGAAGGCAAGGGCCCGCGCCTTGGCATCAGCATCAATCCCTGGATCCTGCCGAGCGCGTTCTAAGATCGACCGCACACCCCGCCCGGGGGTTTCCCCGGGCATGGACGAGACAGCTGGCGCTGTACACCGCGACCAAGCATGCGATCGAAGGCCTGTCGGAATCGCTGTCCTCCGAACGTGAATCGCAGAACATCCTGCTCGAGCTGGTCGAACCCGGAGCCATGCGCACCACCAAGGTTCACGGCCAACACCATGGAGGCGTCACAGGCCGTTTCCGTGCCGGCAACAAGCTCTACTTCGACCACATGATGCGGTCGATGATGAACGGCCCGCTCCCGGATGCGGATGAAGAACAGATCGTTGCGACGATCCATGCGGCGGCGACGCATCCATCAACCCGCCGGCGCCATCTCACCGGCCCGGACGCCGAGGAAATGGCGAGGCTGCGTTGGTCGGCCTCGGAAGACGAATATCTGTCGACCATGAACCGGTTGATGGGGCAGACCGCCTGGCGCGACGGCAATCCTGGCTGATCGCTTTGCGCCAAGGCTGCCAAGCGCCGCTATGGCCGGATGTCAGCCGACCGAGATCGGCAGCCTGCTGGCTGAACTCTCGAAGGCAGCGTCGATCAGCTTCTGCATGTCGGCGGCGCGGCGGAAGGACGGGTCGCCATTCTGCCCGGCATCCAGCGCGTCGACAAAACGCTGGGCGTTACGCTTCACATCGGGCAGGGCCAGTTCTCGCCAGACCTGAACATCGACATCCTCTCCCAGGCACGCCGACAGTCGCGCTGCCTTGCCATCGGTCTCGACCTTGAGCGCTCCTTTGGTGCCATGCAGCGTCAGCGACAAGTCATTGCCATGGCCGGTTGTGTAGCGGCTCGCCATGACCGTCGCCAGCGCGCCGGATGCCAGCCGTGCCGTCATCGCCACACTGTCATTGGCGTCCAGCACATAGTCGCCGATCCGGTCGCCTTCGGCCTTCGCAAACGTCACCAGATCGGCGTGCAGGCTGACAATATCCTGGGCCGCGCCATAGGTGGCGAAATCGAGGATGTGGATGCCGACATCGCCCAGAACCCCGGTCGAGCCGTGCCGGGTCGACAGTCGCCACAGCCATTTGTCCTCGACGCGCCAGTCGCCCCAGGATTTGCTGACCAGCCAGCTCTGCTTGTAGCTCGCCTCGACATGGCGCAATTCCCCGATCGTGCCCGCCAACACCAGACGCCGTGCTTGCTGGATCGCCGGGGAATTGCGGTAGGTGAGATTGACCATGTTGACGAGGCCGGCGGCCTCGGCCGCTTCGGTCATGGCAAGCGCATCGGCATGGTTCGGTGCCAGCGGCTTTTCGCAAAAGACATGTTTTCCCGCGGCAAGCAGCGCCAGCGTCGTCGCCTTGTGCACACCGTCCGGAGTCGCGTTGATGGCGGCGTCGAAATCGCCCCAGGCGATGGCAGCTCCAAGGCTCTCGAAAGAAGCGCCGATCTCGTTGGCAGCGGCAAACGCCGCGGCGCGGCCAGGCAGTTGATCGACGCAGGCGACAATGCTGCAGCCCCGAACCTTTGCGAACTCTTCGATATGATGTCCGGCGATCCAGCCGGTGCCGAGCAGGAGCAGGCGATGCATCAGATCAGGTTCCCCATCAACTCAACCCCTTGTCGCCGTCGGCATGCAGGCGCAGGCCCTTCTGCACGATCTTCTCCTTGGCCTTGTCCGTCGGCACGTTCGGCGCATTGGTGATGCCGGACCAAGCGGGTGCCGGATTGTGCGCCCAGAGCACGGCATTGCGCAGCACCTGCTGCACGCCTTCATTGTGGTAGATCGGATAGGTCTCGTGACCGGGCGAGAAATAGAAGATGCGGCCCGCGCCACGCTGGTAGGTCAGCCCGGACCGGAAGACCTCGCCGCCCTCGTACCAGGAGACGAACACCGTCTCCAGCGGCTCCGGCACCGCGAAGGGCTCGCCATACATTTCAGTCTCGCCGATCTCCAGGCATTCGCCGATGCCTTGCGCGATCGGGTGGCCGCGGTTGATCGCCCAGACACGCTCGCGCTCGCCCGCCTCGCGCCATTTCAGCGAACAGGGCGTGCCCATCAACCGCTTGAATATCTTCGAGTAATGGCCGGAATGCAGCACGATCAGCCCCATGCCCTCCCAGACCCGCTTCTGCACGCGCTCGACGACCTCGTCCTTGACCTCGCCATGCGCGGCATGGCCCCACCACAAAAGCACGTCGGTGCCGGCCAGGCGCTTCTCGCTCAGCCCGTGCTCGGGCTCCTGCAAGGTGGCGGTCGTTGCCTCGATGCCCTTGTCCTGGTTGAGCGCCGCGGCAATGGTGCCATGCATGGTCAAGGGATAGAGGTCGCGTACGGCGGCATTGGTCTGTTCATGGACGTTCTCGCCCC
Organism: Mesorhizobium intechi; assembly: GCF_002879535.1. Classification (GTDB taxonomy): domain Bacteria; phylum Pseudomonadota; class Alphaproteobacteria; order Rhizobiales; family Rhizobiaceae; genus Mesorhizobium; species Mesorhizobium intechi. The sequence continues at coordinate 12,687 of NZ_PNOT02000061.1, forward strand.
AGACAATAGCTTTTATCGGCATTTTTCCTCTCCAAAGCGCTTTGAATATCGCATCTGCCGAGGTCTTGTGAAGATGCCTTCGACCAAAATAACGGGAAATCAGGGTTTGCGGGTTTTTCGACCAGGAACGGTCTTGGCCTTGCCCGGCTTGGCGGGCGCGCCGGGGATCGCCGAACTGGTGATGGACACCGGATCGCTGGCCGGAAAGGTGTCCTCGAGGCCCTCCTCGAGTTCCTCTTCCACGCTCGACGCTTCGTGTTGCTGGTGCTCAAGCGAGCGTACGGCCGCCGTCTTTTTGAGTGGCGACTTCGGCGCGGACTTCGACGGCATCGAACTTCTCCCTCGACCTGCTGCCGCACAACGAACGCGGGCGGCAAAACGTTCCGGGTCAGCCAGCCGCGTCGCGGGCTCCCTCGGACAGGAAAGTAAAGACATAGTCCGAGAACGAACGCCAGCACTCGACACGGAAGGCGTCGTCCGCCGTGCGCAACAGCACGATCTCCGCCTTGCCGAGGATGGTGCGCGAAGCCGCGCCCGCCGGGAAGGCGTCGAGCGACAGGTCCTGCGGGCAGCCCGAATTGATCGTGGCTTCCGCCGCCGGACCGGTGACGGAGATCGCGACATTGCGGTGTGAGATGCCGACAGCCGAATGCAGCTCGGTGACCGTCGCACAGTCGGCGAGCGGATCGTTTCCACCCTCGTCGATGACAAGCCACTCGTCGGGGCCGAGCCACAAAACGGTGCGCCCGCCCTTCGACGCGGAAGTCTTCGGCTTCTTCGGCAAGGTCAGGCCAAGCGCCTTCGACAGCGCCGCGACGGAAGCCTCCGGCGCGCGCAACGAGATGCGCTCGGCAGGCGGCAGCACTTCAACCTTCACGCCAGTCGCCGTCGTGGTCCGTCCAGCCAATGCCGGACGGCGGTCGACCGATGGCGATGCGGCCGCGGCCGTCTTCTTTGCAGCAGCCTTAGCCATTGAGGCGGCCTCCCGTCTCGTCGAAGAACACCATGCCGGTAACCTCCACTTCGATTACCCCGTTGGGCATCGGCACGTAGAGCGTATCGCCCATCCGGTCGCGGCCGCCGGCAACCAGCGCCAGCGCGATCGAACGGCCGCAATTCTGCGACCAGTAGCTGGACGTCACGTGGCCGATCATCTTCATCGGGATTGCCTGCTTCGGATCCTCGACGATCTGCGCGCCTTCCTCCAGCACCACCTTCGGGTCCTTGGTCTTGAGACCGACCAGTTGCTTGCGGCCCTTGGCGACCAGGTCCGGCCGCGCCATGCCGCGGATGCCGACGAAGTCGGACTTCTTCTTGCCGACCGCCCAGTCGAGGCCGGCATCGTTCGGCGTCACCGTGCCGTCCGTATCCTGGCCGACGATGATGTAGCCCTTCTCGGCGCGCAGCACGTGCATGGACTCCGTGCCGTAAGCGGTGGCGCCGTGCTTCTGGCCTTCGGCCCAAAGCGCTTCCCAGACAGCCTGGCCGTAATCGGCCGGCACATTGACCTCGAAGCCGCGCTCGCCGGTGAACGACATGCGGAACAGCCTTGTCGGCACGCCGCAGATCTTGCCTTCGCGCACCGACATGTGCGGCAGCGCTTCGTCGGACATGTCGATGCCTTCAACCAGCGGCGCGATGATGTCGCGCGATTTCGGTCCCTGCACCGCGATGACCGCCCACTGTTCTGTGATCGAGGTCAGCCAGACATTCAGATGCGGGAACTCGGTCTGGAGATAGTCTTCCATATGGTTCATGACGCGCGGCGCGCCGCCCGTCGTCGTCGTCACATGGAAGCGGTCCGGCGCCAGTCGGCCGACGACGCCGTCATCATAGATGAAGCCGTCCTCGCGCAGCATGATGCCATAGCGGCAGCGGCCGGGCTCCAGCTTCTCCCATGGATTGGTGTAAAGCAGTTCCATGAACTTGGCCGCATCCGGACCGACCACTTCGATCTTGCCGAGCGTCGAGGCGTCGAACAGGCCGGCCGTCGTGCGGACCGCGACGCATTCGCGGTCGACCGCGGCATGCATGTCCTCGCCGGCTTTCGGGAAATACCAGGCGCGCTTCCACTGGCCGACATCCTCGAAGACCGCGCCTTGCGCCTCGGCCCACGGATGCGTCGCCGTCTTGCGCGTCGGGTCGAAAAGCGGCCCACGCGCATGGCTGACGATCGCGCCGAAGGTGACCGGCGTGTAGGGCGCGCGGAAAGTCGTCAGGCCGACCTCGGGGATCGGCTTGCCCAGCGTCTCCGCGGCGATCGCCAAACCGTGCATGTTGGAGGTCTTGCCCTGGTCGGTCGCCATGCCGTTGGTGGTGAAGCGCTTGACGTGCTCGATGGAGCGCATGCCCTCATGCACCGCCTGGCGGATGTCCTTGGCGGTGACGTCGTTCTGGAAGTCGACGAAGGCCTTCACCGTCGTGTCCGGCCCGGCGCCGGGCGCGGCGCCCAGCATGCCGCGCGACCAGCTTTCCGAGGCGTCGACCTTCGGCTTCACGCCCTTGGCGCTCTTCGCGCCGGAATCCCTGGCGGCCTTGGCGCCCGCCGCATAGGCCTCGTCCACCGACGCCGACAAGCCGTCCGTGCCATTGCAGGCACCGACGGAAACGCAATCCTGCGCATAGGTGCCGGGCACGAAGCGCTTGGTCTCGTCGTTGAAGGCGACCTTGCCGCGCGACTGCGAGAACAGATGCACCGACGGCGTCCAGCCGGCCGACATCAGGATGGCATCAACGGAAATGGTGCGCTCGCCGCCGCCATTCTTCGGCTGCACGGTCATGGAGGACACGCGCAATTTGCCGCCGGCGCGGATCACCGCGCGGCCGAAATTGATCTCGATGCCGAGCGCCCGCGCCTCGTCGATCACCGGACCGGTCGGGTTGTCGCGCAGATCGACGATCGCCGCGATGTTGACGCCGGCCTTTTTCAGATCGATCGCCGCGGCGTAAGCCGAGTCATTGGCCGTATAGACGCCGACATTCCTGCCGACCGCCACGCCATAATGGTTGAGGAAGGTGCGCGCGGCGCCCGCCAGCATAATGCCCGGCCGATCATTGTTGGCGAACACCATGTGCCGTTCGATGGCGCCCGAGGCCAGCACGACGCGCTTGGCCCGCACCTGCCACAGCCGCTCGCGCGGCAAGTCGTGCCCAGGAGCCTTCAAATGGTCGCCGACGCGCTCGACCAGGCCGACGAAATTCTGCGCGTAATAGCCAAAAGCCGTGGTGCGCGACAGCACGCGGACATTGTCCATGGCGCCCAGCCTGGCGATTGCCGCTTGTGCCCAGGCAAAACCGTCCTGGCCGTCGATCCTGGCACCCGTCTCGAACCGCAGGCTGCCGCCGAACTCGGCCTGCTCGTCGGCGAGGATGACGCGCACGCCGGTCTCGGCCGCAGCCAAGGCCGCCGCGATGCCGGCGGCACCGCCGCCCAACACCAGAACGTCGCAATGCGCGTAGCGCGACGAATAATGGTCGGGATCGGGCTTGTCGGGCGAAACGCCAAGGCCGGCGGCTTCGCGGATCTTGGGTTCGTAGAGGCTTTTCCAGGCCGCCTTCGGCCACATGAAGGTCTTATAATAGAAGCCGGCGGAAAACATCGGCGATGCCAGGTCGTTGACCGCGCCGACATCGAAGGACAGCGACGGCCAGCGGTTCTGCGAATTGGCGGCGAGCCCGTCATAGAGCTCCTGCACGGTGGCGCGCACATTCGGCGTCTTGCGCGCGTCGTCGCGTACGATCTGCACCAGCGCGTTGGGCTCTTCCGCGCCGGCCGACAGGAAGCCGCGCGGCCGGTGGTACTTGAACGAGCGGCCGACCAGATGCACGCCATTGGCAAGCAGCGCGGACGCCAGCGTATCGCCTTCTATGCCGGTGTAGGACTGGCCGTCGAAGCTGAACCGCGCGGTTTTGGCCTGGCTGAGGCGACCGGCTCTCGGGATGCGGAACGCGCCGCTCATTTGGCAACTCCCGGGAGCTTGGCGGGTTTGGGTTCGCCGGCCTTGTAGGTCATGACGAACTTGTCGGTGACGGTGTCACGCACCGCGTTGAAGAAGCGCGCGCAGCCATGCATGTGCCGCCAGCGCTCATAGATGATGCCCTTGGGATTGGAGCGGATGAAGAAGAACTTCTCGAAATCGTCGTCGCTCTCGCCTGACATGTTGGCCGAGCGCGCAATATGCGCCTCGCCGGCGTTGCGGAATTCGAGCTCCGGGCGCTCTTCCTCGCAATAGGGGCAGCGGATGAGAAGCATTCTGTTTGTTCCTACAATTCGCCGTGGCCGATGGCCGGTTGCTCGCAAAGCCTCTCGGCAGCCATTAGTGCGCCACCGCCGCCGCCGCCGCCTCGTCGATGAGCCGGCCGGTGCGGAAGCGCTCGATGGTGAAGGGCGCGTTGATCGGATGCGGATCGTCCTTGGCGATGGTGTGGGCAAAGACGTGGCCCGAACCCGGCGTCGCCTTGAAGCCGCCCGTGCCCCATCCGCAATTGACGTAGAGGCCGGGCACGGGTGTCTTGGCCAGGATCGGCGAGCGGTCGGGCGTCACGTCGACGATGCCGCCCCACGAGCGCAGCATCTTCATGCGCGTGAAGATCGGGAACATCTCGCAGATGGCATCGAGCGTATGCTGCAATATGTGCAGGCCGCCCGTCTGCGAATACGAGACATATTGGTCGGTGCCGGCGCCGATCACCAGCTCGCCCTTGTCGGACTGCGAGATATAGGCGTGCACGGTGTTGGACATGACCACGCATGGCACCACGGGCTTCACCGGCTCCGACACCAGCGCCTGCAGTGGATAGCTTTCCAGCGGCATGCGCACGCCGGCCATGTTCATGATGACCGAGGAATGGCCGGCGGCGACCACGCCGACCTTCTTGGCGCCGATGAAGCCGCGCGTCGTGTCGACGCCCATGACTGCGCCGTTGGCGGCCCGCTTGACGCCGGTGACCTCGCAATTCTGGATGATGTGGACGCCGCGCGCCGAGGCGCCGCGCGCATAGCCCCAGGCGACGGCGTCATGGCGCGCCGTGCCGCCGCGCCGCTGCAGCGCCGCACCGACCACCGGATAGCGCGCATCCCGTGAGATGTTGAGCGGCGGGCAGAATTCCTTCGCCTGCTCCGGCGACAGCCATTCATTGTCGATGCCGTTAAGCCGGTTGGCGTGGACATGGCGCTTCAGCACCTGGATGTCGTGCACATTGTGCGCCAGCATCATCACGCCGCGCGCCGAATACATGACGTTGTAGTTGAGCTCCTGGCTGAGCCCGTCCCAGAGCTTCAGCGCATGGTCGTAGATGCCGGCGCTTTCGTCATAGAGATAGTTGGAGCGGATGATGGTGGTGTTGCGCCCGGTGTTGCCGCCGCCGAGCCAGCCCTTTTCAAGCACCGCGACATTGGTGATGCCATGCACCGTGGCCAGATAATAGGCGGTGGCCAGACCATGGCCACCGGCGCCGACGATGATGACGTCATATTCCTTCTTGGGCTCCGGCGAGGACCACTGCTCCTCCCAACCCTTGTGGCCGCGCATGGCCTCGCGGGCGATGGCGAATACCGAATATTTTTTCAACGTCGCAACCCTCGCGCCAAAACGGCATGGCATATGGCGGCAGGGCGTTCACTCGGCCCCGGCGCGCGAGGTGTATCACTAGCGAAACGACGCTGCCACCCTTGCGCTGTTTGCGACGGCGCTTGCCGTTTTGCGCCACGACGAGAAAGACCATCAGGGCTGGTTGCCGCGGCTGCCTTCAGCCACATTGTCCGTCGCGCGATTCTGGAGAACCGATATGGGCAATGCGTGGTGGAATCTGACCTTGCGCTTCCTGCTGGAGCTTGCCGCCCTGCTTGGCCTCGGCATTGCCGGCTGGCACCTTTCCGAGGGATGGTGGCGCTGGGCCCTGGCTTTGGCCTTGCCGATCATCGCGGCCGTGCTGTGGGGTACTTTCGCGGTGCTCAACGACCCAAGCCGGTCGGGCCGCGCACCGGTGCCGGTTCCGGGCACGGTGCGGCTGGCGCTCGAACTGGTCATCCTGTTCGGCGGCGCTGCCGGATTCTATGTCGCGGGTCACATGGCCACGGGCATCGTCGTCGCCCTGCTCATTGCCATCAGCTACGCATGTTCGCTCGACCGGCTAGGCTGGCTGCTGAAGCAGTAGGTCAAGTCAACGCTGCCTTCGCAGGGATCGGGCGGTTCCTCCCCGCCGCATCTGCGACCGAGCATCCCGATCGCTGGCGAAACCGCGCTGTTCGCCGACGGCGGCGTCTCGATCAACCGGACGTGAAGTTTTTTACGGCGAACAGGCCGGTTCGCCGCTTTGCCGCAGGCACCCGGTCTTGCTTTTTCCGCGCGATTTGGCGATTCCGTTTCGTGTCGAAACGGGTCCCGAAATCATGATGCTGGTCCGAACCTATGTGGCCGCGAGCGCAATCGAGGGAGTCGGCATGTTCGCCGCGGAGCCTATCCGGAAGGGCGCCTCGATCTGGCGCCTCGACCCGGATTTCGACCGGCTCATCCCGATGGACAAATACGAGGCTGCACCCCAGCCTCTGAAGGAACTGCTCGACCGCTATGCCTATCCGAGCCCGGATCGGCCAGGCTTCATGGTCTATGAGGTCGACAATGGCCGCTTCATGAACCATTCGGCGACCCCGAACACCGATTTTTCGCAATATGGCGGCGCGACCGCGACCCGCGACATCGCCGCCGGCGAAGAGATGACTTGCGACTACGGCGAATTCTTCGAGGATTTCGAGCGGCTGCACCTGGCCACGACATAGTTGGCGCCTTATCTCGGGGCGAGCGTGGCAATTTGGCTGCCGTCCTGCATTTCCACTGTGGACAGCGCGGCCTGATTCTGCTATCAGCCGCCACAATTCGTGGTGTCGACCGCCGCGGAGGCTAGTGGCTATGGCTACTTGCCTGTTGATATCAAACCCGAAAGACAGGATTGCCCGTGCAGGTACTCGTCCGCGACAATAACGTTGATCAGGCGCTTCGCGCGCTTAAGAAGAAGATGCAGCGCGAAGGCATTTTCCGCGAAATGAAGATGCGCGGTCACTACGAGAAGCCTTCCGAGAAGCGCGCCCGCGAAAAGGCGGAGGCCGTGCGCCGCGCCCGCAAGCTGGCCCGCAAGCGCGCCCAGCGCGAAGGCCTGCTGCCGATGACGCCGCGTCCGGTGGCCGCCGGTGGTGCTGCTGGCGCAGCGCGTCCGCCGCGCTGATTATCGCCAATATTTCGTCCTTTTCGAAGGATACCAAGGTGGCGCGATGCGGAATCGCCGCCACCTTTTTATTTTGATTGTGACCCGGCCCGGAGGGGGGATCCGGACCTGAACGACGCGCATGAAGTGAGGACAGGGCAGACATGAACGCAATAAGCGTGGAGCGCGGGGCCGCATTGCGTGGTTTCGCCCTGACGGCGGCCCTGCTTTCCGGATTGGTGCTGGCCGGCTGCCAGACATCGGGCCCGACCGGCGAGTTCAACAACATCGACAAGGCGCAGGGGTCGAGCGAAAATATCTCCTCGCTGTCGGCTGTCATCCAGCGCAATCCCCAGGATCCCGAAGGTTACAATGTGCGCGGCTCGGCCTATGGCCGCGGCGGCCAGTATCAGGCGGCGCTCAAGGACTTCAACCAGGCCATCCAGCTCAATCCGAATTTCTACCAGGCCTATTCCAACCGGGCGCTCATCCAGCGCTTCCTCGGCAATCAGGCGGCCGCGCTCGACGACTACAACAAGTCGATCCAGATAAACGGCAACTATGACGCCGCCTATATCGGCCGCGGCAATCTCTACCGCAAGGCGGGCCGCACCCAGGATGCCTTCAACGACTTCCAGAAGGCGATCCAGCTCGACACGACGGACGCCCGTGCCTACCACAATCGCGGCCTGATCTATCAAAGCCAGGGCCAGCATAAATTCGCCATCGAGGATTTCTCGACCGCCATCTCGCTGGCGCCGGATGCCGCCGAGCCCTACAACGGCCGTGGCCTTTCCTATCTGGCGACGGGCGACGAGGACAACGCCTTCTCCGATTTCAACATGGCCATCAAGCTCGACGGCCAGAACGCCGAGGCCTGGGCCAACCAGGCGCTCATCTACGAGCGGCGCGGCGACAAGGCGAAGGCGGCGAAATCCTATAAGGAAGCTGTACGCCTCAATCCCAACTACCAGCCGGCCAAGGACGGCCTCGCCCGCGTCAGCTGATATCGGCTTTAGCATGTCCGGCTAAACATTGTGGGGACGTCGGCGTGTCCGAAAGGACACGTCGCGCCGAAGATCGCCGCCGATCCGGCGACCGCGCGTTAACCCCCGCACCAGGCCGTTAACCCTTGCCTTGATCGCGCCAAGTTTTCAGCGGAACGGTCTGGTCACTAAAGCCGTTAATCCAAGCGATTTGCGAAAGGACCCTCCCATGATCAAGAAACTCGTCTGCGCCGCCGCCCTTGCAACGACCGTATTCGCTACCGCTCCGGCCAGCGCCGGAAAGCTGCAGCTCGGCACGCTCGACTGCACCATCGACGGCGGCACCGCCTACATCGTCGCCTCGAACAAGGGGGTGTCCTGCGTCTTCCGTCCCTACCACCACGGCCCGTCGGAGATTTACACCGGCGTCATCTCCAAGATCGGCGTGGATCTCGGCCAGACGCATCAGGGCCAGCTCGTCTGGGCGGTTCTGGCCGCGACCCGTGACCGCGATGCGGGCGACCTTGCCGGCAGCTATTATGGCGTGAATGCCGAGGCGAGCGTCGTCACCGGCGGCGGTGCCAACCTGCTGGTCGGCGGCTTCGACGGCGCCTTCATGCTGGAGCCGCTCAGCGTCCAGGCGCAGACCGGCGTCAACCTTGCAGTGGCCGTGACCTCGCTTCAGCTGATCCATTCGCTGAAGTGATCGAACGGAGCCACGCGCTCCTCTCTACCTTGCGGCGCGGAACCATATAGGATGGTTCCGCGCCGTTTGATTTGAGGGGAACGACATGCCGAAGACAGCCGCTGCCGTGATTGCACTCGTGCTCGGCGCGGCACAGGCGCAGGCGCAGGACCGAGGCGTCGAACTCGGTACCCTTGAATGCGCCATTGGCGGCGGCACCGGCTTCATCTTCGGCTCGACCAAGGATCTGAGCTGCACCTTCACCCCGACCGACAAGAGCTTCGCGCCGGAGGCCTATTTCGGCGCCGTCAACAAATACGGCCTAGACATCGGCACGACAAAACAGGCGGTGATGCGTTGGCTGGTGCTGACGCCGCTGAAGAACATCTACGCGCCGGGTGCGCTGGCGGGCGACTATATCGGCGCCAGCGCCGAGGTGACGGCGGCCGTCGGCGCCGGCGCCAATCTCCTGGTCGGCGGCTCCTCGCAGGCCTTCACCCTTCAGCCGCTCAGCCTGCAGACGCAGACCGGCATCAATCTCGCCATCGGCGTCAGCCAGTTCCAGTTGCGCAGCACCGAGAACTGATTTCTTGAAAAACCGCTTGAGCTCAACCGCGGTTGAGGTCCTACAAGCCCAGTCCGACCGGACCGGCACGCCGATGGGCACGCTATCCGGCGCTATTGCCGCGCATGGTCCTGCCGGAAAGCCTTGCTGGCTTCTGGTGCCGTGGGCCGGCATCGCGATATGCAAAGCATGGGGTGGACATGACTGAAATCGGTACGAACAGGGTCGACTGGCGCGCATTGTGGGCGAACGGCGACCTGGCGCGCTTCTGCTTCATCAGCCTCGGCATCTTGCTGCACGCCACCAACGAGACAATGGTGGCAACCGTCATGCCGGCCATGGTCGGCGAACTGGCCGGGGTGCAGCTCGTCGGCTGGTCATTGGCGATCTACGAACTCGGCGCCATCGTCGCTGGCGCTGCCGCGGGGCGGCTGGTGAGCTACGTGCCGTTGCGCACCAATATGGTGGTCGCGGCCCTGCTCTACGCCGCCGGCGCGCTGATCTGCGCCACCTCGCCTTCCATGCAGTTGTTCCTCGCCGGCCGGCTGATCGAGGGGCTGGGCGGCGGCGCGCTGGTGTCGCTTGCCTTCGTCTCGGTCGAGCGGCTGTTTTCGCGCGCCATCTGGCCGCAGCTCTTCGGCATCATGTCGGCGATCTGGGGCGTCGCGGCGTTCAGCGGCCCGTTGCTGGGCGCGATCATGACCGAATTCCTGTCGTGGCGCTGGGCCTTCGGCGTCTTCACCCTCGGCGGCACCGCCATGGCGCTGGCAAGCTTCCTTGTGCTGAACACGCCGGAGGCGAAGAAGCCCAGCACGAGCGCCGGCAAGGCCCCGCCTTTCCCGTTCGCCGCCCTCGCCTGCCTTGCCGTCGCCGTCGTGCTGATCGCCTCGGCCGGCGTCGACATCGCCCTGCTGCGCTCCTCGCTGCTGATCGTGCTGGGCCTCGCCGGGCTCGCGCTGTTTTTCGCCATCGACGCGCTGAAGCCGCGCTCGCGGCTGTTCCCGGCGCGGCTGTTTTCGTGGCGCACTCCGGTCGGTGCCGGCATGACCATGGTCGCCGCCTTTTCCGTCGCCACCTGCTCCTTCGGCGTCTACGGGCCGCTGCTTTTGACCAGCCTGCACGACATCCCGCTGCTGACCACGGGCTATATCATCGCCGCCGAATCGATCGCCTGGTCGATCCTGTCGATCCTCGTCGCCAACGCGCCGCCGCAGCGTGAACGGCTGATCATTGTCACCGGCGCGCTGATGATCGCGGCGGGCATCGCCGGCTTCGCCTATACGATACCGCTGGGCTCGATCCCGCTGATCCTGATCTGCGCCTTGCTGCAGGGCGGCGGCTTCGGCATTGCCTGGCCGTTCCTGACCCGCGTCATCGTCGCCTCCGCCCCGGACGACGAACAGACCATCGCCTCGGCCGCGGTTCCGACCATGCAGCGCATCGGCTATGCCGTGGGGGCCGCCCTTGCCGGCATTGTCGCCAATGCCAGCGGCTTCTCGCAAGGCTTGAACCACGACGCGGCGGCCAATGTCGCGAGCTGGCTGTTCCTTGCCTTCGTCCCGCTTGGCATCCTCGGCTGCCTCGCCGCCTTGCGGACGTCGGTCGCCGCAACTCGGCCGCTGGAAGCCGTCAGCTGACGCGGGTTCAATTCGAGCTGTCTCAATCGACACGCAACCGATAGCCGACACCGGTCTCGGTGGTGATGTAGCGCGGCTGGTCGGGCGTCTTTTCGATTTTTTGCCTGAGCTGCCGCACATAGACCCTGAGATATTGCACGTCGGTCGTATCGCCCCAGATCTGCTTCAGGATGAAATGGTGGGTCAGCACCTTGCCGGCATGCTGCACCAGGATGCGCAATATGTCGTATTCCTTCGGCGACAGCTTTACGTCCTTGCCTTCGACCTTGATGATGCGCTTGACCAGATCGACGCTGAGGTCGCCGCTCTGGAAAACCGGCTTCTCGCCTTGTTTCTGGAACTTGTGCCGCAGCGCCACGCGGATGCGCGCCACCAGTTCGTTCATACCGAACGGCTTGGTGACATAGTCGTCGGCGCCGAGTTCCAGAGCCTGGACGATGCCGGCTTCGTCGGTTCGGCTGGAGAGGATGACGACGGGAATGTCGAGACCCTCGTCGCGCCATGTGCGCAGCAGCTCATGGCCGCCCATGCCGGGCAGGCCGAGATCGAGCAGCACCAGGTCCGGCTTTTCCTGTTCCATCAGTTCGATCGCCACCTTGGCGTTCGGCGCCTCGCTGATTGCATAGCCCTGGCTGCCAAGGCCGACCCGAAGCAGCTTGCGGATCGGCGGCTCGTCATCGACGACCAGTATCCTGACATTCAGATTTGTCATCGAAGCTGATCCATGCTGGCGTCTTCGCCGCGATTGTCGATATCGGGCGCTTCTGTCGGCACCGGCATCCTGATGGTGAAGGCGGCACCGGGGCGGTCGGTCCGGTTGGCGGCCGAGATCGTGCCGCCCATAGATTCGACAAAGCCGCGGCAGATCGACAGGCCGAGCCCGGTGCCGGCGCGGACCTGATCGCCCTTGCGAACCCGGTAGAAAGTGTCGAACACGCGTTCGAGGTCCTGCGCCGGGATGCCAGGCCCTTCATCCATGATCTGCACCATAATGGATCCATTGTCGGTCCATCCCTGCACGCGGATCGTCGAGCCGGGCGGCGAATATTTCGATGCATTGTCGAGAAGGTTGAACAGAACCTGTTCGAACAGCACGGGATCGAGCTTCAGCATCGGCAGGTCGGGCGGAATATCGACCTCGATCTTGTGTTCGCTGGTGATCTTGCGGGCACGGTTGAGCGCCGTGCCGACGACATCGCCGACAAAATGCAGGGCATAGTTCGGCTCCATTGCCCCGGATTCGATCTTGGTCATGTCGAGCAGATTGGCGATGAAGCGGTTCAGTCGCTCCGATTCGTCGATCACCGTCGATAGAAGCTCCGCCCGGTCCTGCTCGGGCAGATCAGGTGCGAATTCCTTGAGCGTACCGGCCGCTCCCATGATGGCCGAGAGCGGCGTTTTCAGATCATGCGAAATCGAGGTCAGCAAGGCCGAGCGCAGCCGGTCGGCTTCGGCCGCCAGCTTGGCGCGGTCGACATCGGCGACGAGCTGGACGCGTTCGATCGCCACCGCCGCCTGGTCGGCCAGCGCGTCGAGCAGGCGCTGTTGCTCGGGCGTCAGCAGCGGACCCTGCTTGTCATTGTCGAGGCCGACGACACCGATCGCGGTGCGGCCTGTGCGCAAGGGCAGATAGAGACGCTTGGCGCCGGGCAGCGTGTCAGCGCCGCGCCCCGCGGCGCGGTTGTGCTCCCAGGCCCAGCGTGCGGCCGCGATATCGGCCTCGGCCAGCGTGTCGTCGGGCGGATAGCCGGCCTTGACGGTGATGGTGCCGTTCTCCGGCAGAAGCAGCACCACGCGCAGCTTCAGCATGGAGGCGATCTGAAAGGCGGTGGCCCACAGCACATCGTCGAGCGTGCCGGCGCCGGCGAGCTTCTTGGAGAAGAGGTAGATGTCCTCGGTGGCCCGTGCCCGCGAGCGGGCGGCGACAGCCTGGCGCTGCATGCGCGCGGCGAGATTGCTGGCGATGACCGCGACGGCAAGGAAGACGGCGAGCGCGACGATGCTCTCGGGATCGCGAATGGTCAGCGTGTAGCGCGGCTCGAGGAAGAAATAGTTGAAGGCAAGGGCACTGAGGAAACAGGCATAGAGCGCCGGCCAAAGGCCGCCGGCCACCGCCGACGTCAAAACCCCCAAGAGAAAGACGATGGCCAGATTGCGGACGTCGAGAAACTGGTCGAGGACAGCGCTGACGGCCAATGACCCCGCGACATAGGTCGTGGCGAGCAGATAGGGCCAGATCTGGAACTGCTTCTGCTCGGCCGCCGCCTTGACCCGTCGCGAATTTGCCTCGGCATCCCGCTCGGTCCCCGAAATGACATGCACGCTGATGTCGCCGGCATTGCGGATCAGATCGTAGGTGAGCGAACCCTCGATCAATTCGCGCCAGCGCGACCGCGTCGGCCTGCCGACCACGATATGGGTGAAATTGTTCGCCGTCGCATGGCGCACGATGTCTTGCGCGACATTCTGGCCGGGAATGGTCGTCACCTCGGCTCCGAGCTGCTCGGCAAGGCGCATGAGCGTGGCGAGCCTGTCCTTGTCTTCCTCGGACATGACGGCCGAACGAGGCGTATCGACATGCAGCGCCGTCCATGGCGCGCGGAGCCGATCGGCCAGCCTGCGTGCGTAGCGGATGCGGGCAGCACCCCCCGGGCGTGGGTCGACGCAGACCAGCACCCGCTCGCCCGCGGCCCAGGGACCCTGGATGGCATGGGACTGCATGTGGTTGAGCAGCTGCTCGTCGACACGCTGGGCGGTGCGGCGCAGCGCCAGTTCGCGCAGCGCCGTCAGGTTGCCTGACGAGAAATAGTTCTCGATGGCGCGCTGCGCGGTGTTTGGGAAATAGACCTTTCCCTCTTCCAGCCGCTTGATCAGGTCGTCGGGCGTAAGATCGATGATTTCGACGTCATCGGCCTGGTCAATGATGGAATCGGGAACCGTCTCGCGCACCCTGACCCGCGTAATCTGCGCGACGACGTCGTTCAGGCTTTCGACATGCTGGACGTTGAGCGTCGTGTAGACGTCGATGCCACGCGCCAGGATCTCCTGGACGTCGAGATAGCGCTTGGGGTGGCGGCTGCCGGGCGCGTTGGTGTGGGCGAGTTCATCGACGAGAACTAGCGCCGGGCGCCGGGCAAGGATGGCGTCGATATCCATCTCGTCGAGGATGCGCCCCTTGTAGTCGACCTTGCGGCGCGGGATGACTTCATAGCCCTCGACCAGGGCCTGGGTTTCCTTGCGGCCATGGGTCTCGACGACGCCGATCACCACATCGATGCCGTCGGCCAGCCTGGCACGGCCCGACATCAGCATTTCGTAGGTTTTGCCGACACCGGGTGCCGCGCCGAGGAATATCCGCAGACGGCCGCGTCCCTCCCGCTCGGCATGCTCGAGCAGCGCGTCGGGAGAAGGTCTGTTTTCGTTGCTTCTGTCTTCCGGCATCAGGATCGATCATGGCGAGGTCCGGGGATGCTGTCGATCCCCGGGCCTCGCCATCAACTATTTAGCGGCGTCCAACGCCAGATTGAGGGCCAGCACGTTGACCACCGGCTCGCCCATGAAGCCGAGCTCCCTGCCCTCGACCTGGCCGTCGACAAGCGCTTTGACCTTGGCTTCGTCGATGCCCCTGGCCTTGGCGACGCGCGGAACCTGGAAATAGGCGGCCTCCGGGCTGATCTGCGGATCGAGGCCGCTGCCGGACGTCGTCACCATGTCGATCGGCACGGGCGCATTCGGGTTCTCCGCTTTCAGCTTCTCGGCATCGCCTTTGATGCGCTCGATCAGCTTGGGGTTGGTCGGGCCGAGGTTGGTGCCGCCGGAGGCGGTTGCGTCGTAGCCATTGCCGGCCGCCGACGGCCTGCCATGGAAATACTTGTCGCTGGCGAAGGCCTGGCCGATCAGCTCGGAGCCGATGACCTTGCCGTCCTTCTCGATCAGGCTCCCATTGGCCTGGCGCGGGAACAGCGCCTGGGCGATGCCGGTCATCCCCAGGGGATAGATCAGGCCGGTCAGCACGGTGAAGAAAACGATCATGATGATCGCGGGTCTGATTTGCTTGAGCATCGGAATGATCCTTATGCAAGGCCAAGGGCCGTGACGGCCATGTCGATTATCTTGATGCCGACGAACGGCACGATGATGCCGCCCAGGCCGTAGACGAGAAGGTTGCGGCTGAGCAGCGCGCCGGCGCCGATCGCCCGGTATTTGACGCCGCGCAGCGACAGCGGGATCAGCGCGATGATGATGAGCGCGTTGAAGATGATGGCCGACAGGATGGCGCTCTGCGGCGTCGCCAGATGCATGATGTTGAGCGCCTGCAGCGGACCGGTGGTCTGGCCCGGTGCGACATAGAAGACGGCGAACATGGCCGGGATGATGGCGAAGTACTTGGCCACGTCATTGGCGATCGAGAAGGTGGTCAGCGAGCCACGCGTCATCAACAGCGCCTTGCCGATCTCGACGATCTCGATGAGCTTGGTCGGATCGCTGTCAAGATCGACCATGTTGCCGGCTTCGCGCGCGGCGACCGTGCCGGTGTTCATGGCGACCCCGACATCGGCCTGCGCGAGCGCCGGCGCATCGTTGGTGCCGTCGCCGCACATGGCGACCAGCTTGCCTTTGGCCTGCTCGTCGCGGATCAGCTTGAGCTTGTCCTCGGGCGTGGCCTGGGCCAGGAAGTCATCGACGCCGGCTTCCGCCGCGATGGCGGCGGCCGTCAAAGGGTTGTCGCCGGTGATCATCACCGTGCGGATACCCATCTTGCGCAGCTCGGCGAAACGCTCGCGGATGCCGCCCTTGACGATGTCCTTAAGGTGGACGATGCCGAGCAGCCGCCCGTCACGTTCGACCGCCAGCGGCGTGCCGCCGGACTTGGCGACCTCGTCGGCGATCGCCTGCAGGTCCCGAACCGAGTCGCTGCTTGGGCGAGCGCCGTGGGCGGCAACCGTCGACTGGTTGACATGGGCGAGCACGGAATCGACCGCCCCCTTGCGCACCGACGAGCCGTCGACATCGACGCCACTCATGCGGGTCTGCGCGGTGAAGGGCACGAAGGTGGCGTGCAATGTCGCCATGTCGCGGGCGCGGATGCCGTATTTCTCCTTGGCCAGCACGACGATCGAACGGCCCTCCGGCGTTTCGTCGGCAAGCGAGGCGAGTTGCGCCGCATCGGCCAGTTCCTGTTCGGTGACGCCCTTGACCGGGCGGAACTCCGTCGCCTGGCGGTTGCCGAGCGTGATCGTGCCGGTCTTGTCGAGCAGCAGCGTGTCGACGTCGCCCGCGGCCTCGACGGCACGGCCAGACATCGCCAGCACATTGAAGCGCACCAGGCGGTCCATGCCGGCGATGCCGATGGCCGACAGCAGCGCGCCGATGGTGGTCGGGATCAGGGTGACAAACAGCGCGACGAGCACCGTCACCGAGATGTAGCCGCCGGAATAGGACGCAAAGCTCGGGATGGTGGCCGTGGCCAGCACGAAGATCAGCGTCATGCCGACGAGCAGGATGTTGAGCGCGATCTCGTTCGGCGTCTTCTGGCGCTCGGCGCCTTCGACCAGCGAAATCATGCGATCGAGGAAAGTGTGGCCGGCAGCGGCGGTGATGCGCACGCGGATCCAGTCGGACAGCACCTGCGTGCCGCCGGTCACCGCCGAACGGTCGCCGCCGGATTCGCGGATCACCGGCGCAGATTCGCCTGTTATGGCCGCCTCGTTGACCGAGGCCACACCTTCCACCACCTCGCCGTCGGACGGGATGATGTCACCGGCTTCGACAAGGACGATGTCGCCGACCTTCAGGCTGGTGCCGGGCACGAGCTTGAACTTGCTCCTGTCCTCGCCGGCCAGGAGCTTGGCCTGGGTTTCGGTGCGCGCCTTGCGCAGCGAGTCCGCTTGCGCCTTGCCGCGCCCCTCGGCGACCGCCTCGGCGAAATTGGCGAACAGCACCGTGAACCACAGCCAGATGATGATCTGCAACGTGAAGCGCAGGTCGCCGCCGCCTGTGATGAGGTCCCTGACGAACAGCACCGACGTCAGCGCCGAAACGACGGCGACGACGAACATGACGGGGTTGCGGGCCAGCGTGCGCGGGTCGAGTTTGCGGAAGGCACCGCCAATGGCGGGCCACAGGATGCGGGCATCCAAGATGGCGGTTGATTTTAGCTGGCTCATTTTGAAGCTCCGGCTTCAGTGTTGTTGGGCGGCACCGCGTGATTGGATGCCGAAAAGGGTGGGCCGTAGACCAGCAGCCAGATCACGATCATAACGGCCGCAATCCCCAGGAACGTGGACACGGTCGGGAAGGGAGGAGGCTTTGCCTCCCCCTCGCTGCCGGCCGGCGGCCTGGCCTTGCGATGCTTGCTGCTGAACAAGGACATGGCCGCCTCAGAAGGTTTGCCCATGGATCATCGCCAGGTGCTCGATGATCGGCCCGACGGCGAGCGCGGGGAAGAAGGTGAGGCCGCCGACGATGATGATGACACCGATCAGCAGCCCGACGAACAGCGGCCCATCGGTCGGGAAGGTGCCGGCCGAAGCCGGCACGGTCTTCTTCGCCGCCAGCGAGCCGGCGATGGCGAGCGCCGGGATGATGACCAGGAAGCGGCCCATCAACATGCCGATGCCGATGGTGATGTTGTACCAGGGCGTGTTGCCGCTGAGGCCGCCAAAGGCCGAACCGTTGTTCGCCGCCGCCGACGTGTAGGCGTAGAGCACCTCGGAGAAGCCGTGCGGACCGCCATTGGCCATCGAGGCCACGGCGCTCGGCAGGACAACGGCGATCGCCGTGAAGATCAGCATGGCGAGCGGCAGGCACAGGATGGCCAGCATCGCCATCTTGACCTCCTTGGCTTCGATCTTCTTGCCGAGATATTCGGGCGTGCGGCCAACCATCAGGCCGGCGACGAAGACCGCGACGACGATGAACATCAGGATGCCGTAGAAGCCGGCGCCGACGCCGCCGACGATGACCTCGCCAAGCTGCATGTTGATCAGCGGGATCATGCCGCCGAGCGCGGTGAAGCTGTCATGCATGGCGTTGACCGCACCGCAGGAAGCGGCCGTCGTGATGACGGCGAACAGCGCCGACAGAGCGATGCCGAAGCGGGTTTCCTTGCCTTCCATGTTGCCGCCGTCGATGCCCAGCGCATGGATCAGCGGATTGCCCGCGGCCTCCGCCCAGTAGCAGATGGCGACGCCGGCGATGAACAGCGCGCCCATCGATGCCAGGATCGCCCAGCCCTGGCGCTGGTTGCCGACCATGCGGCCGAAGACGTTGGTCAGCGCAGCACCCAGCGCGAAGATTGTCACCATCTGGATCAGGTTGGAGATGGCGTCGGGATTCTCGAACGGATGCGCGGCATTGGCATTGAAGAAGCCGCCGCCATTGGTGCCGAGCATCTTGATGGCCACCTGCGAGGCGACCGGGCCAAGCGCGATCGTCTGCTTGGTGCCTTCCAGCGTGGTGGCGTCGACGTAAGGTCCAAGCGTCTGCGGTATGCCGAGCCAGACAAATACCAGGGTGAGCACGATGCAGGCAGGCAGGAGCACGTAGAGCGCGCAGCGGGTCATATCGACCCAGAAATTGCCGATCGATTTGCCGGAGGCACGGGCAAAACCGCGGATCAGTGCGATGGCGATGGCGATGCCGGTGGCCGCCGAAACGAAGTTCTGGACCGTCAGCCCGGCCATCTGCAGGAGATAGGACATCGTGCTTTCGCCGCCGTAGTTCTGCCAGTTGGTGTTGGTCACGAAACTGGCGGCGGTGTTGAAGGCAAGCGCCGGATCGACCGCGCCCATGCCGGCGGGATTGTAGGGCAGACTGCCCTGCAGGCGCTGCAGGGCATAAAGCAGCAGGAACCCGGCAAGGTTGAAGAGCAGCAAGGCCACCGCATAGGCGGTCCAGTGCTGTTCCTCGCGTTCGCTGGTGCCGCAAATGCGGTAGAGCCCGCGCTCGAGCGGGCCGAAGATCGGTGAAAGCGGCGTGCGATCGCCGTTGAAGACGCGGTGCATGTAGAAGCCAAGCGGCTTCGTCAGCAAAACGATGATCCCGCAGAAGACAAGGATCTGTATCCAACCGTTCAGTGTCATGGCTGTGGCTTTCCGTGCCTTCAGAATCGTTCTGGACGAACGAGGGCGTATGTGAGGTAGGCGAGCAGGAACAAGGTTACGCCGCCGCCGAGGATGTAATCGAAAAGCATGGCTCGAACCTTCAGCTCAAATTCTGTCGCAGGCTTTGACGTAGGCCAAGGACAGGGTAAAAAACAAAACCCCTATCCCGAGAACAATGATGTCCATTGTGCTTGTTCCTTGCTTTGGTTTTTCTATTCGGCAGCTGCCGGACCAGGCCTGCAATTATGTGAGAACGGCGCGCCGCATTCCGAATGGCGGCGTCCGACGTTTTTCCCATGCGGAATATGGACCCGATCCCCATAAAGGTTCGAGACGGCGCGGGGCGGAAAGAAATAGGAATTTCATAAAGGTTTTTTGCCGGCTCGTCGGTGTCGGGTGAGACGGCGTCCCGACGAGGATTTATCGGATTGGATCGCTCGACCACGCCATGCGACGCGGAGGGAACGAATCATTCCGCGGGAGATTGTCGACCCGAGGGACCACCTGAAGGAGACGACGATGGCAAAGCAGAAAATGCTCGAAGACCTGTTTCATGACACGCTGAAAGACATCTATTTCGCCGAGAAGAAGATATTGGCGACGCTGCCGAAAATGGCCAAGGCAGCGCAAAGCGCCGAGTTGAAAGCCGCCTTCGAAAAGCATCGCACCGAAACCGAAGGCCATGTCGCGAGGCTGGAGAAAGTCTTCGGCGTAATCGGCAAGAAGCCGGTGGGCAAGACCTGTGCCGCCATCATGGGCATCACCGAGGAAGGCGCCGAGATCATGGAGGAGTACAAGCAATCTCCCGCGCTCGATGCCGGCCTGCTGGCAGCCGCGCAGGCGGTCGAGCATTACGAAATCTCGCGTTACGGCACGCTGAGGACATGGGCCGGGGAACTCGGCCTGAACGAAGCGGTGACGCTTCTCGAAGCAACAATGAAGGAAGAGAAGGCCACGGACGAGGCCCTGACCAAGATAGCGGAGACCGCGGTCAACGTAGCAGCCGAAGCGGCTTGAATTTCTCGCTCACAGGATCGGGGAGCTGCGTCTGGAATAAGCTAGCGCGGCTCCCGCGTCATGCTGAGATAGGTCGGATCGAACTCGGCGATTTCCTGCAACCGGTGCCAATCCAGAATGGTCACCGTGTGGTTTGCCCAGCTGACGACCCCGACCTTGCGCAAGGCGCCGATGACCCGGTTCATGTGTACCACCGACAGGCCCAGCACATCGGCCAGTTCAGCCTGAGAGAGCGGCAGGTGGAAACTCATGCCGTTGGTCCGCTGCACCACCTGCAGCCGCACGAAGAGTTCACAGACGAGATGGGCGAGATGCGAGGTCTTGGAGCGCCGCCCCATGGCGACGATCCACTCGCGGTGGATGGCCCCGTCGACCAGCGTGTCCAGCCACAACAGCCGCGTCAGGTGCGGCGCCTGCTCGGTGATCGCGCGAAGCCGGCTATGGTCCGCGAACATGACATGACAGGGCGACAGAGCGACGATGCCGTGATCCATGGTCTTCAGCAGGAAAGCGTGGAGATCGACGAAATCGCCGGACACCTGCAATGAGGTGAACTGCCTGCCGCCATTCTCCAGCACCTTGTAGCGCGCCGCCAGCCCGTCGAGGATCAGCGTCGAATAGGTCGGCCGCGATCCCGATGCGACGATGTCCTGGCCGGTGGCGAAATGCCTCTCGAACGTCATCGCGCCCGCGAGCAGCGCCTTCTCGGCGTCTGACAGCGCGTCATGCTGTCCCAGGTTCAGATAGAGGGATTCAAGCACCGCAATCTCCGGCGAAAGGACTTCGGCAGCCGATCGGCATTATGTTCTGTCGGAAGCAAAGGCGGCTTCGGCTGCTCTAAGCCTTTTGCCGCTGATAGGCATTAACATTTGTTGGGGCTGCTTGTTCCGCCGCAACTGCCACCTTTGATGGAACCACTGCGTGGTCCGCGAATTGTCGGTTGAATATCTCGCCCTTTCATCAGTCTGAGGTTCAGCACATCATGCCTCGATATTATCTTGACCTCTACAATGGGGACGGTCTGACGGTCGATGATGACGGCCAGGTCTTCGAGACGAGAGAGCGCATGCGGCGCGAAGCGATCCGCATTCTGCCTGACATCGTCCGCGACGAGATCATCGAAAACGGCCACACCGCCATCACCGTCAAGGTACGCGACGAGGAGGGACACCAGATATTCGAGGCGTCGCTCGTCGTCTCGTCAGGTTGGTGTGACTGACATCTCTCTATCCGGAACATCATGAAAAAGCGTTCCAACCATCATTTGTAATCGCCGCACCCGCCGCGACGCTGCACCATGCGGGGCCGGAAGATGATGGAGGCGGCGATTTGTTCCAAACCAACGCCGGCTCGTAATGGAGTAGCAGCACATGGTCCGTGCAAAAGTCGACACCCAGCGCGACGAGCGTGCCAAGCGTGAATCGCAGATCGTGATCGATGCCGAGCGGGCGGCCCGCGAAGAGAAGACAGCCAGGCTGAGAGAGTTGCGTCTCGCAGCGCAGTCATCGCAAGAGCCCGTTCCGACGAGGCCCAAGCGGACGCGTCGGCGTGCGCCTTCGGCGGGTTGATCGCCTGCACCGGGGGAAAACATCATTGGTGAACAACGGCGATCCCGTCATCGTTGCAGCAAAGCGAAAGCCCGGCTCGGGAAGTCCAAGCCGGGCTTTCGATGGTGGCGGCGTTAGCCGCCACGATGGGAGGCGGCCTTAGACTCAGGCGGCGTAGCCGCCATAGCCGCGCGCGACGGCGCGCGCCACGATGACCGGCTCGAGGTCGGGCCACAGAATGCCGGTCGCTTCTGCGAACTCGACGAGTGCATGGCGCGCCTCGTCCCTGGTGATACAGCCTTCCAGCGCGAGGCCACACGCCTCGACGGCATTGCGATAGAGCGGGCCACGGCGCGAGGTCGTCCAATCGGTCAGGAAATCGTGCATTTCGGCCAGCGAGGCAATCTCGCGCTTGAAGCCGAGGCCGACGGTCAGAGCGACCGGTGAATGAAACAGCTTGTCGTGCATGAAGCAGGCTCCTGATTGCAGCAGCGCCAGGAGAAATATCCGGGCTGGTCCACGAACGGGACGCCGTGAAACGCGCTGCGGGCCAAGAGGTTCCGGGCCGTGGGCTTTCATATGAACAATGCGGCGGTCGTGCCCTGATCGCCATGCCCGCACAACCCATCGTTCACGCCAGCCCAGGCCAATCAGCGCTCAAATGGCCCGGAAATCATCGCTCCTGGGCGTTATGCGCGACCTGCAGACTGTCCTGTGAAACCTCCCGGATACGCCAGGGCTGCGCTGCGTCAGTGGGTGCCGCCTCACGCACCTCGCGCTGCGTCGACAGGCGAAGAACTGCCGCGAGACGGTTTCCCAGCGAGACGCCCGGCTTTTCGATCACAAGGTGCGCGACCAGCGCCATGAGGACCAGAAGCACCATCGCAATCAACATCACGAGCCAATATTGGGCGGCGTTGTCCATGGCGAAGCTGCGCACCGGGGCGATGGAGAATGTCGAGACGAAGGCAAGCCCCTGCAGGAGATAGATGCCAAAGCTGATCTCGCCCAGCCGCACTGAGCGGGAGGCCGTCAGCAGACCAAAGAAATCAGCGCCCGTCACCACCAGGAAGAAGGTGAAAATGCACAGCAGCATCGGCCCCGGCGCGTAGGCAGTCTTATAGACGGCGAAGATGCTGACCAGCATCACCAGGGCGGCGGCGGACAAGGCATGCCGATGCCACTTGACCAGCAGGCCGTGCGCTTCAAGCGTTGCGCACAACATTCCGCCCGCGAAAAGTCCCACAAAGCCGTAGGTGGGGCTGCCGCCGTTCACTGACATAAGAATTGAAAAAGCCAGGAGGACGACTGGCAAACCCATGCGGGCCACCGGATGCCGACTGAATATCGCAGCGATCGGCAGGCTGAAATACAACAGCCATTCATAGGGCAAGGTCCAGGTTACGCAGGCCAATACGCAGACGCGGGAACTCGAAAGCGGGACATAGCCGAAGACACCGAACAGCAGATTGAAAAAAGCCCGCTCGTAAGTCGCGAAGGCCGAATAGTCGATCGCTCCATCGGCGACTTCCAAAGCCATCGCCGTGCCGACGGCCAGAACATAGAGCGGCCCGATCCTGAAGGCTCGCTTGAGGAACAGGGTCGGAAAATCCACGGAGGACTTTGCCGACAGCAGTTTCCCCCAGAACAGATAGGCGGAGATGATGAAGAACAAGGATACGCCCACCTGTCCCAGTGGGCCATAGAAAGCCGAAGGCGGATATTTCCATGCGCCGGTCGCCAGCATTTCATGGTAGATGACGGCATGGTGAAGCACGACGGCAAGCGCCAGATACCCGCGCATTCCGTCTATTGCCCGCACCCTGGAGGAGTTCGATCCGAAACCTACCCGCTGAAACAGCGGCATGCCCGCAAGCGGCCAAAGCAGCGCGACGACCACAAACGCGGGCCATATGTCATAAAGTCCAATCACGATTGCTCCGAGCGATGCGCAAAGCGCGCTGAGTCGCCTTGTTGGACTATGCAACCTCTCCCAGAGCCCGCACAAGCGCTCGCCGCCATCCGCCAACCGAACAATCATTGGCCTGCCTGGCCGAGACCGTCTAGCGCATGCACGACGACCGGTTCTTGTCGAGCACAAGGCCGCGCACAATGCGCGGAGCTTGCTGGCCGCGCCGACTGGGGCATGGTTGCCGCGGTGCTGGATCGGGAATAGTGGAGGTCGCAAGACGGCGACGATAACCGGCGTGGAGAAGGTCACAACCTCAATTGCCGCGCTGTGGCCCGCACTGCCTTGCTCCTGACGCGGAACGAAGCCCAAACTATGTAGAATTGGAGCTCGCGAGTGAATCGATCTTCGTCAGGCGCTCTCTGGCCTCAATGACACGCCGCTGGAGGGCTCTTATGCTGCCGCAGAGCGCAATATTGATTCCCACCCCGCGATCCTCGTCCAGCATTGCCCTGGCGCGCCTGAGGGCGACCTCCGCCCGCTTAACGCGCAGTCTGGCCTTGGCCAGTTCCAAGATCATAAGATCGGCCATCGCGCCGCGTCCGTTGTGCTCCTGGGTGTACATCATGGAGTGCTAACTCATGGCGGAGCGGATCGTTCCCCTGAAGACCGGGGGTACCCTCTGGGTCCAGGCGCTTGGACCGCTTGCGGCTGACATCGAGATCAATGGGAAGATGGCGGAGAGAGCGGGATTCGAACCCGCGTTACGGTCTCCCGTAAACACACTTTCCAGGCGTGCGCCTTCAACCACTCGGCCACCTCTCCGTCCTTGCCTTCGCGCCGGCCGGTTTCGCCGCGCGGGTTGGGGAGATGCATCTCCTTGGGGCCGCGGCGCGGAATGTCCCGCGCCATGGATGCCGCCCAACCAGCGGACATCCCTCCCCGGCACCTGAGCCGTCGAAGCAACAGGCGCGGGGCTCATCTAGTCGATCCCGCGCCGAATGCCAAGCCATAACGGCACTCTATTCGCTTTGCCGGCCGCATGGCGGTTCGCCGAGTCGCCGTCGCACCGGTTCCCGGGGGCGCCAGCGCCGAATGATGTGCACAGGCAAGGCGGCAAGACCCGCCGCGCTTGACTTCGCTGTCGGTCGCCTGTCGAGTAAGGCGGAGGCTTTGCGGGGGCATCGTCCGGACATGACATCGAGCAGCGAACAACCCGACAAAGGACAGGCGCCGCCTGGCCGCCCGGGTGGCGACCTTTTTTACGTCCCTGTGGGCTGGCTCATCTTCGTCATGGCGTGGTCGGTCTATGGCCTGGCGTCGGCATGGTGGCTGGTCGGCAATTCCGGCCTGCCGGACAAGATCTTCTATTTCCTTGTTGGCGGGCTCGTCGCCAATGTCATCACCATCCTGTGGGGGCTTTACCTGCTCGGCCTCGCCTTTGGCCGTTCAGGGCGTTTCCCTCGCCATTTCACCATCTGGCAGATCGCCACCATCGTCTGGGTTCTGGCAAGACAGGCCTATGTGCTGACGGTGCCGCAATTCGTCGTCTCCGCCAGGAGCCTCGGCATTACCGCCATCGAGATCGGCATCGGCCTGCTTTGCATCTACCTGTTGCGCCCCGGCTCGGGCGCCGGGTCCGTCTATGCCAAGCCGCAAACCGAAGCGCCGCCGGTCTTCGTCTCCATCATCGCCGCCTTGCTCGGCATCATTCTGGGCGCCGTCGTCGGTGCCCTGGTCGGCTTCTTCGCCGGCTCGGTGATCGCCGATGTCGCCGAGGTGAGCTGCTTCGAGGGCGGCTGCGGCTATTTCGCCGCCTTCATCGGCCTGGCCGGACTGGTGGTCGGTGCCATTGGCGGCGGCATTCTCGCCATCTGGCTGGTCCATCGGCGCAGGCGCAAGCCTGTGGCATAGGGACAGAAAAGCGCGGCCTTCAAATTCGCGTATCGCGGTTGCGGGCGGGCCAGACAAATTCTATTTCTCGTTTGGGACACGTGCCGGAGATCCCTTGGGAAAGCGTCAAGAATCGGCCGGGGGAGAGCCTGGATGTTTCGCTTCATTTTCCGCCTTGCCGCGATGGTCGCGTTGTCAGTCTCCGTCATCATGGCGGTGCTCGACACGACGCGCACGGTGGCGGCTTCGGCGCTTGTGCTGACCCCGCTCAATGCCAGTTGGCTCGCGGTCTCGCCGCAGACGCGGGCAGCATTCGAAACCTTCGTCCGCGCCAAGGCCAGTCCGCTTTTGTGGGATGGCCTCATCGCCTGGGTGCTCGACCAGCCGGGATTTGCCGTGTTCGCGGTGCTGGCCTTCCTGCTCTACGCCATCGGCTACAGGCGCCAGCGGCGCACCGGCCAATTCGCCGCCAACTGAGCGGCAAAGGTCGCCAGGCGAGGTCGAGCTGCGGCGCGGCCTGCCCCTGGCATGCTTTTCCAAAAGGTCAAAATTCCGCGTGAATTTTGTTTCGGGCCGTGCCAGATTGCCGCCGAGCGGGAGGGGAATACACTCCTGGCTGACGTCGCATGCCGGCCGCGGAACCGGGAGGCAGGCGGGGCGTAACGGAAAAAATAACCGACAGGGTGTGGATCACATGAAACGTATCGTTCTCGGCCTCCTGGCCGCAACCGCAATGGTTCTTCCGGCTTTCGCCGCGGATGTCCAGCCGGCCATCCTCTATGATCTGGGCGGCAAGTTCGACAAATCCTTCAACGAGGCTGCCTTCCATGGCGCCGAGAAGTTCAAGACCGAAACCGGCGTCGCCTATGTCGAGTTCGAAGTGTCCAACGCCTCGCAGCGCGAGCAGGCGCTGCGCCGCTTCGCCGAGGACGGCCGCAACCCGATCGTCATGGCGGGCTTTGCCTGGGAAGACGCGCTGAAGGCTGTCGCGAAAGATTATCCCGACCTGAACTTCGCCATCATCGACGATGCCGTCGATCTGCCCAATGTCCGCTCGCTGGTGTTCAAGGAAAATGAGGGCTCCTACCTCGTCGGCATCATGGCTGCGATGGCCTCGAAGTCGAAGAAGGTCTCCTTCATCGGCGGCATGGACATTCCGCTGATCCGCAAGTTCGAATGCGGCTATGTCGGCGGCGCCAAGTCGGCAGGTGCCACCGACGTCATCCAGAACATGACCGGTGACACGCCGGCGGCCTGGAACGACCCGGCCAAGGGCGGCGAGATCGCCAAGACGCAGATCGACCAGGGCTCCGACGTGGTCTATGCCGCGGCCGGCGGCACCGGCGTCGGCGTGCTGCAAGCAGCCGCGGATGCCGGCAAGCTTGGCATCGGCGTCGATTCCAACCAGAACGGCCTGCAGCCAGGCAAGGTGCTGACCTCGATGCTGAAGCGCGTCGACGTTGCCGTCTACACCGCCTTCATGGATGGCAAGAACGGCACCTTCAAAGGCGGTCTGCAAAATCTCGGCCTCAAGGAAGGCGGCGTCGACTACGCCATGGACGACAACAACAAGGCGCTGGTCACCGACGCGATGAAGGCGGCGGTCGAAAAGGCCAAGGCCGACATCATCGCCGGCACGATCCAGGTGCACGACTACACCGCCGACAACGCCTGCCCGTATTGATCGGTAGCCACTGATGTTTCGAACCGCCGGGTGAAAGCCCGGCGGTTTTGTGTCTGTACTGTCCTGCGACTGGGCGCCGCTTGCCACCCGGGAACGACCGAGGAAACAGGACATGGCGACAGTGACAGGCATAGGCGGGTTCTTCTTTCGCGCCCGCGACCCGCAAGCGCTGGCGACATGGTACGAGACCCATCTCGGCATATCGGATTTCTCCAGGACGGTCTGGAAACAGCAGGCAGGCCCGACCATCATTGCACCGTTCAAGGAGGACACCGACTATTTTGGCCGTGCCGATCAGCAGTGGCTGATCAATTTCCGCGTAGACGACATCGATGCGGCGATCACCAGCCTCGAGGCGGCAGGCATCACCGTGGAAATGCGCCCGGAATGGGATTCGGAGGTCGGCCGCTTTTGCCGAATCCACGACCCCGAAGGCAATCCGATCGAGCTGTGGCAGCCATCGGGCTCTACCGTCTGACACTCAAGCAGTTCGGGAAGATGCGAAGGCTCGGACGGGTGGAACTTTCAGAGGCAAGAATGAAGCCGATCATCGGCCCCATGACTGAAAGCGACGTCGAGGCGGTGGGGCGCCTGCGCATCGCCGCCTTTTTCGAGGGCAGCGCTAGAACGCTGGACGAAGACGTCGCCGGGCTTCGCGAGCTGCTTAACGGGGATGGCTTCGAGACGGCGCTTGTTGCCCGGATCGGTGATATGCCGGTCGGGACCTGTCTGCTGGTTCGCCACGAGTTGCAACCCGCGCATCATCTGACGCCGTGGCTGGCGGGGTTGGTCGTCGACCGGGAATACCGCAACAAGGGGATCGCCCGCGCGTTGGTCGCGGCCATCGAAGTGCATGCGGCTTCGGTCGGTGTGGAGAGGCTCTATCTCTATACGTGGGAAGCGCGCGACTTCTATGCCGCAATCGGCTGGGCAATGGTCGAGCCGTTTGAGCAGGACGGCGATCCGATGCTGCTGATGTCGCGCGAGCTCCGACTATAGCTGTCCTACGAGATAGCCCAGCGCAAAGACTGAGATCAGGACAATTGCGATGACGGCGCCGCGGCGTCCGCCGAGCGCGTGCACGCCGAAGCCGTAAGGCTTCTGCTCCAGGCGATGGATGACGGGCGCCGGCTTCACTTCGGTGCCCGCGACTGCACGCATCTGCGGCAGCTCACTGAGGCGCTGCGAGATCGCCTGCCAGTTGGTGTCGCTGCCGGACGTCCGGTTGCGATCGAAGACATGCATGCGCTCGGCCAGCCGCATCACCGCGTCGCGGAAGGCGGGATCGATCGCGAGGTCGCGCTCGGCGCGCTCGCGGTCCCTGTCGTTCATCAGGCCAAGCACATAGTCGCCGGCCCGCGCCACGCGATCGCTTTCACTGGCCATCTGTTCCTCCTACCAATGCGGCGGTTTGGTCACCGGCACGTCAGGCGCGGACTGCTCCTCCAGCGCCAGGAAACGGTCGGTCAGCGCATCGAGCTTGCGCTGCATGCGCTCGATCACCTGCCACTGCTCGGCGATCTGGCCGGACAGTTCCTCGATGGTCTTCTCCTGCTCGGCGCTGCGGATTTCCAGCGTCGTCAGCCGGTCGGCAGGCATGTTCATTCGCAGTCCCTGATCTTGCACCACGATGCCTTGCATCGTGATGCGAATTTCGACGTCGCCATATTAGCGAATATGAAGCCTGCGGACACGTTGGAAATTGACAAGCGCACCGGGATTTGCCGAGAGTGGATACTGCTCCGGCCAATTGGCACGGGCGGGGCGTCATGCTAGGCATTTTGACCAAGCGATAAAAAAATAAGAGTGGGACTGGCTGCATGGCGCAAGCCGCAATCGAACTGATCGGCATCAACAAGAGTTTTGGCGCCGTGCGCGCCAACCGCGACATCAACCTGGAGATCGCGCGCGGCACCATCCACGGCATCGTCGGCGAGAACGGCGCCGGCAAGTCGACGCTGATGTCGATTCTCTACGGCTTCTACCAGGCCGACAGCGGCGAAATCCGCGTCGGCGGCAAGCCGGCATCGATCAAGACTCCCAATGACGCGATCGCGCTCGGCATCGGCATGGTGCACCAGCATTTCATGCTGGTCGACAATTTCTCGGTGCTGGAAAACATCATTCTCGGCGCCGAAAGCGATGCCCTCTTGAAAAGCAGCATCGCCAAGGCGCGCTCCGAACTCGACCGCCTCGAAAGGGAATATGGGCTCGAAGTCGATCCCGACGCCATCATCGAGGAGTTGCCGGTCGGCCTGCAGCAGCGCGTCGAAATCCTCAAGGCGCTCTATCGCGGCGCCGAGATCCTCATTCTCGACGAGCCGACGGGCGTCTTGACACCGGCCGAGGCCGACCATCTGTTCCGCATCCTCAAGCAATTGAAGGATCAGGGTAAGACCGTGGTGCTGATCACCCACAAGCTGCGCGAGATCATGGCCATCACCGACAATGTCTCGGTCATGCGCCAGGGCACGATGGTGGCGACGCGCGAAACCAACAAGACGACGGTGGGCGAACTGGCCGAACTGATGGTCGGGCGCCGCGTGCTTCTGAGGGTCGAAAAGGGCGAAGTGGAAGCCGGCGCCGTCAAGCTCGCGGTCAAGAACCTGACGGTGAAGGATTCGCGTGGCGTGACCATGGTCGATGACCTCTCCTTCGACCTGCGCGCCGGCGAGATCGTCGGCATTGCCGGCGTCGCCGGCAACGGACAATCCGAACTGCTCGAGGCGATTTCCGGCATCAGGCGCGCCGTTTCCGGCTCGGTCATGCTCGACGGCAAGCCGATCGACCTGACGGGTGCGGCCGACCCCGGCGAACTGCGCGACCGCGGCCTCGCCCATGTACCGGAGGACCGGCACCATGTCGGGCTGGTGCTGGCCTTCGAGGAGAACGAGAATTCCATCCTCGGCTATCACGACGACCCCCGCTATCTCAAAGGGCCATTCCTCAACGTCGATGCCATAGTGGCCGACGCCAAGGACAAGATCGAGAAATACGACATCCGGCCCGGCAATCCGCGCCTGAAGACGGCGAACTTCTCCGGCGGCAATCAGCAGAAGATCGTTCTGGCGCGCGAGATGGAGCAGGATCCGGGCGTGCTGATCGTCGGCCAGCCGACACGTGGCGTCGACGTCGGCGCCATCGAATTCATCCACAAGCGCCTGATCGCCATGCGCGACCAGGGCAAGGCCGTGCTGGTGGTCTCCGTCGAACTCGACGAGATCCGCTCGCTCTCCGACCGCATCCTGGTGATGTTCGCGGGCCGCATCGTCGGGGAGCGCGGTCCGGAAGCGACCGAGGGCGAGCTTGGCCTGCTGATGGCGGGCGTCGAGCGCCAGGAGGCAGCACTTTGAGCACGCCGTACGCCAAACTGCCGGCCTGGGCCGACTATGGGCTGATTCCGGTGATCAACCTGGCCGTGGCTTTCATTGTCGCCGGCTTCGTCGTGCTCTTGGTCGGCGAGAACCCGTTCCGCGCCGCCGTCATCCTGGTCGAGGGCGCTTTCGGCAAGGGAACAGGCATCGCCTTCACCCTCTTCTATGCCACCACCTTCATCTTCACCGGGCTTTCGGTGGCGGTCGCGGCGCATTGCGGCCTGTTCAACATCGGCACCGAGGGACAGGCCTACATTGCGGGCCTTGGCATCGCCATCGTGTGCCTGTCCTTCGA
Source organism: Mesorhizobium intechi (assembly GCF_002879535.1). Lineage (GTDB taxonomy): Bacteria > Pseudomonadota > Alphaproteobacteria > Rhizobiales > Rhizobiaceae > Mesorhizobium > Mesorhizobium intechi. The sequence continues at coordinate 43,584 of NZ_PNOT02000061.1, forward strand.
CAGCACGCTGCCCTGGTGGCTGACATTCCCGATGGCCATCGTCGCTTCGGCGCTCGTGGGCGCCTTGTGGGCGCTGATCCCCGCCTACCTTCAGGCCAGGCGCGGCTCGCACATCGTCATCACCACCATCATGTTCAACTTCATCGCCGCCTCGAGCATGGTCTATCTGCTGGTCGGACTGCTGAAGCCGGCCGGGTCGCAGGCACCGCAAACCCGCAACTTCCTTGCCGGCGCGGAACTGCCGAAGCTCAACTGGGTCATCGAACTGTTCGGCGCCAAGATCCGCTCGGCGCCGCTCAACGTCACCTTCCTGCTGGCGCTGCTCATGGCCTTCCTGGTCTGGCTGCTGATCTGGCGCACCAAGCTCGGCTACGAGATGCGCACCTATGGCCACAGCCCCAAGGCGGCGCGCTATGCCGGCATTTCGGAAACCCGCATCATCATCACCGCGATGATGATCTCGGGCGCGCTGGCCGGCATGATGGCGCTCAATCCGGTGATGGGCGACCAGCACAATGTCGCGATCGACTTCGTTTCCGGCGCAGGCTTCGTCGGCATCGCAGTGGCGTTGATGGGGCGCCTGCATCCGGTCGGCATCGTGCTGGCGGCGGTCCTGTTCGGCATGCTCTATCAGGGCGGCGCCGAACTTGCCTTCGAAATGCCCGCGATCAGCCGCGACATGATCGTCATCATCCAGGGTCTGGTGATCCTGTTCGCCGGCGCGCTCGAACACATGTTCAGGCCCTACATCCAGGCGATGTTCGCCTCGTTCAGTCCAAGGTCGGTCGGCATGGAAGTGGTCAAGGGAAGGGGCGCCTGAGATGGATGTCTTTATCGCCATCGTGCAGATACTGGACTCGACCATCCGCTTGTCGGTGCCATTGCTGCTAGCCTGCCTCGCCGGTCTTTTTTCCGAGCGCTCCGGCATCTTCGACATCGGGCTGGAAGGCAAGATGCTGGTCGGTGCCTTCGCCGGCGCCGCTGCTGCTTCCGTGTTCCATTCGGCCTTTATCGGCCTGGGCATGGCAATCCTGATCTCGGTCGCCTTCGCCATGGTGCATGGTTTCGCCTCGATCACCCACCGCGGCAACCAGATCGTTTCCGGCGTGGCGATCAATTTCATCGCGGCCGGATCAACCATCATCCTCGGTCAGGCCTGGTTCCAGCAGGGCGGGCGCACGCCGGCGCTGCAGCCCGGCGAACGGTTCGACGCAATTGTCTGGCCCGGCGCCGACGCGGTCAGGGACGTGCCTGTCATCGGGCCGATCTACGCGGAACTGATCTCAGGCCATTCGCTGCTGGTCTACCTCGCCTTCCTGATGGTGCCGTTCACCTGGTGGGTGCTGTTCCGCACCCGCTTCGGCCTTAGATTGCGCGCCGTCGGCGAGAACCCGGCCGCCGTCGACACCGCCGGCATTTCGGTCGCCTGGCTGCGCTACCGTGCCCTGATCTGCACCGGTATCCTCACCGGCGTGGCCGGCGCCTATCTGTCGATGGTGCAGAATGGCGGCTTCGTGAAGGACATGACCGCCGGCAAGGGCTACATCGCGCTGGCGGCGCTGATTTTCGCCAAGTGGAAGCCGGTCAACGCCATGTTCGCTTGCCTGTTGTTCGGCTTCCTCGATGCGGCGGCGATCCGCCTGCAGGGATCGCCCTTGCCGATAATTGGCAAGGTGCCGGTACAGTTCATGCAGGCTTTGCCCTATATCCTCACCGTCATCCTGCTCGCCGGCTTCATCGGCAAGGCCATCCCGCCGCGCGCCGGCGGCGTGCCCTACGTCAAGGAACGCTAATGCATGCCGCCCAAAAGTGATCTCGGTTTTGGGAAAACGACATGCACAAAGCAAAGAGTTAAGCGCGTCGCCTGACTCGGTGTCGGCACGACGCGCTTTAAGGGTTGACGGCCCGGCGTGTGCCTCGCGCCGGGTTTTGGACACGATCATCGGAGAGAACAACTGAAATGTCGCATGATCTGTTTGAAGCGGCCAGGACCGCCATGGCCAAGGCCTATGCGCCCTATTCGAAATTTCCGGTAGGCGCGGCCTTGCGCACCGAGGACGGACGCGTCTTCACCGGCGCCAATATCGAAGTCGCCTCCTATCCGGAAGGCTGGTGCGCCGAGACCACCGCGCTCGGTCACTACATTATGGGCGGCGGCGGCAAGATCGTGGAAATCGCGGTCCTTGCCGAACGCATGGCAAAGTGCTCGCCTTGCGGCGGCTGCCGCCAGCGGCTGGCCGAATTCTGCCAGCCGGACACAAAACTCTACCTCTGCGACAATACGGGCGTGGCCGAGACCGTGACCATGGGTGACATGCTGCCCTATGGGTTCCGCGGCGATATCCTGAAATGAGGAACTGGCTCCAATGAAGAGCGGGCTGCAATGACCGAAAAAGCCGTGGACCATCTGATCGAAAGGCTGGGCGGCCTGGCGCCGTCGACGGCGCTGGTGCTGGGATCGGGCCTCGGCGTCCTTGTCGACCGGATCGAACACCCGATCCGCGTCCCCTATGCCGACCTGCCCGGCTTTCCCAGCAGCGGCGTCAGCGGCCATGCTGGGGAAGTGGTGGCGGGCCTGTTTGCCGGCGCGCCGGTGCTAATGCTGTCCGGCCGCGCCCACTATTACGAGCATGGCAACGCGGCGGCGATGCGCCCGGTGCTGGAAGTGCTTGCCGGCATCGGCATCACCAAACTGATCCTCACCAACGCGGCCGGTTCGGTCGACCCGGACATGCCCCCGGGCTCGGTGATGTTGCTCACCGACCACATCAACTTCTCCGGCAGCAATCCGCTGATTGGCGAGCCCAGCGACCGCCGCTTCGTAGGCCTGACCGAAGCCTACGATGCCGGCATCCGCAAGGCGATCGAACGCGCCGCCACGGCAACCGGCACCGCGCTGCACAAGGGCGTCTATATGTGGTTTTCCGGCCCGTGCTTCGAAACGCCGGCCGAAATCCGCATGGCGCGCATCATGGGCGCCAACGCCGTCGGCATGTCGACCGTGCCGGAAGTCATTCTCGCCCGCTTCCTTGGCCTGCGCGTCGCCGCCTGTTCGGTCATCACCAATCTGGCGGCCGGCATGACCGGAGCCGAGCTTTCGCATCAGGAGACCAAGGACATGGCGCCAGTCGGCGGGTCGCGGCTGGCCACAGTCCTGCACAAAGTGTTCCGCGACGGGCTGCTGGAGAGCTGATGCTTCCGCAGGAAATCATCCGCCACAAGCGAGACGGTCACAGGCTGTCGGCAGGTGAAATCGCGGCCTTCATCGGCGGCGTGACCTCGGGCGCCGTCACCGATGGCCAGGCCGCGGCTTTCGCCATGGCGGTGTTCTTCAACGGCATGAACCGCGACGAGGCCGTGGCGTTGACGCTGGCCATGCGCGATTCCGGCGATGTGCTCGACTGGTCGGACCTGCCCGGCCCGGTCACCGACAAGCATTCGACCGGTGGCGTCGGCGACAATGTCTCGCTGATGCTGGCGCCGATCGTCGCCGCCTGCGGCGCCTATGTGCCGATGATTTCGGGCCGCGGCCTTGGTCATACCGGCGGCACTCTGGACAAGATGGATGCGATCCCCGGCTACATCAGCCAGCCCGATATCGCCTTGTTTCGCCGGGCGGTGCTGGAAACCGGCTGCGCCATCATCGGCCAGACCGCCGATCTGGCGCCCGCCGACCGCCGTCTCTATGCCATCCGCGACGTCACCGGCACCGTGGAGTCGGTGCCGCTGATCACCGCCTCGATCCTGTCGAAGAAGCTGGCCGCCGGCCTGGGCTCGCTGGTGCTGGACGTCAAGGTCGGCAATGGCGCCTTCATGGAGAAGTCGCGCGACGCGACCGCGCTCGCCAACAGCCTGGTCGAGGTCGCCAGCGGCGCCGGACTGACGGTCTCGGCGCTGATCACCGGCATGAACGAACCGCTGGCCTCGGCCGCCGGAAATGCCGTCGAGGTGCGCAACGCCGTCGACTTCCTTACCGGCCGCCTGCGCGACCGGCGGCTGGAGGATGTGACGCTGGCGCTGGCGGCCGAAATGCTGCAGTCGACGGGACTGGTGTCGTCCAACCAGGATGGCTTGCGGCGTGCCACCGAGACACTCACCAGCGGCCGCGCCGCCGCCACCTTCGCCCGCATGGTGGCAGTGCTTGGCGGCCCTACCGATTTCATCGAGAAGCCGGAAAATTATCTGCCGAACGCGCCAACGGAATTCGTGGTTAGGGCGACGGCAAACGGCTTCGTCACCGGGATCGCCACCCGCGATATCGGCCTTGCGGTGGTCGGTCTCGGCGGCGGGCGCACGAGGCCTGACGACAAGATCGACCCCAGCGTCGGCATCACCAGGCTGCTGCCCATAGGAGCGGAAGTCCATGCCGGAGACGCGCTGGCGCTGATTCACGCCCGCTCGCCCTCAGATGCCGAGGCGGCCGCCGCCGCCGTGGTTTCGGCCTATGCGATCGGCGCCTCGAAACCCCCGGCGGACAAAACCGTCATCCGGCGGATCCTGCCGCGCGGTTGATTATTGGACAAGCAGCAGCGCACCGTTTTCGGCCTGATATTTGCCGAGCCGGCTGAGGAAGCTCATGCCGATCAGGTTGGTGCTGAGCGCCCTGTCGTCGAGCACGATGGCTCGCACGCCGTCGACGCTGATGCTGCCGATCTGCAGGCGGTCGATCGTCACCACCGCCGCCTTGATCGAGCCGTTGGCGGTATCGACCTCATGGCTGAAATCGGACGGATTGAGCGACAGCCCGATCCTGCGTGCCGTCGACGTGTTGACCGCGACCAGCGTGGCGCCGGTGTCGATCATCCCGTCGACCTGACGGCCGTTGAGCTTGAAGGTCGACGAGAAATGCCCGCGACCGTCCGCGGTGACGACGACCTTGCGGCCGGTCGGCAACGGCGCCGCCGGTCTGTCGGGAACCGACGCCAGGTTGACCTGCGGTTGTGCCTCGACCTCGGGCCTGGCCGTAACCGTCGATTTCAGCAGGTTTTCGAATATCTTCGGATTCGACTGATAGACGACCGGGATCGATGCCGATGTTCCGGCAAGGACGCCGAGGATGAGAAGCTTGCGCAGCATGGATCGGCCTTCGTGATGGCCGATCCTTTAGCGCCGGATAGTGTTTGCCGCTTTAACGGGCGCCAAAAACCTCGCCGTTGCGTAAACATTCGGTAAACAGCACCAGGAACTGTGCCTGGTACTATTTTGTCCCGTACATACGGTCGCCGGCGTCGCCGAGGCCGGGCATGATGTAACCCTTCTCGTTGAGCTGCCGGTCGATGGACGCCGTGAACACCGGAACGTCCGGATGCGCCTTGGTGAAGCGTTCGATGCCTTCGGGCGCCGCCAAAAGGCACAGGAACCGGATATTTGTGGCGCCGCGCCCCTTCAGCTTGTCGATCGCCGCGATCGCCGAATTGGCCGTCGCCAGCATCGGGTCGACGACGATCACCAGCCGGTCGGCCAGATCGCTCGGCGCCTTGAAGAAATATTCGACCGCCTCCAGCGTCTCGTGGTCGCGATAGAGGCCGATATGCGCGACCCGGGCCGCCGGCACCAGGTCGAGCAGGCCTTCCAGCAGACCGTTGCCGGCGCGCAGCACCGAAGCGAACACCAGCTTCTTGCCCTCCAGTGTCGGCGCTTCCATGGTCTCGATCGGCGTTTCGATGGTTGTCGTCGTCAGCTCGAGATTGCGCGTGACCTCATAGCCCAGCAGCAGCGAGATCTCGCGCAACAGCCGCCTGAAACCGGCCGTGGACGTCTCCTTCTTGCGCATGATGGTCAGCTTGTGCTGGACAAGCGGATGGTCGACGACGGTGACGCCCTTCATGATGATCTCCTGATGCGTGTCGCCCGGCGCGCGGACGCGCTTCAGGCAGCTGGAACGACCCTAGCGACTATGGACCGGCCAAGGAACCGCTTGGCCGCCATCGACCACAGCTTTGTCGGAAGAAAATCAGCGCGCCGCGCCGTTCAGCCGGGCTAGAAGTGCGGCCTTGGTCTTCCTGTCGACAAAGGCGGCTTCGATGGCGGTCCTCGTGACGGCAGCAAGCGCCTTTTCGTTCATGGCAAAATGCTCCGCCGCGATATCGTATTCGCGCTTCAGCGAGGTCCAGAAATAGGGCGGGTCGTCGGAGTTGAGCGTCACCTTGCAGCCGGCCGCCTGCAAGGCGGGAAACGGATGGTCGGCAAAACTGTCGAACACTTTGAGCGCGATGTTGGAGCCGGGGCAGCATTCCAGGACGATGCCTTCGTCGGCGATGCGCCGGACGAGGTCCGGATTCTCGATGGCGCGCACACCGTGCCCGATGCGCGAGGGGCGGATATGGTCAAGCGCCGCCTGGACAGTCTCCCAGCCCGTCAGCTCGCCGGCATGGATGGTGATGCCGAGCCCGGCCTCACGCGCGATCTCGAAAGCCCTGACATAGTCCTCCATCTCCCCCACGCGCTCGTCGCCGGCAACGCCGAAGCCAGTGACGAGCGGATTCCCGCAGCGCGCGGCGAAGCGTGCCGCCCGTTCGATCGATTCCACGCCGACATGGCGCACGCCGGTGACGATCATGCGCCCCTCTATGCCGGTCTTGGCCTTGGCGCGCAGCATGCCTTCGCCCAGCGCATCGGTATAGGCCTTGGGCGAGAGCCCGGCTTTCGCCGCATGGTCCGGCGAGGTGAAGACTTCGGAATAGATGGCGCCATCGCGGGCAAGACTGGTCAGATAGTGATCTGCCAGCCGCGCGTAGTCTTCTTCGGTGCGGAACAGATCGGCGGAGAAGTCGTAAGCCGCGAGGAAGGACGTAAAATCGTGCCAGACGAAGGAACCGTTCTGGATATAGGGCGAGGTATCCTTGCCGTATTTCTGCGCCTGGCGGATGACGAGCTCGGGCGCCGCTGCCCCTTCAATGTGGCAGTGCAGTTCCGCTTTCAAAGGCATTCAAACATCCCGTCGGTCAGTCCAGGTCTTGAAAACCCACCACCTGGAAGCGCGGCTGAACACCGCGCCTTAAACAATAGCGCCCACAGCATCGATCGGCTATGGTCCCGCCGGTTTTATGACGGATCAAAAAAATGTCAGTTGAGAGAACCACGGCCGCGGGCGGCATGGAAACCTCCTATGGTTTCAAGCGTGTGGGGGAAGGCGAGAAGCAGTCCCTGGTCAACGATGTTTTCCACAAGGTCGCCAATCGCTACGACCTGATGAACGACCTGATGTCGGCCGGCCTGCACAGGCTGTGGAAGGATGCCATGGTCACCTGGCTCAATCCGCCGAAGCGGCCGGGCTGGAGGGTCCTGGACGTGGCCGGCGGCACGGGCGACATCGCCTTCCGCATCGTCGATGCCAGCCATGGCAACGCCCACGCCACCGTCCTCGACATCAATGGCTCGATGCTCGGTGTCGGCCGCGACCGGGCCGAAAAGAAGGGCCTGTCGGGCAATACCGATTTCGTCGAGGCCAATGCCGAGGAACTGCCCTTCGCCGACGCCACCTTCGACGCCTACACCATCGCTTTCGGCATCCGCAACGTGCCGCGCATCGATGTCGCGCTCGCGGAAGCGTTCCGCGTGCTGAAGCCCGGCGGCCGGTTCCTGTGCCTGGAATTTTCAGAGGTCGAGATGCCGCTGCTCGACAAGGCCTATGAAGCCTGGTCGTTCAACGCCATACCCAAGATCGGCAAGATGGTCACCGGCGACGGCGAGCCCTATTCCTATCTGGTTGAATCGATCGCGAAATTCCCCAACCAGCAGAATTTCGCGGCAATGATCTCCCGCGCCGGTTTCGACCGCGTTTCCTTCCGCAACTATTCCGGCGGTATTGCCGCGCTTCATTCGGGCTGGAAGCTTTGAGGCTGGCCCGCATTTCCCATTCCCGATATGGCTCATGCCGGTCTCAAGAACTGGCCTGGGTGCGGCCATGAGCAGCGTCGGCGCCGGTTTCAGGCTCGCGCGGGCCGGTTGGGTGCTGGTGCGCGAGGGCGTCATCGCCGCCCTGCCGGGCGAGGAACTGTCCGGGCTGCCGAAATTCGGCTGGCGGCTGGCGCGGCTGTTCACCCGTCGTCGCGCGCTCGCCTATGAGCGCAGCGACCGGCTGGCCAAGGCGGTGGTCCGGCTCGGCCCGTCCTATGTCAAGCTCGGCCAGTTCCTGGCGACGCGGCCCGACGTCGTCGGCAACGACATGGCGCTCGATCTCGCCATGTTGCAGGACAAGATGCATACCTTCCCGAAGGCCGAGGCGGTCGCGGCCATCGAAACCTCGCTCGGACGCAAGGTGGGCGATCTCTACGTCGAGTTCGGCGACCCGGTCGCCGCCGCTTCGATCGCCCAGGTCCATGCCGCCGAAGCCATTCATGAAGGCGTGGCCACCAAGGTCGCGGTGAAGGTCATCCGGCCCGGCGTGCGCCGCCGCTTCTTCCAGGATCTGGAAAGCTATTTCCTCGCCGCCCACCTGCAGGAGAAATACATCCCCTCCTCGCGCCGATTGCGGCCTGTCGAGGTGACCGAGACGCTAGCGCAGACAACCAAGATCGAGATGGATTTGCGCCTCGAGGCGGCGGCGCTCTCCGAACTTGGGGAGAACACCAAGGACGATCCGGGTTTTCGCGTGCCGTCCGTCGACTGGGAGCGCACCGGCCGTGACGTGCTGACCATGGAATGGGTCGACGGCGTCAAGATGAACAACATCGCGGGACTGGAGGAGGCCGGGCATGATCTGAAGGCGATCGCCGCCAATCTCATCCAGTCGTTCCTGCGCCATACGCTGCGAGACGGTTTCTTCCACGCCGACATGCATCCGGGAAACCTGTTCGTCGAAGCCAACGGCACCATAGTCGCCGTCGACCTCGGCATTGCCGGACGTCTCGGCAAGAAGGAGCGCCGGTTCCTCGCCGAAATCCTCTACGGCTTCATCACGCGCGATTATCTGCGCGTCGCTGAAGTGCATTTCGAGGCCGGCTACGTGCCGCGCCAGCACAATGTCGCAGCCTTCGCGCAGGCGATCCGCGCCATCGGGGAGCCGATCCACGGCCAGCCGGCCGAGACCATTTCCATGGCCAAGCTCCTGACTCTGCTGTTCGAGGTGACCGAGCTCTTCGACATGGCGACGCGGCCGGAATTGATCCTGCTGCAAAAGACCATGGTGGTGGTCGAAGGCGTGGCGCGCACGCTCGATCCGGCCTTCAACATGTGGAAGACCGCCGAGCCGGTGGTCGGCGGCTGGATCGCGGGAAACCTTGGCCCGCGCGGCATGATGATCGATGCGCGCGACGGAGCCAAGGCGCTGCTGGCGCTCGCCCGCCAGGCGCCGGAACTCGCCGCGCGCACCGACCGGCTGTCGCGTGAGATCGACCTGATGGCCGAGCACGGCCTGCGCTTCGATGAGACCACGGCCCATGCCATCGGCAAGGCCGAGGCGCGCTACAGCCGCTCCGGCCGAGTGGCGCTCTGGGTGATCGCGCTGACGCTGCTCTATATCGCCTGGAAGATTCTTTAGGCCTGAACATCGACGATCGGGCCGCGACTTGCGGTCAAGTGATTGCATCGCTATCATTGCCATCGAACAAGATGGACACAATGCAATCACATGGCAAGCATCACGATCCGCAACCTTGACGATGAGGTCAAGGAACTGCTGCGCCGGTTGGCGGCGGAAAACAACCGCTCCATGGAAGAACAGGCGCGGGTCATGATCCGGGCCGCTGTCGACGGGCAGATCGGGCCCGGCCGCATCGACCAGATCGAAAAGACCTTGCGCGAATTGACCAGTTCGCCCAGTGCGGCGACCCCGGTTGCGGCCCTTGCGGGCAAGATCGTTCCGCGGGGCACGCTTTCCGGCAAGCGCATCCTGCTTATCATCGGCGGCGGCATCGCCGCCTACAAGGCGCTGGACCTCATCCGCCGGTTGCGTGAGCGCGGCGCCGCGGTCCGCGTGGTGATGACTGCGGCGGCGCAGGAATTCGTCACCACATTGTCGGTCGGCGCGCTGTCGGCCGATCACGTTTTCACCGAACTGTTCGACCGCAATGACGAGCACGATGTCGGCCATATCAGGCTGTCGCGTGAAGCTGATCTTCTAGTCGTGGCTCCTGCCACCGCCGATCTGATGGCCAAGCTCGCCAATGGTCACGCCAACGATCTGGCCTCCACTGTGCTGCTGGCCACCGACAAGCCGGTGCTGATGGCGCCGGCGATGAATCCGAAAATGTGGTCGCATCTGGCCACCCGCCGCAATCGCGCGACCTTGGGCAAGGACGGCGTCACTTTCGTCGGCCCTGCCAGGGGCGAGATGGCCGAAAGCAACGAGGCCGGTGAAGGCCGCATGGCTGAACCGCTGGAGATCGTCGCCGCGGTCGAGGCGCTGCTCTATGCCGGCCCCAAGCCGCTGACGGGGCGCAAGATCATCGTCACCTCCGGCCCGACGCATGAGCCGATCGACCCGGTGCGCTATATCGCCAACCGTTCCTCTGGCAAGCAGGGCCATGCCATCGCCGCCGCATTGGCAAGGCTTGGCGCCGATGTGCGCCTTGTCTCCGGTCCCGTGAGCATTGCCGATCCAGCCGGAGTGAAAACCATCCATGTCGAGCGCGCGCAAGAGATGCGCGATGCGGTCGAACGACTTTTGCCTGCCGATGCCGCGGTGTTCGTCGCCGCCGTCGCCGACTGGCGCAGCGAGAATTCGGCCGGCGAAAAGATCAAGAAGGTGGCGGGCGAAGGACCGCCGGTGCTGCGCATGGTGGAGAACCCCGACATCCTTGCCGGCGTCGGCCATCACAGCCAGCGGCCCGGCCTGGTCGTCGGCTTCGCCGCCGAGACGCAGGATCTCTTGCGCAACGCCCAGGCCAAGCTCGCGAAGAAAGGCGCCGATCTGATCGTCGCCAACGATGTGTCGCACGAAAGCGGCATCGGCCCTTCAGGCGTCATGGGCGGCGATCGCAACCGGGTGCGTATCGTGTCCAAGGCCGGCGTCGAGGAATGGCCCGAAATGACCAAGGACGAGGTAGCGGCGCGGCTCGCCGCCCTCATCGCCGAGCGGCTGAAGGCGATCGTCGTCTGACCCCTGTTGACCCGCGCCAGTTGGACGCCGCGCATCAGATTCCGTCTCAGCCGTCAGTTTGACAAGAGTTCCGCCGTACGGGCGAGCGCGCCGCCGAAACCGTTGAGCGGAATGGAAAAGCTCACCGCTTGTCCCGTATCCGCCGCGAAGGCGTCGATCTTCAGCGTCGTGCCGTTCTTCAGCAGCGGCGTGACATTGGCGTCGAACGCCACCGGCACCAGGCAGCCGACAGCCTGGCACGTGTTGAATGCCAGGCTGCCGTCCAGCTTCTGGTCATCGATGGTCAGGGTGACGCCTTTGGCGAGCGCCAGCCCAAACGGAAGGGCAAGAGTGCCTGTCGCGTCGTCGCCGGTCTTGCTCGACAGTTCGATCGCCAGCAGCCGCTGGTTGCTCTGTTTGTTGAACTGTTGGTGCGACAGGCTGCAGACCTTGTTCGTGCCCGATATCTGGCAATTGACCGTCCAGTCGCCATGGGTTTCGGACAAGGCCGATGCCCCGCCCGGCAGTTGTGGCGCATCAGCCGTGGCGGGCGGAGCCGCCACCTTGTCGCCTTTGGTCTGCGCTGCCACTGCCGGCACGCCGGCGATGCAGGCCGCACCTAGCATCGCAGCCAAATACGCGTATTTCCTCATCAAGACCTCTCCCGCCCGGCTTCGCCTCGAGCCAGCCTGGAAACTGACCTTGAGAGACGCGCTGACTGCATTCTGTTGACCGTTTCCTCGAAGGCGCCACTATGCCTGGCGGACATGCCGGCGCCATTCACATCGAGGCTGGCGCCGACCCGATAGAGCGGCGAATCGATCGCGTCCGTCAAGTGCAATCCGAGGTTGCGGGGCAGATTCTGCGCCGCCACCAAGCGGCCTTCGATCTCCCGCCCTTTTTGAAGAACTCCACTCCGGCGTTTCCATGGAGGCGAACTGGCGTCGGCCGGAATCCGTGACCGCAGGCCAGATGGCCGGGACAGAGCGCGGTCACCATTGATTTCGAGGTGACCGATGGACCAGCCATGGCATCGCCGGACAAACACCCTATATTGCGGGAATGAACAGGATTTTTCGCGGGAATGTGCCGATGTCGGGGCGCCGACCTATGATGAGACTTGCGTCGGCGGTGCTGGCCGCGGCTTTTGTGGCCGGCTTTGCGCTGCCCGCTTCCGCGCAAGTGGCCAATCCCTCGATCAACAGCAACGCGCTGATCCAGCAGAACGATTTGCAGGCCCTGCAGAGCCGCATTCAGCGGCAGCAATTCCAGCAGCAGCAACAGCAGTACCGTGACCAGGACCGCGTGATCGTCCAGCAGCCACCGCCGGTCGTACCGCGGGTCAGGCCGGGCTGCCAGACGCAGATCATCGGCAGCACGGCCGTGACCAACTGCCGCTGACAGGCGGGCTTCTTTTATTTAGCCGACTTACATGATAGGGAACCTTGAGGGTGCCCATGCGGCGGTTTGGGCTTGCAAAGGCGCCGCGTCACGCTATGGGGCACTGACCGACTGGACTATTGCAGATGACAGCCACGAAGAAAAAGGCCGTACGCCGCGCCAAGAAAGGGGAAAGAATCCGCCAGGTGGCGGCGATTCCCTTTCGCTTGACCGCGGATGGCCGTTTCGAGGTGATGCTGGTCACGTCGAGAACGACGAGGCGCTTCATCGTTCCCAAGGGATGGCCAATGAAAGGCAAGAACGGACGCAAGGCAGCCACGATCGAGGCGATGGAAGAAGCCGGCGTACTTGGCAAGACTCTGAAGCAGCCGGCCGGCACCTATTCCTACTGGAAGCGGCTGGCCAACCGCTTTGTCCATGTCGACGTCATCGTCTACCTGCTTGAAGTGACCGAGGAACTGGCCAACTGGCAGGAGGCCAAGCGGCGACAGCGGGCATGGCTGACGCCGGTCGACGCGGCGATGTTGATCGACGAACCGGATCTTTCGACGCTGGTGAAGACCCTGGCCCTTCCCCAGCCGACGCCGACCGACGCGACCTGAGGACATTCCTCAGCCGCTCGTAGCGCCCTCTTCGGGAAGAGGGCGTGCCGGCATGCCGGTATAGGCCCACAACCATTCGCGCGGCAGCGGCCCCTTGTTGCGCTCGCTCTGCTGCGACTGTTCCCAGGCATGCGCCAGGATGCCGACGGAGCGTGACAGCACGAAGAGCCCACGCGTCAGTGGCGGTGGGAAGCCGAGTTCGCCATAGATGACGGCCGTGGCGCCATCGATGTTGAGCGGTATCACCTTGCCCTTGCGTCGTGCGACCTGCGCCTCGACCGCCTCGGCGATGTCGGCGAACCGTCCATTGACGACGCCACGCGCGGCAAATTCCCGGGTCAGTTCCAACAGGCGCGGTGCGCGTGGATCGACCGGGTGAAAGCGGTGGCCGAGCCCAGGCACATAGCCCTTTTCCTCGATGAAGAACCGGTCGAGCCGTGCCGAGACCGCGTCCCCCAGCGCCGCCTCGCCATCGATCGCCATGGCGATATCACCGTAGAAGGACAGCGCCTGTTCGCCGGCGCCGCCATGCACGTCGCCGAGCACATTGATTGCCGAGGCCATGGCGCTGTTGATGCCCACACCACAGGTTGCCGCCATGCGCGCGATGGCGATCGACGGCGCCTGCGGCCCATGGTCGACCGCCGCGCCCAGCGCGATGCCGAGCAGTGCCGCCTGGTCTTCGCTGGGCAATTCACCGCGCAACATCAGCCAGATCATCGCCGGAAAACTGACGCGGCCGATCAGATCCTGGATTTCATAACCGCGCAGCCGGATGACGCCGGGGCTCATCTCGATGATACCGGTCTGCCACCAATGCTCGCCGCGCTCACGGCCTGACTGCTTCTCCGCGTCGCTCATGCCCGTGCCTTTGCCTTCGCCCGCGGCGACAGACTGGCGAAAATCTCGCCCATATGCTCTCCGAGTGCCGGTGGCGGCTTCGTCGGCAACGGCGCCCTGCCATTGACCATGAAGCCGCCGCGCAGCACCGTCAGTGGCCTGTCCATCCCGGCAACATCGTCAAAATTGGCGATCACCTGGCGTTCGAGCACTTGCGGCTCGGCCAGCACTTGCGGGATGGTCAGCACCCGGCCCGCCGGCACCCCTGCCCGGTTCAATCTTTCCTCCCAGGCGGCCGCCGGAGCATCCGTCAGGGTGTCCTCGATCTCGGCTTTCAGCGCCGCACGGTTCTTCTTGCGCGTCTCGCGCTCCGCGAAGCGAGGATCGGAAGCCAGTTCCGGCCGCCCAATCAGCCGGCAAAGCGTCACGAACTGCTCTTGCTTGTTGGCGGCGATGTTGAGCAGCCCATCGCCGGTGCGAAAGGCGCCGGACGGTGCCGCTGTCATGTTCTCATTGCCCATCGGCTTGGGATCGACCCCTGCCGTCAGGTAGTTCGACACCGGCCAGCCGAGCGCGGAAAGCGTGCATTCGAGCATCGAGACGTCAAGGAAGGCGCCCTCGCCCGATGTCTTCTGCCTGACCAGCGCCGATGCGATCGCGAAAGCGCCGACCAGACCACCCAGTGTATCGGCGACCGGATAGCCGACGCGCAGTGGCGCCGTTTCCGGCGTGCCGGTGATGCTCATAATGCCCGACAGGCCCTGGATGATCTGGTCGTAGGCGGGATTGTCGCGCATCGGCCCGGTCTGGCCGAAACCCGATATCGCGCAATAGACGAGGCCGGGGCGGACCGCCTTCAGCGCTTCGTGGCCGAGGCCAAGTCGATCCATCACGCCGGGGCGGAAATTCTCCACCAGCGCGTCGGCACTGGCGACCAGATCGAGGAAACGCTCGCGATCGGCTTCTGTCTTCAGATCCAGCATGACAGATCGTTTGCCGGCGTTCTGCGCCAGGAACGAGGCGCCCATGCCGGCCTGGTTGAGGCTTGGCGAACCGCCGAGCTGGCGCGCCAGGTCGCCGCCTTGCGGTCCCTCGACCTTGATCACGTCGGCGCCCAGCAGCGCCAGCTGATAGGCACAATAAGGCCCGGCCAGAACATTGGTCAGGTCGAGGACGCGGATACCGGAAAGCAGGTCAGTCATGTCTTCTCAATCGATCAGGCATCGCCCGGCACATGCTCCGGCCCGCGCCGCCGGCGGTGCTCGATGAAGGACCAGATATGCGGCCCGACCAGGCCGATGAAGGCGAGCGTCAACAGCGTCAGCGACAGCGGATGCTTGTAGAACACCGACCAGTCGCCATTCGAGATGGTCATCGCCCGGCGGAACTGGGTTTCGGCGAGCGGTCCCAGGATCATGCCGATGATGACAGGCGCGGTCGGGAAATCGAAGCGCCGCATCAGGAAGCCCGCCGCCCCCAGGAGATAGAGGATTACGAGATCGATGGGCGACTGCGAGATGCCATAGGTGCCGACGGTCGCGAACACCAGGATGCCGGCATAAAGCTGTGGCGCCGGGATCTTCAGCAACCGCACCCACAATCCGATCAGCGGCAAATTGAGGATGACGAGGATGATGTTGGCGATGAACAGGCTGGCGATCAGGCCCCAGACCAAATTGGCCTGAGTGGTCAAAAGCAGCGGCCCGGGATTGATGCCGTAGCTCTGGAAGGCCGACAGCATGATCGCGGCTGTCGCCGAAGTCGGCAGGCCGAGCGTCAGCATCGGCACCAGCACGCCGGCGGCGGACGCATTGTTGGCGGCCTCCGGACCGGCGACGCCCTCGATGGCGCCGACCGTGCCGAACTCCTCCTTGTGGTTCGACAGCTTCTTCTCGACGGCGTAGGACAGGAAGGTCGGGATTTCGGCGCCGCCGGCCGGCATGGCACCGATCGGGAAGCCGATCGCCGCACCGCGCAGCCACGCCTTCCATGAGCGGCCCCATTCGGCCGCGGTCATGTAGAGCGAGCCTTTCAGCGGCACGATCTCGTCCTTGCCGGCATAGCGGCGCGAGGCCATGTAGAGCGTCTCGCCGACTGCGAACAGGCCGACGGCGGCGATGATGACGTCGACGCCGTCGAGCAGTTCGGTCGTGCCGAAGGTGAAGCGCGGCTGGCCGGTCTGCAGGTCGACGCCGATCATGCCGATGACGAAGCCGGCAAACAGGCTGGTGAGCCCGCGCACCGAGGACGAACCGAGCACGGCCGAAACGGTGATGAAGGCCAGCACCATCAGCGAGAAATATTCGGCCGGACCGAAAGCCAGCGCGAACTTGACCACCACCGGCGCCAGGAAGGCGACACCCAGCGTGCCGAGCGTGCCGGCGACGAAGGAGCCGATCGCCGAGGTGGCAAGGGCCGCTCCCCCACGGCCGGACCGCGCCATCTTGTTGCCTTCCAGCGCGGTGACGATGGTGGCGCTTTCACCAGGCGTGTTGAGCAGGATCGACGTCGTCGAGCCGCCATACATGGCACCGTAATAGATGCCGGCGAACAGGATGAAGGAGGCTTCCGGCGCGACCTGATAGGTGATCGGCAGAAGCAGCGCGATGGTCAGCGCCGGCCCGAGGCCAGGCAGCACGCCGATGGCGGTGCCGAGCGTGGTGCCGAGCAGGCACCACAGAAGATTGACCGGGGTGAAGGCTACCGCGAAGCCGTGGGCGAGTTGTTCGAGCGTGTTCATGGCCTCACGCCCCAAACGCGCCGGCGATCGCGTCGATCACCGTGTTCAGCTGGTTCTCGATGAAACCGGCACCGATATTGACGCCGAGCGCCCTGGCGAAGCCGAAATAGGCGGCCAGCGCCAGTACAAGGCCGGTGAGCGCGTCGCGCAGCGTGTGCTTGCTGCCGAAGCCGTAGCAGACGAGAACGAACATGATCACCGATGCCGCCGTGAAACCGAGCGGCCGAATGAGCAGCAGGTTGGCCAGAAGGCCGATGACGACGAAGCCCATCGCCTTCCAGTCGGTCGGCGTTTCCTTTTCCTCCTCCGGTTGCCAGCCGCCGCGAAACGCGGCGAGGATGAGCAGCAGCGACAGCACCACCAGGCCGACCATGGTGAGATAGGGAAAGACGGTCGGGCCGACCTTGGAATAGAGCGGCGACACCGGGATCGCCAGCGTCTGCCAGGCAACAGCGCCGGCACAGGCGAGAAGCCCGATGCCAACAAGCAATTCTGGCATGGCAAGGCGCAAGGGCGGCGTCGGATGGTTGATGGTGCTCATGGAATGTCCTCCCCAGGACTACGGGCCAAGACGGCTGTCATCGGCCTTCATGCTGTCAGCCATGACCGACCTCATCTCCGATGCGATCGACCGACCTGAGAAAATGAGGGACGGCTCGCGCCGTCCCCTAGGGAAATCAGGCGAGGCCTAGATCCTTGAGGATGGCTTCGATACGCGCTGAATCCTCGGCAACGAATTTCGCATAGTCATCGCCGGTGAGCAGGATGGGCGTCCAGTTGCGGTTCTTGCATTCGGTGGCCCACGCATCGCTCTTGGCCATGGTCTCCACCAGCGTGATCATCGCCGCCTTGTCGGCGTCGGACACGCCAGGGGGCGCGAAGACGCCGCGCCAGTTGAACAGTTCGACATCGATGCCGGCTTCCTTCAGCGTCGGCGCGTCGATGCCGTCCTGGCGCTTGTCGGCCGAGATGGCGAGCAGCCTGAGCGCACCCGCCTTGACCTGTTCGGAGAATTCACCGAAGCCGGAGATGCCCGCGGCCACCTGATTGCCGAGCAGCGCCGACAAGGCCTCGCCGCCGCCGGCGAACGGCACATAGGAAAGATTGGTCGCCGGAACGCCTACCGTCTTGGCGATCAGGCCGAACAGGATGTGGTCGGAGCCCCCGGCCGAACCACCGGCAACGGGAACCTTCGTCGGATCGGCCTTGAGCGCGGCGACGAAATCGGCGGCCGTCTTGAAGGGTGATTCCGCCGGCACCACCAGGGCCTCGAATTCGCCGGTGAGACGGGCGATTGGCGTGACTTGCGTCAGATTGTTGGCGGCCTTGTTGGCGATGATGGCGCCGACCATGACCATGCCGGCGACCATCAGCGAATCGCCCTTGCCGTTCCACTGGCTGATGAACTGCGGCAGCCCGACCGTGCCCCCGGCGCCGCCGACATTGGTGATCTGCGAGCCGGAGATCAGCTTCTCCGCGCGCATCACCTGATCCATCGTGCGCCCCGTCTGGTCCCAGCCGCCGCCGGGCGCCGCCGGAACGAATATCTGGATCTGCTGTGTGCCTTCGGCGAAAGCCGGCGTGAGATGAAGGCCTGCAAGGCCGGCAGCGCCCGCAGCCGCCGTGCTCATCAAAAATCTGCGTCTGTTCAGCATGGGATTCCTCCAGATCACGACACCTCCTCCGGTGCCTGCCAAACGCGCCTGCATTCACAGACCCGTGATCGAGTTCAAGCAGATGTTACCGAGTTCTGTCAACGGGAACGATATTCTGCTGGACAGAACGGCCCGGCAGCGCGACAGACTGGCCCTCGGGCATCTCGGGGTTGGAACCACAATGGACTCGCCAAGCAGATCAACTGGTGCCGTAAGCCGGCATGCGTCCGTCGAAGGCGTTGCAGCCCTCGATCGGGCGATCGCCATCCTCGATGCCTTCACCACGGCCGAACGCTCGCTCAGCCTGGCTGAAATCGCCGCGCGCACCGGTCTTTACAAGAGCACGATCCTGCGGCTGGCCAATTCGCTGCTGCGTGGGCAACTGCTGGAGCGGCTGGACGACGGGCGCTATCGTGTCGGGCCCGCAACCTTCCGGCTGGGCGCGCTCTATCAGCGTTCGGTCGTGGCGGTCGACATCCTGCTGCCGATCATGCGCGACCTTTCGGAGCGCAGTTGGGAGAGCGTTGCCTTCTACGTTCGTTCGGGCGACGTCCGCACCTGTCTTTATCGCGTCGAATCCAAGCACCCGATCCGCTACACCATACGCGAGGGCGACGTGTTGCCTTTGCTCGTCGGTTCGGGTGGACGCGTGCTTGCGGCATTTTCCGGCCAGCCGGGCGAACCCTACGAAACCATACGCAGGACCTGCAACTGCCTCGCCGTCGGCGACCGCGACCCCGAGACGGCGGGCATCTCGGCACCGGTATTCGGACCGGGACGGGTGCTGCTCGGCGCCTTGACGCTGGCTGGGCCGAGCACGCGCGTCGATGCCGCCTTCCTTCAGCGCATGAAACGGCCGCTGCTCGAGGCGGCGGCCCGCGCCACCCGCGCATTCGGCGAGGATGCCTCGATGCTCGAACAGGCAAGTCTTGCGGCGGAAGCGCTGCCCTGACCCGCGCGGCTGCGGGCCTAAAAGAGCCGACAAGGTTCGAATACAAACCGATTCAATTTGAAGCAGTCTCGTGACGTTGCGTAATATTCGGCCCTCCAGATCAAGAAAAGGCTTCATAGAGAACGGAACTATTTATTGGCTGTTAAGCCCCTCGTGATATCCGGCTGTTGTCGCCATTTGCGCGACATGAGGGAAGAAAATCGTCTCAACCGACGGGTGGAACAGTCGGACAGACGCGCTGACAGGATCATGGCACGTCCGTGAATTCGAATAAGCCGTCATCGATGGACGCCAGCCCCCGTCTTCTCGGGCTCGTCTGGCCGTTCATCGCCGTCGTCCTCATCCAGGCGCTGGTCGCCAGCCTCAGCCTGTCCACGCTTTCGGCGGTTCGGGCCTATGTCGGCGGGGAAAGCCAGTGGTCCAAGGGGCAAAAGCACGCCATCTATTTCCTCAGCCTCTATGCGGATACCGGCAATGAGGCGTTCTTCGCCGAGTATCGCGAAGCGATCGCCGTTCCGCTGGCCGATCGCTCGGCCCGCCTGGCGCTCGAGCAGCCCGAACCCGATACAGAGGCAGCGCGAACGGGCTTTCTGCAGGGAAGAAACCACCCGGACGACGTAGCCGGGCTGATCTGGCTGTTCCAGAATTTTCGGAGGTTCAGCTATCTCGATACCGCTATTCGGCACTGGACGGCGGCCGACACGATGATCCTCGCCATCCAGCGGCTCGGCGATGCGATGCATGCGACGCTGGGCAAGGGGCCGGCGTCGGCAGCCGAGATCAGCGCCTGGAAGGCGGAAATTCATCGGCTCGATCGTCAGGTCACCCCATTGTCCAAGGCCTTCTCGGACAGTCTGGGTGAGGGTTCGCGCTTCATCCAGATCCTGCTCACCTTTGCCAATCTCGTCACCGCCGCGTCGTTGATCCTGCTTGCCGTGTGGCGCACGCGCAAGCTCCTGGCGCAGCGCCAGGCCTTCCAGCTGGCGCTCAATGCCGAGCGCGAGCGCGCCCAGATCACACTCGCTTCTATTGGCCAGGCCGTCATCAGCACCGGCCGCGACGGGCGGCTCGACTACATGAATGCGGTTGCCGAGAAACTGCTGGCCTGCCCGGTCGGCGCTGCCAGGGGCAAACCCATCACAGCGTTCTTTCGCCTCGTCGACAAGGACACTGGCGTTGAAGAAACGCAGTTGGTCGAGCGCCTCCTGGCCGGCGAAGCGCGCCGTTCCAGCGCCCGTC
The DNA here is from genome assembly GCF_002879535.1 of Mesorhizobium intechi. Lineage (GTDB taxonomy): Bacteria > Pseudomonadota > Alphaproteobacteria > Rhizobiales > Rhizobiaceae > Mesorhizobium > Mesorhizobium intechi. The sequence continues at coordinate 64,033 of NZ_PNOT02000061.1, forward strand.
CACAATTGCTGCAGCGGGCGGACGGCTCCGTTGTTCCCGTCGCGCTGACCGGCGCGCCGCTGCTCGTTTCCGGTGACGTCGTCGGCGCCGTGCTCGCCCTCCACGACATGACGCGCGAAGAGGACTACATCGAACGGCTTTCGTGGCAGGCTTCGCATGATGCGTTGACCGGCCTCGCCAACCGGCGCGATTTCGAAGGCCGGCTGGAAAGGACGCTCATCGAATTGCAGGGCCAGCCCCGGCAGCACGCCTTGATGTATCTCGATCTCGATCAGTTCAAGCTGGTCAACGATACGTGTGGCCATGCGGCGGGTGACCAGTTGCTGCGCCAGATCTCGGCGCTGCTGACCTGCGAATTGCGGCCGGGCGACGTGCTGGCACGATTGGGCGGCGACGAGTTCGGCGTGCTGCTGGTCGATTGTGAAGCCAATGAAGCGTGCGACATCGCCGAACGGCTGCGCGCGGCGGTACAGAACCTGCATTTCGTCTGGGATGGCAGGCCGTTCAACACCAGCGTCAGCGTCGGCATGGTGGAGATCGCCAACGCGCAGGTGACGATCGAGGAAGTGCTGCGGGCCGCCGACGTCGCATGCTACATGGCCAAGGAGAAGGGCCGCAACCGCGTACAGATCCACAACGACGGCGACCTCGACTTGCGCGAGCGTTTCGGCGAGATGGCCTGGGTACAGCGGCTGCACGACGCGCTGGAGCAAAACCGTTTCCGGCTTCATGCGCAGGAAATCTGGCCGCTCAACGACGACATCGTCGAGGCGGGAGCGCATATAGAGATCCTGTTGCGGCTGACCGACGAACACGGCAGCTTCGTCACCCCACAGAGTTTCATTCCCGCGGCCGAGCGCTATGGCCTGATGCCGTCGATCGACCGCTGGGTGGTGTGCAACACCTTCCGCATCCTGGCCGCCCGGCAGGCCGATCCACGCACGCCGCCGATCGCGACATGCGCCATCAATCTTTCCGGCGCGACGTTCGGCGATGAAGGCTTTCTCGGCTTCCTGCGCGAGCAGTTCCTCATCCATGGCATTTCGCCTGCCATGATCTGCCTGGAGATCACCGAAACCAGCGCTATCGCCAATCTCACCAATGCCATGCGCTTCATTGCGGATCTGCGCGGCCTGGGCTGCCGCTTCGCGCTCGACGATTTCGGCTCCGGCATGTCGTCCTTCGCCTATCTGAAGCACCTGCCGGTCGACTACCTCAAGATCGACGGCAGCTTCGTCAAGGACATGCTGGACGACCGCATCGACCGCGCCATGGTCGAGATGATCCACCACATCGGCAAGGTCATGGGCAAGCGTACCATCGCCGAGTTCGTCGAGAGCGACGGTATCGCCGCTGCGCTGAAGACAATCGGCGTCGATTATGCGCAGGGCTACGGGATCGCCAGGCCGACGCCGTTCGATGCCTCGACGGTGCTGCTAGGCCGGGGCGTCACGCCGGCCGCCGAAAGCGTCGATCCATGGGCCGACCTGGCGCGGAAGCTGCGCCGCAAGGCCGGCTAGTCGACAGGACCGCAATCCCGGTTCACGACAGCCGCTCCAGCAGCACAGTCGGGGCGTCATGATACGTGGTTCGCAACACCTCGCGATAGCCGATCTTGTCAGCGACATTCAACGAGGCCGTATTCTCGGGATCGATGATGCAGACGGTTTTCACCCGTCCGAAGGCTTCTTCGCCCCAGGCCAGCACACGGCCGACGACCTCTGTGGCGAGGCCCGCCCCGTGAACAGCCGGCGCCAGCGCCCATCCGGCCTCGGGAATGCCTTCGATCGACGGTTCCATGTCGCGCTTTAGATCGTGAAAACCGGCCTCGCCGACGAAGCGGCCCGTCGCCTTCTCCTCGATCGCCCAGAAACCGTAACCGAGTAGCGACCAAAGGCCGGCATGGCGCAGGAAGCGCATCCAGCTTTCCTCGCGCGTGCGTGGCTTGCCGCCGATGAAGCGGGTGACGGTCGGGTCGGCCCACATCGCGGCATAGGCGTCGAAATCCTCCAGCCTGTGTGCCCGCAGAATGGTTCGCTGCGTCTCGATGACGGGAGCGACTGTGACTTTGCGGTTGTTCATGGGATTTGCCTCGCTGATCTTGCCCGCGCCTAGCAAACTGCGCGTGCGGTGCAAGGGCCAGCGGAAGACGGACCGTCATCCAGAACAGCGGCCCGAAGCAGATCTTCAGCCGCGCCAGGCCCAGTTCATGCAGCCACCGCCACGTTGCAATTCGTCCAGCATCTGGTCGAGCCCTTCTGCTTTGATGTCCGGGCCCTTGGCACGGCAATCCAGCCGAGATAGTCATTCGTCTGGCAGCCCGGCCGGGCCTCATGGGCAGTCATCAGCCCGCGTTCCGCCAGGGCAAGGTGGATCAGGTCAGGCATCGGATTCAGGAGCGTATCCGTCCAGTCATCCCTGCGTACCTAACGTGCCCGGACCGAGCGTCAGCGCCGCCTATGACAGGGACCAGCTTTCTATGGGAATTCTGCCCGGCGGTGTTAATTTCCCGGCAGGCTGATTCAGCACATTTGCGGCGCGCCCCTTTCAGACGCGGGGCTGTCGCTCAACCCAAGGGAACAAACATGGACACGACCGACCTTGTGCTTGCCATTGTCCATCATCTGCTGGTGTTTTCCCTGGCAGGGATCATCGGCGCCGAATTTGTGCTGATCCGCGGCGACCTGCCCGCCGTAACCCTCAAGCGGCTCGCCGGCATCGACCGCCACTATGGCATCATCGCCTCACTCATCATCATCGTCGGCATCGGCCGTGTCCTCTGGGGCCTCAAGGGATGGGAGTTCTACGTCTACAACTGGATGTTCTGGGCCAAGATGGCGGCATTCGGCATTGTCGGCCTGCTTTCGATCATCCCGACCGTGCGCATCATTTCCTGGAACCGGCAGGCCAGCGCCAATCCCTCATTCGTCGTGCCGGCGGGCGAACAGGCCTCGGTGAAGACCTATATCCGCGCCGAGGCCTTCGTCTTCCTGGTGATCCCGGTCTTCGCGGCGGCGATGGCGCGCGGCTACGGCTACCAATAGATCTGGAATAGAACGGGAGCGGTCAGAGATCTGCAATCGGCATTTACCGAAGCCGCTCGAATATCGACCGTTTCGGATCCAGCCTTCTGGCTCGAACATCCATCCGTTGCGTGCCGGCTGCCGCGGATATTCCAGTTTGCCATTTGAGCCCGATTGCAATCTATTGGCATGCGCTGGTTGTTGTTTCATCCGCGGCCGGCATTGAGAGGAGTTCCGCGCAGCGGTTTATTCATATCCCGGGAGGAGAATTACAATGCGAAAATTTGTTGCCGTTCTGGCCGCCGCGGCCGTCACGCTTTATTCGTTCACCGCCAACGCACAATCCTATCCCGAACGCACCATCAGCGTTGTCGTGCCGTTTGCGGCCGGCGGTCCGACAGACACCGTCACCCGCCTCGTCGCGGAAGCCATGTCGAAGGATCTCGGCCAGCAGGTCATCGTCGAGAATGTCGGCGGCGCCGGCGGCACGCTCGGCGCGGGCCGCGTCGCCAACGCCGATCCAGACGGCTACACGCTGCTCCTCCATCATATCGGCATGGCGACGAGTGCCACGCTCTACAGAAAACTCGCCTACGACACGCTGAACGCCTTCGAGTATGTCGGCCTGGTGACCGAAGTGCCGATGACCATCGTCGGCCGCAAGGAGCTTCCGCCGACCGATCTGAAAGGGCTTGTCGACTACGCCAAGGCCAACAAGGACAGCATCACCGTCGCCAATGCCGGCATCGGTGCGGCCTCGCATCTGTGCGGCATGCTGTTCATGAGCGCCATCGGCACGCCGCTGGTCACCGTGCCTTACAAGGGCACGGGCCCGGCCATGACCGATCTTCTCGGCGGCCAGGTCGACATCATGTGCGACCAGACGACCAACACCACCAAGCAGATCCAGGGCGGCACGATCAAGGCCTATGCCGTCACCTCGTCGGAGCGCCTCGACGTGCTGAAGGATGTGCCGACGACGATCGAAGCCGGCCTCCCCGCGGTGCAGGTCGGCATCTGGCACGGCCTCTACGCGCCGAAGGGCACGCCGGCCGAGATCACCGACCGCCTGTCGAAATCGCTCCAGGTCGCCCTGAAGGACCCGAACGTCATCGCCCGCTTCGCCGAACTCGGCACCAGGCCGTCATTGGAGGCGGACGCGACTCCGCCGGCATTGAAGGCCAAGCTGGAAAGCGAGATCGCGCGCTGGAAGCCGATCATCGAAGCCGCCGGCCAGTACGCCGACTGATGGCTTGAACGGGGCGCCCTCGGCGCCCCGTCGCTTCGATCCGATTTCACATTTGCAACGGCAGGCCCCAGTGCCTGGAAGGACCGTCATGAAACCTTTCGCAATCGACAGGACCAACGGACTGTGCGCCGCGCTGTTCATCTTTTTCGGTGCGTTTTTCGCGCTGCAGTCGCTCAGCCTCGAAATCGGCACCGCGTTGCGCATGGGACCGGGCTATTTCCCGCTGGTTCTGGCGATCGTGCTGATCCTGCTGGGCGCCATCATCCTGGTCCAGGCGATACGCGTCGAGGGCGAGCCGATCGGCTCAATGGCGTGGCGCGGCATGCTGTTCATCCTGCCGGCGCCGATCTTCTTCGGCCTGACGGTGCGCGGCCTCGGCTTCGTGCCGTCGATCTTCCTGACGGCGCTGATCGCCGCGTTCGCCAGCGGCCGCATGAAGCCGCTCACCGCGCTCGTGCTGTCGGCTGGCCTGACGCTGTTCTCGGTCCTCGTCTTCAGCTACGCGCTCGGCCTGCCGTTCCAGCGCTTCGGTCCCTGGCTGCCCTCATGGCTGGCATTGTGAGGCGCTGACATGGACTTGCTCAACAACCTCGCGCTCGGCTTTTCGACCGCCTCGACACCGGCCAATCTCGGTTTCTGCCTGATCGGCGTCCTGCTCGGCACGCTGATCGGCGTCCTGCCCGGCATCGGCGCCACCGCAACCATCGCCATGCTGTTGCCGATCACTTTCCAGATCGGCGACCCGGTTTCTTCCCTCATCATGCTCGCCGGCATTTACTACGGCGCCCAGTATGGCGGCTCGACCACTGCCATTCTCATCAACATGCCCGGCGAATCCTCGTCGGCCGTCACCGCCATCGACGGCTATCAGATGGCCCGCCAGGGCCGCGCCGGGGCGGCATTGGCGATCGCCGCGATCGGCTCGTTCTTCGCCGGCACGGTGTCGACCTTCCTCGTCGCCGTCTTTGCCCCGCCGTTGACGGCGATAGCGCTGCGGTTCGGCGCGGCGGAGTATTTTTCGTTGATGATCGTCGGCCTCGTCTCCTCCATCGCGCTCGCCCATGGCTCGATCGTCAAGGCGCTGGCGATGGTCGTGCTCGGCCTGCTGCTCGGGATCGTCGGCACCGACATCTACACCGGCGCGCCGCGCTTCACGCTCGGCATCCGCGAATATGCCGACGGGCTGAATTTCGTCGCGGTGGCGGTCGGCGTCTTCGGCGTCGCCGAGATCCTGCGCAATCTCGAAAACGAGCATGAGCGCTCGGTGCTGATCAGCAAGGTCTCCGGCCTGATGCCGACCCGCAACGACTTCATGCGCATGGCGGCACCCATCGTGCGCGGAACCATCATCGGTTCGGCGCTCGGCATCCTGCCCGGCGGTGGCGCGGTGCTTGCGGCCTTTGCTTCCTACACGGTCGAGAAACGCGTGTCGAAAACCCCGCAGGAGTTCGGCAAGGGCGCCATCGCGGGCGTCGCCGGACCGGAATCGGCCAACAATGCCGGCGCCCAGACCTCCTTCATCCCGATGCTGACGCTGGGCATTCCAGCCAATCCGGTGATGGCGCTGATGATCGGCGCCATGATCATCCAGGGCATCGTGCCTGGCCCCAATGTCGCCACCGAGCAGCCGGCGCTGTTCTGGGGCATCATCGCCTCGATGTGGATCGGCAATCTGATGCTGATCATCCTCAACCTGCCGCTGATCGGCCTTTGGGTGAAGCTGCTGACGATCCCCTATTACGTGCTCTTCCCGATCATCATGGCGTTCTGCTCAATCGGCGTTTACAGCGTCAACACCAATGCTTTCGATCTCTATGCCGTCGCCTTCTTCGGCCTGATCGGATATGTCCTGACCAAGCTGCGCTGCGAACCGGCACCCCTGCTGCTCGGCTTCGTGCTCGGCCCGCTGCTCGAGGAAAACCTGCGCCGCGCCATGATCCTGTCGCGCGGCGACCCCAGCGCCTTCGTGACGCGGCCGATCAGCGCCGGCCTGCTGCTGGTCGCGCTGGCCGTGCTCGTCATCGTCTTCGTGCCCTCGGTCAAGAAGAAGCGCGAAGAGGTGTTCGTGGAGGAGAGTTGAAGCTCGCGCTAGTCGGCTTTGGTCTCAGCCTGAACCTCGTCCAATGGATCGAGCGGAACGATCGGCACCAACGGCGCTGGAATGCTGGTCGTCTTTTCCTCGGCCTTGCAGATATCGGCGATGACGCAGGCCGGGCAGTCCGGCTTGCGTGCCTTGCAGACATAGCGACCATGCAGGATCAGCCAGTGATGCGCATGGCGCATATATTCGTCCGGGATGATCTTCAGCAGCCCTTGCTCGACCTGTTCGGGTGTCTTGCCGGGCGCCAGGCCGAGGCGATTGCCGATCCGGAAAATGTGCGTGTCGACGGCCATCGTATGCTGGCCGAAGGCCATGTTGAGCACGACGTTGGCGGTCTTGCGCCCGACGCCCGGCAGCTTCACCAGTTCCTCGCGGTCCTCGGGCACCGCGCCGCCATGGTCGCGGATCAGCGCTTCCGACAGCGCGATCACGTTCTTGGCCTTGTTGCGCCAAAGGCCGATGGTCCGAATATGAGCGCCGACCTTGGCCTCGCCCAGCGCCAGCATCTTCTGCGGCGTGTCGGCGGCTTTGAACAAGGCCCTTGTCGCCTTGTTGACGCCGGCATCCGTCGCCTGCGCCGAAAGCACCACCGCCACCAAGAGCGTGAAGGCGTTGACATGTTCGAGCTCACCCTTCGGCTCCGGCCGCTGGACGGAAAGGCGGCGGAAGATCTCGTGTACGTCGGCCGGACTGTAGCGTGACGTGCGCCGCACCGGCCGTGGGCGCGGCTTGGCGTTCGAGCCGTCGCGTCGTCCGGCTGGCAGATCTTGTTCGGGCATGGAAGAATCTTTAGACTTGGGGCTTGCCATTTCCCTCCTATAATATCCTGTCATGAGCGACACAAACGCCTCGTTCCAGGCTGACGAGCCCTTCTTTCACGCATTGCTGACCCCACACCGGTCGCTGGGCAGGACGGGGTTCCTGGTCCTGATGGGCGCGCTGTCGTTCGGTTGGCTGGTGACCGGCGCGTTCTTCCTGTCGCGGGGCGCCTGGCCGGTATTCGGCTTCTTCGGTCTCGACGTGGTCGCCGTCTACATCGCCTTCCGCGCCAACTACCGCGCCGCCCGCGCCCGCGAGGAGGTATCGGTCTCGCGCACCACCCTCGACATTCGCAAGACAGCCCCTTCGGGAAAATCGGAAGCCCACCGCTTCAATCCGTTCTGGGCACGGTTTTCGGTCGCCCGTCACGCCGAGATCGGCATCACCAAGATGACGGTTGAAGGCCAAGGCCAGAACGTGCCGATCGGCGGCTTTCTCGATCCCGAGTCCCGCGAGAGCTTTGCCACCGCCTTTTCGCGCGCTTTGGCGACCGCCAAGGCACGCTGAATCTAGAACCGGTACCGCAACAGCCTGCCGACCTTGCGCAGCGCCGGAATGTGTTTCCAAAGGCGAACGAAGAGTTTGGCGGACCAGCCCATGCGGGCGGCGTGTTCAGGCATGTAGGCGGAAATATCTTCGACGAACCGCAGTTTCGGGACCGCCAGTTCCAACTCGTGCGGATCGTCGATCGCCCAGTGGACCTCCGCGCCCGTCGCCTTGATGGTCGGATTGAGGCGAAGCAGCGTCAGCCCGAAACGGCTGTAGGCGTCGAACATCAGTTCGCCGCCTACAAGATGCGAGACAAGACGCGACACCAGGCGCAGCCCTTCGTCGGCAGGGAGATAGGGCGTCAGCCCTTCCGCCACCACGATGGCCGGGCGGTTGCGGGGCACTTCGGCCAGCCAGCCGGGCTCGGTCACCGACGAAGCGATGAGGTGGTAATGGTCGCGCGACGGGTAAAGCTTTCGCCTGAGTTCGATGACCTGGGGATAGTCGACATCGTACCAGTCCACCGCTGGCGGCGGGTCGACACGGAAGACGCGCGTATCGAGCCCGCAGCCCAGATGCAGCCCGATGGCGCCGGGATTCCTGGCCAGAAAATCCTCGACGCGAACGTCGAGGGTCTTGGCCCGGATCGCCAGGCCGATGCCGAGATTCTCGTCGACCTTGAGCCTGGAGAAGTCATAGTCGATCTTGCGCACCGCCTCGTCGGCGAAATGGTCCCCAAGCAGCGAATGGGGCAGCCGGCTCTCCAGCGCCTTGCCGTAGAGCGTCATCAGCAAGGTTTCCTTTGCCCCGGTCAGATGCACTTTCTCGCCGGCCATGAGCGACTCCTGGCACGAAACCCCGAGTCTATCTGGGTATGCGCGGCAAGAAGGCAAGTTTCGGGTGGCGATCGCCGCCCCAAGGGGCGATATTCCCGGCCAAGGAGATAGTTCGATGAGCACACAGACAGCCGTCCTCAAAAAGGACATCACGCCGCAAGGCAGCGACTACGAAATCGTCCGCCGCGCCATCGAGAAGATCAGTCTCGACTACCGCGACCAACCGTCGCTCGAGGAGCTTGCCGAGGAGGTCGGCGAGACGCCAACCGGCCTGCAAAAACTCTTCACCCGCTGGGCCGGCCTGTCGCCCAAAGCCTTCCTGCAGGCGGTGACGCTCGACCACGCGCGCCGGCTGCTCGATTCCGGCATGCCGCTGCTCGAAACCTCGTTCGAACTGGGCATGTCCGGCCCCGGCCGGCTGCATGACCTCTTCGTCACCCATGAGGCGATGTCGCCGGGCGACTACAAGACGCGCGGTGCCGGCCTCACCATCCGCTACGGCTATCACCCCTCGCCTTTCGGCACCGCCCTGATCATGGCCACTGATCGTGGGCTTGCCGGCCTTGCCTTCAGCGACCCCGGCGAGGAGCGCGCCGCCTTCGCCGACATGTCCAGCCGCTGGCCGAACGCCATCTATGTCGAGGACCTGGCCGCGACCGGTCCTTACGCCGCGCGCATCTTCGAGCCGACGCTGTGGCGCCCCGACCAGCCGCTGCATGTCGTCATGATCGGCACCGACTTCCAGGTTCGCGTCTGGGAGGCGCTGCTGCAGATCCCGATGGGCAAGGCCCGCACCTATTCCTCGATCGCCGCCAGCATCGGCGCGCCAAGCGCAAGCCGCGCGGTCGGCGCCGCCAATGGCGCCAACCCGCTCTCCTTCGTGGTGCCTTGCCATCGCGCGATCGGCAAGTCCGGCGACCTCACCGGCTACCACTGGGGCCTGACCCGCAAGCGCGCCATCCTTGGCTGGGAGGCGGGCCAAGTGTCGTCGTAAATATCGTTTTTTCCAGTTTCCGGCGAAGAAATTTATAGATCATGGATAACAGGAAGTATTACTTGGATACTGTCGCAAATTAACGATACAACCGGGGACAACCTTCGGTTTTTTGTAATATACTATTTCGGCGAATTATTTTAGTTTACGCTAAATTAACCACGATAAAGTGATCATGACACCTGTTAATTCGGGCGATCCGACTTAATAGGAGGTCTCGATGAAGTTGTTTCGCACCGCCTTCGGTGCAGCCTTGCTGGTCACGTGCCTGGGCCAGCCTGCATTGGCTACGACGCAAAATGTCATTTTCAATGGCACGATCACCCCGACCTGCACGCTTGTCATTGCCACCAACGGCACGATGACGATCAGTCCCGACCTCCAGACCCTCAGTTCCCACAACAGCGGCGGCTCGGCCGGAACCGTCACGCTGACGACGACAGGCGGCGTGTCGCTCAGCGTGGATCCGGTTACCACCACGACCGTGCCGTCGGCCGACACGACATCGACCACCTGGACACCGACCTACTCGTCCGCCGGTGCGCACTCCATCGTCGAGACCGGTTCCGCGACCGCCATCAGCACACCCGGCGCCGACCTTGTCTCGGTCCATCTCGCCGGCACCAAGGGCGGCAGCAACCGCTTCGCCAACGGCAACTATCAGGCAACGGTAACGCTTCGCTGCGAGTAGCGCTGGGGGAAGGAGGCATCCTTGACACTTTTTCGAACCCTGGCGACGACGCTGGCAGTCGGCCTGATCCCTGCTGCCGCGGCGGCCCAGTCGATGTCGCCGATGCGCGGCGAGGTCAACAGTTTCACCGACGTCTTCGCGGTCCGCGTCTTCCCGGCCAATCCATACGACCAGAAGATCAAGATCGAAATCCACGTCTACGATCAGGATTTCCAGCCGGTGGACGCCCGGATATTACCGGCTGCCTTCCAGCTGGGTGCCCAGGCCTCCCGTCCTGTCCTTGTGGTCGTGCCCTTCGGCGGCGCTGCCGAACGTAAAGTACGTATCTGTACCGAAAGCATCCCCTTCCCCAACCAGCAGACGCAGATAAGGGCGCAGATATGCGGAAAGTTCTTTGGGCACCGCAAGTCCTGACGCTGGCACTCGCGGTTGCTGTCACAGGCACCGTTGCAACGCAGGCCCAGGACCAGATCTACAATCTCAACCAGAACGAGAACGGCTTTAATTTGCCCGGTGTCACCTTGCCCCAGGGCCAGGACGAGGTCCATGCCGCGGACGGCACCACTTGCCGTTCCGCCGTTTCTGGTTCCGGTGCCTATGTCGATCTCGGTGTTATCAGAGGCAACAACCAGACGGACAATGGCGTCGCGACCTATGGCCGGGTGGTGATCCCGATCGGGCGCACGCCGAAACGACTCGATTGCAGCCGCCTCTACGAACTGGAGGTCCAGCGCCTGCAGCTGGAGCTGAAACTGCTCAAAATGGGCCTCGGCGGCAACGGCCCGACGGGAAGCGTGGCCACGAGTGCTCCCGCCACCGCGGCCGCATCGCCTGGATGGGCCAACGAAGGCTGGACCATCAGGACCGGAAACAGCGATGGCAAGAAAAAGAAGAAGAAATAGTCTGGCGTGGTTTGCGGTGGCGGCTTTTGCCGGCGTCAGCCAGCCGGCGATGGCGGCGATCATCGGCACTTGCACCATCGTGGTCGGGGCTTCGGGAACGATGACCGCAAATCCCGCCATCGGCATGCTGAGCTCGAAACAGGCGGGCGGGTCGAGCGCGAGCGCCACCATCGTGGCGAGCTCGCTTCTGTGCACCCTGCTGAACCTGCTGGACTGCTATTCGGTTTCGGCGCCGGCGCCCGCCGCGTTCTCGTCCGCGCCGAGCGGCGGCGGCACCAATGTCACCTTCGCCTCGGTCTTCCGCCTCGATGGCTCGGCGGTCGACATCAACGGAAGCGTGCCGCAAAGGGTCACCAACGGCACCCACGCCCTGCAGGTCGATCTCACCGCCACCAAGTCGAGCGGTGTATTTCCCGCAGGCACCTATCAGGGCATCGTCACCGTGCTCTGCGAGTGAGGCGACAAATGGCCTTTTGATATCCATATGGTCTGGCAAGTCATCGCATGACGCGCTAGCTTCCAGCGCAACCGGGGTGACGGCGCATCGATACGGATGCGCCCGCGCACCTCGCCATCTTCGATCCACATCGTGCTTCCCGAAAGTCGATCCTGATTTCCGGCCAGCGCTGGCAGGGAGGCATTTTCTTGATAGTCGTCGTCGGCTCGATCAATCTCGACCTTATCGCCAAAGTCGACCGCTTGCCGAGCCCCGGCGAGACGGTGAGCGGTTCCGGTTTCTCGACGGCGCCTGGCGGCAAGGGCGCCAACCAGGCGCTGGCCGCCGCGCGCGCCGGCGTCCCGGTGCGCATGGTCGGTGCCGTCGGCAAGGACAGTTTCGCCGGCGAGGCGCTGGCATTGCTGCGCGAGGCCAAGGTCGACCTGTCGGGCGTGGGCGAAACCTTTGCCTCGACCGGAACGGCTTTGATCATGGTCGGTGCCGATGGCGAGAACATCATCGCCGTGGTCCCCGGCGCCAATGCGTCCGTGGTGCCCGGCGACCTTTCCAAGGCCTTCCTGAAAAAGGGCGACGTCGTGCTGCTCCAGCACGAGATCCCGCTGGCCACCGTCGATGCGGCGCTCGACCAGGCGCGGGCCGCCGGCGCTGTCACCGTGCTCAACACCGCTCCTTTCCAGGCCGATGCGGCGGCTTTCCTCGGCAAGGCCGATTATGCCGTCGCCAACGAGACCGAGTTCGACCTCTATGGCGAGGCGCTGGCGCTGAACGGCCGCGACCGTGCCGCACGCATGCGCGACTTCGCCGCGAAAACCGGCCGCGCCATCGTCGTCACCCTCGGCGGCGACGGGGTCATGGCGGCGACGCCGAGCGATTTCCTGACCGTTGCGGCCATGAAGATCACGCCCGTCGACACCGTCGGCGCCGGCGACACCTTTTGCGGCTACTTCGCTGCCAGCCTTTCGGCCGGCATGGCGCTCGACAAGGCACTGGCGCGTGCCGCTACGGCCGGCTCGCTGGCATGTCTGAAACCCGGTGCCCAGCCGTCGATCCCGCTGGCCAAGGATGTCGATCAGGCCTTGCAGGAAGTCAGCTGAAATGATGCGCCCCGAGACGAAACACGCCGTGCCGCCGGCCGGCGATATCTGCCGCCTGTCCGCCGTCGAGCTTGCCGGCGCCATTCGCCGCAGGAAACTGTCCGTGCGCGAGGTGGTGACGGCCTTCCTCGACCGCATCGAAGCGGTCAACCCGCTGGTCAACGCCATCGTCTCGTTGCGCGATCGCGGCGATATCCTGCGCGAGGCCGATGCAGCCGATGCCGGGCAGGCGAACGAAACCGGGACGCTCTTCGGCCTGCCCATCGCCATCAAGGATCTCGCCTCGACGACCGGGCTCAGGACCTCCTTCGGCTCGCCGATCTTCGCCGATTTCGTGCCGCAGGAAGACGATTTCTTCGTCGAGCGCATCCGCAACGCCGGCGCCATCATTATCGGCAAGACCAATGTTCCCGAATTCGGGCTCGGCTCCAACACCTACAACAATGTCTTCGGGCCGACGCTGAACGCCTTCGATCCAGCCCTCACCGCCGGCGGTTCGAGCGGCGGTGCAGCGGTGGCGCTGGCGCTCGACATGGTGCCCGTCGCCGATGGCAGCGACTTCGGCGGCTCGCTGCGCAATCCCGCAGGATGGAACAATGTCTATGGTTTCCGGCCGTCGCAAGGGCTTGTGCCTGCCGGACCCGATCTTGAGGTCTTCCATGCGCAGATGGGCGTCGAGGGCCCGATGGCCCGCAACGTCGCCGACATGGCGCTGCTGCTCGACGTGCAGGCGGGCTACCATCCGCAAGCGCCCCTGTCCTATGAGAAACCGGGTTCCTTCCTCGAAGGGCTTGCATCGCCCTCGACCGGCGGCCGCATCGCCTGGCTCGGCGATCTCGGCGGCCATCTGCCGATCGAAGCGGGCATTCTCGACCTGTGCCAGGCGGCACTCGGCCGGTTCGCCGACCAGTCCTTCGCCGTTGAACCATTGCTGCCGGACTTCGACTTCGAAGCGCTGTGGCAGGCCTTCGTGACGCTGCGCCAGGCCAGCAGTGGCTGCGCCCTCAAGGTCCACTACGACGATCCCTCCAGACGCGGCCTCCTGAAGCCGGAAGCCCTCTGGGAAATCGAGAACGCCATGCGGCTGACGGCACCGCAGATCCGCGCGGCCTCGGTCGTGCGCACCTCATGGCATCGGATGTTGCTGTCGATCTTCGACCGCTTCGATCTGATCGCCCTGCCCACCGCGCAGGTCTTCCCTTTCGAGGTCGGCACGCACTGGCCAAGCGTGGTCGCGGGACGGTCGATGGACAGCTATCACCGCTGGATGCAGGTTTCCGCCTTCGCAACGCTTGGCGGCTGCCCGGCGGTTAATGTACCGGTCGGCTTCGACGACATGGGCCGGCCGATGGGCATGCAGTTGATCGGCCGGCCGCGCGGCGACCTCGCGGTGCTGAGGGCGGCCGCCGCCTATGAGACGACACTGCCTTGGCCTGCCGGCGCCTGACGCGCGTGCAAAGGCCCGGCTTTTCGTCTCTGGCTTGCGCAGAGGCCGCCGCCATGCATTGATTGCCGCCCGCCACGCCGCATTGGCGGCATTTTGAGGAAAAATCATGTCGCTGGAACTCTACGCCGCCTATGTTCTCGCCTGCATCGTCATCATCCTGGTGCCGGGACCGACCGTCACGCTGATCATCGCCAACAGCATCCGCCATGGAACCCGCGCCGGCCTGGCCAATGTCGCGGGCACGCAGGCCGGGCTTGCCATCATGATCGCCATCGTCGGCATCGGCCTCAACACGCTGATCGCGGGCATGGGCCACTGGTTTGAATGGGTCAGGCTGATCGGCGCCGCCTACCTGATCTGGATGGGCGTGCAGATGTTCCGTTCCAAGGGCACGCTGAATGCCGACGGAACGGCGAGAAAGCCGCGCGGCGGCTTCTTCCTGCAGGGCCTGCTGGTGGCGCTCAGCAATCCCAAGACCCTGGTGTTCTTCGGCGCCTTCTTCCCGCAGTTCATCGCGCCGCAAGGCAATTATTCGTTGCAAATCGCCGTCATGGGCCTCACCGCCATGATCTTCGCCGCCATATCGGATTCGACCTACGCGCTCGCCGCCGGCCGCGCAGGGCGCCTGCTGTCGGCCAGCCGCATCAAGCTCATGTCCAGGATCAGCGGCAGCTTCCTCGTCGGCGGCGGCCTCTGGCTGGCGTTTTCGAGATCGAAGTAACTGCGTCAATCGCCTTTTTTGCAGCGACATATCGAAGTGCCTCGACTGTACGCCTTCATACGACGACACGCGGATATCGATTGACGACGATGTCAGCCGACCGCATCTTGTCGGCTCGCTCATTCCCATTGAGCGGCAACATCACAAGCAGGGCGCCGACACCCATCGACTGCTCGATGGGTGAAGACGCGTGCTCACGAAGTGTGCTCTGACGTCAGTTGAGCCGCCCGAGCCGCTCGACCAGCAGCGCGAAGAAGCCGTCATGGTCGATGTCGCGCATCACCATGGCGTTCTTTTCCCGCCTGGTGACGCCCCACCAGTCGATCACGGTCATGCCCATGGTCAGTTCCGAGGCGGTCTCCACGCTGACATTGCAGTTGCGGCCCTTGAACAGTTCCGGCTTCAAGAGATAGGCGATGACGCAGGGGTCGTGCAGCGGGCCGCCATCGGTGCCGTACTTGCCCTCGTCGTAGCGCTCGAAGAATTCCAGCATCTCGGCGGTCGCGATGCCGACCTTGGTGCCGAGCGCGCGAAAGGCCTGCGTGCGCTTGGTGGTAGTCAACGCCTTGTGGGTGACGTCGAGCGGCATCATCACGATCGGGATGCCGGACTTGAACACCAGATCAGCGGCCTGCGGATCGACATAGATATTGAATTCGGCCGCCGGCGTGACGTTGCCGCCCTCGAAGAAGCCGCCGCCCATCAGCACGATTTCCTTGATGCGCGGCGCGATTCTCGGCTCGCGAATCAGCGCCAGCGCGACGTTGGTCAGCGGCCCGAGCGGGCAGAGCGTGATGGTGCCGCTTTCTTCCTTCATCAGCGTCTCGACGATGAAGTCGACGGCATACTGCTCCTGCAGTTTCATCGTCGGTTCGGGCAACTGCGGGCCGTTGAGACCAGTCTTGCCATGCACTTCCTCGGCGGTGACCAGTGTGCGCGCCAAAGGACGGATGGCGCCGGCATAGACCTTGACCTCCGGGCGACCGGCCAGTTCGCAGATCTTGCGGGCATTCTTCTCGGTAAGCTTCAGCGGCACGTTGCCGGCAACGGCGGTGATGCCGGCGATCTCCAGTTCGCTGCTGCCGAGCGCCAAGAGAATGGCGACGGCATCGTCCTGGCCGGGATCGGTGTCGATGATGATCTTGCGGGGTTGGGGCATTTCAATTCCTTGTTTGGGAGGCCGTGAGCTCACCGGATCGATCGCACACTGAAGGGCGACCGCAGGGCTTCTCCTTGCATCCGCGCGTCGTTTCAAGCGCCATGTCGATTATTCCTGTGAGTCCAAGGCCTGGTCTTTTTGGGCGGGTCTTGTGGTGGCTTGAACTTGGTCTCGGGGCGGACCATATCAAGGCCATCGGGAAAAATGCCATCCGGGTTTTTCCAGTTTATGTCGCTCTTGAGAGGACAGTGTAACATGAGCCGAATGACGCCTTTCTCCAGCCCGCTTCTCCTTGGTTTCGACGCCATGGAAAAGACCTTGGAGCGCCTGGCGAAATCCGGTGACAGCTACCCTCCCTATAACATCGAGCGCCTCAGCGGCACCGACGGCAAGGCCGAAAGGCTGCGCATCACGCTCGCCGTCGCCGGCTTCGCCGAAAGCGATCTCGATGTGACGACGGAGGAAAACCAGCTGGTCGTGCGCGGTCGTCAGACCGACGACACCGAGCGCGAATTCCTTCATCGCGGCATTGCCGCGCGCCAGTTCCAGCGCTGTTTCGTGCTGGCCGACGGCATGCGGGTGATCGCGGCGGAGCTGAAGAACGGCCTTTTGTCGATCGACCTCGATCGGCCGGAGTCCGAACGGCTGGTACGGAAAATAAATATATCGGTGAAAGACTGATCTTTACCGATGGCTCTCATGCGGGATGGCCTTGAGCGGCGTCCTCGCGCCAAGGAGGCTTGAAATGACCAGAACTGACGAGAATATCACCATGACCAGCGGTGAATTCGCCCATCTCGGCGAAGGCTCGGTCGCTTATCTGCGCAAGGTCTCGAGCGATGAGTTGCTCGGCCGCTTCCCCAACATCGGTGAAATCGCGCCCGGCCTGGAACTGTGGGCGCTGTTTGCCGCCAATGGCCAGCCGATCCTGCTTTCCGACGCGCGTGACCGCGCGCTGGCCGGCGCCATGGAAAACGACCTGACCACCGTCGCCATTCACTAAAGGCGACCGGTTGGCTGAAACGAAAAGGGCCGCTCGCGGCGGCCCTTGGCAGGCATTTTCAAAATACAGCTTCAGGCGGCGTGCGAGGCCTGCGTGTCCGACAACAGCGCGTGGATCGCCGCGGCGTCGCGCGTCCCCCTGATCTTGGCTACCGTGTCGGCGTCGCGCAGCACGCGCGCGATGCGCGACAAGGCCTTCAGATGATCGGCGCCCGCCCCTTCAGGCGCCAGAAGCAGAAACACCAGATCGACAGGCTGGTCGTCCAGCGACTCGAAATCGACCGGCGTTTCCAGCCGCGCGAAAACACCGGCGATGCGCTTCACCCCGGCGAGCTTGCCATGCGGAATGGCGATGCCATTGCCGACACCCGTCGAGCCAAGCCGCTCACGCTGCAGGATGGTGTCGAACACTTCCCGCTCCGGAATGCCCGAAATCGCCGCCGCCCGTTCGGAAAGCAATTGCAGAAGCTGCTTCTTGGAGTTCGCCTTCAACGCCGGCAAAATCGCCGGAACGCTGATAAGATCGCTCAGATCCATGCTTGAAAATCCCTTGTTCGCCTGCCGTGGCCAGTCCCCACCCCTCGTGCGGCTGGCTTTTATCCCTGCGCGACCTTGGTCGTGGACGGGTCGATCCAGCCAATGTTTCCGTCGGGCCTGCGATAGACGATATTGAGATGGTCGGTTCCGGCGTTGCGGAAAACGAACACCGGACTGTCCTTGGTATCGAGCTCGATGACCGCCGAGGCCACCGACATGGTCTTCAGCGTCAGGGTCGATTCGGCAACGATGGCCGGCGCGAAATCCTCCGGGATCTCCTCGTCGTCATCGGCGAGCGGCGCCATCACCGTATAGGCGATGTCGGTCATTTCGCCATTGGCGTTGCCCGAATTGTGCGATTTGAGACGGCGCTTGTAGCGCCGAAGCCGGGTCTCCAGCCGATCGGCCGCGGCCTCGAAGGCCAGGGTCGGATCCTGGGCATCGCCCGTGGCCTGCAGCGAGGCGCCGGAATCCAGCCGGATCATGCAATCCGCCGAATAGCGCGAGCCCGATTTGATGACGGTGACGTGTCCCGCAAAGCCGCGATCGAAATATTTGCCGATCGCTTCGCCGACACGATCGTTGATGCGTGTGCGGAACGCATCGCCGATATCCATGTGTTTTCCCGATATGCGCAGATTCATCTGAAAACTGACCTTCCTTGCTCAGGCTTCAAACTTGCCCGAGTTTATACTCGTGATCCGTGCGCACAAGCTTTGCGGCGTCACTCGCGCCGATTTAAATCCGAACTTTCCGGTTGATCACAAGCCGCCTTTTTGACCGTCCCGAAGCCATTGTCGTGACGGACCATCCGCTAGCGGGCATCGGGCCCGTCTCATGCGGGCGGGCTTCTAGCCACTTCCCCGCGGCTTGTCAATGAAGCTCGAAAGCTGTGGAAAATCGCAGGCGCCTAGCGCCCGGCGCTGGCCAGCGCCCGTTTCTCGCGCCGGCGCTGCACGGAAGACGGAATATTCATGCCTTCCCGGTACTTGGCGACCGTGCGCCGGGCGATATCGACGCCGTTCTCCTTGAGCATGTCGACGATCGCGTCATCCGAAAGCACATCGACGGGTTTCTCCTCGTCGATCAGCTGCTTGATGCGGTCACGCACCGCTTCCGAGGAATGCGCGTCGCCGCCGCCCGACGCGGCGATCGAGGCGGTGAAGAAATAGCGCAGTTCGAACACGCCGCGCGGGGTCAGCATGTACTTGTTGGCGGTGACCCGGCTGACGGTCGATTCGTGCATGCCGATGGCGTCGGCCACCGTGCGCAAATTGAGCGGCTTCAGCTGGCGCACGCCGTGGACCAGGAACGCATCCTGCTGGCGCACGATTTCCGAGGCCACTTTGAGGATCGTCTTTGCCCGCTGGTCGAGGCTGCGCGTCAGCCAGTTGGCGTTCTGCAGGCATTCGGCCAGGAAATCCTTTTCCGCCTGGTTCTTCGCCTGCGGCGACACCTGGGCGAAATAGATATGGTCGACCAGCACGCGCGGCAGCGTTTCGGCGTTGAGTTCGACGGTCCAGCTGCCGTCATTGGCCGCGCGCACCTCGACATCGGCGACGATGGCGTCGCTGGCGCCGCCCGAAAACGCCATGCCCGGGCGTGGATCGAGTGCCCGGATCTCAGCCAGCATGTCGAGCAGATCCTCCTCGTCGACGCCGCAGATCCGCTTCAGAGTCTGGAAATCACGCCGTGCCAAGAGCTCGAGATTGGCGACCAGGGCCTTCATCGCCGGGTCGAGACGGTCGCGCGCCGCAAGCTGCAGCGAAAGACATTCAGCAAGATCGCGGGCGAACAGGCCGGTCGGCTCGAAGGTCTGGCACACCGCCAGCACCTTGGCCACGCTGGCTGCATCGATGCCCAGGCGCGCGGCGATCTCCTCCATATCAGCCCTGACATAGCCGGCCTCGTCCAGGCCATCGGCCAGTTCGCCTGCGATCAGCCGCGCCGCGGGATCGACGAAGGCGAGGGCGACCTGCTCGCCGACATGATCGCGCAAGGTGATGGCGCCCGACGCCATGTCGCCGGCGTCGAGCCCCTCGGACGAGGAGCCGCCGCCACTGCCTGAAGCCGATTTCCATTGCGCCGTCAGGTCGGGTCCGAGCCGCTCGCTGGTGCCGGGATCGTCGGGAAACAGGTTCTCCAGCGACGTATCGAGTTTTTCCGAGATCGCCTCGGCGCTCCACCCTGCCTCGTTCTCGAACCAGTCGCCCTCGGCGGCCGCTGGCGGCTCTGCCTCGATCTTCTGCGCCTGGTCGCTCGCGGCGTCATCCTGCGGCTCGGCGCGCTCCAGAAGCGGGTTGCGCTCGATCTCCTCGTCGATGAAGTGCTCAAGCTCGACATGGGTGAACTGCAGCAGCCGAATCGACTGCATCAGCTGCGGCGTCATCACCAGCGACTGAGACTGTCTGAGCTGAAGTTTCGCCGCCAACGCCATGCTTCGGTTTCAAACGCCTCCTGTACGCGTCCGGGCCTTCCGAAATGAATTCGGCAGCCGGCCATACAAACTGGCCCGGCTTTTGCTTGTCAAGGCAAAGCCTAGCAAGAGCCGCTTACCGGAGCGTTATCCCGGAGCAAAATCGCGAAAAATCAGCCCGCGGCACGCAAAAAATCGTGCCAGGAAACAAATTTCACGCCTGAGGCAAATTTCCGGAAACGGTCCTCCGCCCGGAATTGCATGAGAAAACGATCAGAGCGTAAAGCCCTCGCCGAGGTAAAGCCGCCGCACATCCGGGTTCGCCACCACTTCATCGGCGCGGCCATGGGTCAGCACCTGGCCGGCATGGATGATGTAGGCACGGTCGATCAGCCCGAGGGTCTCGCGCACATTGTGGTCGGTGATGAGGACACCGATGCCGCGCGCCGTCAAATGGCGCACCAGTTGCTGGATATCGGCGACGGCGATCGGATCGATGCCGGCAAACGGCTCGTCGAGCAGCATGTAGGCCGGGCGCGTCGCCAGCGCGCGTGCGATTTCCAGGCGCCGCCGCTCGCCGCCGGAGAGCGACATGGATGGCGCCTTGCGCAGGTGGCTGATGTGGAATTCCTCGAGCAGTTCGTCAAGATTGCGCTCGCGCGCATTGCGGTCCTTTTCGACCACTTCCAGCACGGCGCGGATATTCTGCTCGACATTGAGGCCTCGGAAGATCGATGCCTCCTGCGGCAGATAGCCGATGCCGAGGCGCGCACGGCGGTACATCGGCATCGAGGTGACGTCGAAGCCGTCGATCTCGATCGTGCCTTCATCCACCGGCACCAGGCCGGTAACCATGTAGAAACAGGTCGTCTTGCCGGCGCCATTGGGGCCAAGCAGGCCAACGGCCTCGCCGGCACGCACGCCAAGCGTGACGCCGCTGACGACCTTGCGACCCTTGTAGCTTTTGGTCAGGCCCTTGGCGATCAAGGTTCCCTTGAACTTCGTCTTGTCGACGGTGATCGTGGCCGGAGCCGAAACCTTGGCCGCGGCGCGTCCCGGAAGACGCGCCGTCAGCGATGACAGACTGGCCATCAGGGGTTCGTCGCTCCCGCCTTTGGCGCATCCGATTTCGGCGGGGTCATCGACATGATGACACGTCCCCCGCAACCATCGACGTTGGCCAGGCCAGTCTTCATTTGCACGGTCAGCTTGCAGCCCTTGAGCACGTTGGGGCCTTGCGACAGCACCACTTCCTTGCCGGACAGGACCAGCACCTGCGTCTTCATGTCGAAGGTGCCATTGTCGCCGGTCGCAACCTGGTCATCCGACTTGATGTAGACCTTGCTGCTGACTTCGAGGTGATCGATGTTGGCGGAGCCGGTCATCGCGGCACCCGCCGCTTCGGTACCTTTGGCTGCCGCGTTGGGATCCTTGACGTAATAGACCATCATCTTGCCGGCCTTGAGCAGCGTTGGGCCCTGGACGACAGTGACGTTGCCGGTGAACACGGCGACGTTCTCGGCCTGCCGCACCTCCAGCTTGTCGCTTTCGATCTGGATTGGCTTGTCGCCGGACAATTTGAGCCCGGACTGGCTGCTGGCACCCGACTGCGCCAGCGACGGCACAAGGCCCAGCAGGAGCAGCGCCGAAGTTGCGGCCGCAAGCCGTGTCGAACTATTGTGCCACATTCGATTCTTCGCCCTTTGCCTCAGCCGCCTTCACGCTGGCGGGATCGATGTTGACGCGCACCCTCTTCTCGAACACCAGGATCTTGCCATTGTCCTGGACCGACAGGGAATCCGCCGTGATTTGCGACCCGCCACTGCTGACGTCGACGGGGTCGTCCGTCTTCATAGTGCCTTTGCCCATGTCGAGGAAGACCGATTTGAACTTGGCTTGCATGCCGTCGGTCGTGGTGATCATGACGTCGCTGGTCATTTTCATCGTATTGCCGTCGCGATCGTAGGTACCGTGCGAGGCTTTGATGGCAGCGACATTGTCCGGCCCGACCGGCACCTTGGCGTCTATGCCTTCGAGCTCGATGATGCCTTGCGTGTTGACATCCTGGATCGCCCGCAGGGCCGTCATCGAATAGGGCTGCTTCTGCTTGGTGAAACCGTTGAGCTTGGGATTGGCCATCACCAGCTTGCCGTTGGAAAAGGCGGCGCCTTCCGACTGCACGGCGACCGAGACGGGGGCGGCCAGATAGGAATAGATCGGGAAGGCGACGGCGATCAGCGCCGCGGCCAGGGGCACGGCGAATTTGAGCACGCGCACGCGGCGCGAATGACGCTGTGCGCGGTCGAACGCATCGCCCCGCGTCCAGCCATCCGACGGGGGAGCCAACGCCGTCTCGGGGCTGGTCGGTTCATTCGATCGCGCTAACATGACTGCTTTCTTCTAGACCCTGCCCGCCAAGGAACACCGCCTATAGGTGGGGGGCCGGCACTCTCAAGCAAGCACAAGCCCACGAAAACCGCAAAAATGTGACAACTGTGGTTGTACAAACGAAAACGAGGTCGGCACAACAGCCGGTACTTGATAGCAGAAATGGGCGCGCCTGCGCCGTTTTTTCACCATCTCTGCTCCTCCCTTACCTTGCGTCCCTTGCGCAGGCCAGTCACAAAAAGGACAGTGTTGGGATCGCCGCGGGCGGATTGCCGCGCCGTCGGCAAGACGGAACTGCTTCCCGATGAAGACATCATGGTCTAAAAGCGTCTCTTCCCGCCGACTGTGAGGCTGACCATGGCATTGAGAGCCGACGACCTGATCGACCGCCGCCGTTTGCGGCGCAAGCTGACATTCTGGCGTGTTGCGGCCATCGGCATCGTGGCCCTCGGAGTGATCGCGCTGTCGGCCTGGTTCTATCGCGACGATCTCGGCGGCTCGGCTGTCGACCATATCGCCAAGGTCAGGATCGAAGGCACGATCACCGAGGACGATGAACTGATCAAGCGACTGGAAGACATCCGCAAATCGTCGAAGGTGAAGGGAGTGATCCTCGCGATCGATTCACCCGGCGGCACCACCGTGGGCGGTGAATCGATCTATGAGGAAGTGCGCAAGGTCGCCGCCGACAAGCCGGTGGTGGCCGAAGTCGGCACGCTCGCCGCATCGGCCGGCTATATGATCGCAAGTGCGGCCGACCACATCGTCGCCCGCAAGACCTCGATCGTCGGCTCGATCGGCGTGCTGATCCAGTATCCCGACGTCAGCGGCCTGATGGACAAGCTCGGCATCAAGCTGGAGGAAGTGAAATCTTCGCCGCTCAAGGCTTCCCCTTCTCCCTTCAAGCCGACCAATGACGACGAGCGCGCCATGGTCCGCAAGCTCATCCTTGACAGCTACGACTGGTTTGTCGGCATCGTCGCCGAACGCCGCAAGATGACCCACCAACAGGCGCTGGCGCTTGCCGACGGATCGATCTTCACCGGCCGCCAGGGTGTCGCCAACGGGCTGATCGATGCAGTCGGCGGCGAAACCGAGGCGATCGACTGGCTGGCGACCAAGGGTGTCGACGCCAAGCTCAAGGTGGTCGAATGGAAGGACACGGAGCGGCGCGGCAGCTTCCTGTGGTCGAAAGCCATGGTAAAAACGGTGGGCAGCGCGCTTGGCCTGTCCGACTACAGCAGCGATGTCATCCACGAACTTGGCGCCGACCGCTTGTTTCTTGACGGCCTCGTTTCTGTCTGGCACCCTTGAGCGCGGTTTGGGACAGCTGAAAAAGCCAATAAAATCATCCTCATAATTTCGACCGAACTGCTTTCACGGGGACCCGTCTGATGATCAAGTCCGAACTTGTGCAGATTATTGCCACGCGCAATCCGCATCTTTTCCTGCGCGACGTCGAAAACATCGTCGGCGCGATCTTCGACGAAATCACCGACGCTCTCGCCGAGGGCAACCGGGTCGAGTTGCGCGGCTTCGGGGCTTTTTCGGTGAAAAACCGCCCCGCCCGCACCGGCCGCAATCCGCGCACAGGCGAATCCGTCGAGGTCGAGGAGAAATGGGTGCCGTTCTTCAAGACCGGCAAGGAACTGCGCGAAAGGCTGAACGGCGGCAAGTAGGCGCGGCGCCAGCGCCAGGTTCCGACGGAAAACATAATGCTCAATCGTTTCATGCTCATCGTGGTCTTCGTGCCCCTGGCGATCATCCTGATCGCACTGGCCGTCGCCAACCGCGAACTCGTCGCCTTCACGCTGGACCCGTTCAATCCCGGCAATCCGAAACTGACGCTCACCTTGCCGCTGTTCATCTTCCTGTTCCTGGCACTTGCCATCGGCATGATCGTCGGCAGCTTGGCGACCTGGGTCAAGCAGGGCCGCTACCGCAAACTGGCGCGCCAGCGCGGCGTCGAGGCGGAAAGCCTGCGCCAGGCGGTCAGCCGCGCGCCCTCGGTGCCGCAAGGATCCGCTCAAGGATCGGCCCAAGGGTCAGCCCAAGGGTCAGCATTGCCAAAACCGACCAGTTGAGCCGCCGGCCGGCGCCTTTCGTTCCACGGAGCCATCCATGCTGACCATTTCGGCCGCCGAGGTCGATCATGCGCTGACCTTTCCTGGATTGGTCGAGACATTGCGCACGGCATTCCGCGAGGGTGCGGTGCAACCGGTCAGGCATCACCACACGGTCGAACGGCCCGATGGTGCCGCCTCGACCTTGCTGCTGATGCCGGCATGGACCGATTTCAACGCCACCGGGACGTCTTCCAGTGGCCATATCGGCGTCAAGATCGTCACCGTCTCACCCGACAACAACGCCATCGGCAAGCCCGCCGTGATGGGGCTCTATCTCCTGCTCGACGGCGCAACGGGCGAACCGGAAGCCCTGATTGACGGCCAGCGGCTGACACAGTGGCGCACCGCCTGCGCCTCGGGGCTGGCGGCGTCATACCTTGCCCGCGACGATGCCTCGCGGCTGCTTGTGGTCGGCGCGGGCGCCCTGTCGCCGTTCCTGGCCAAGGCCCATTCGGCCGTGCGGCCGATCAAAACCATCCGCATCTGGAACCGCACCCCGGCAAACGCCGAGAGAGTCGCAGCCGGTTTGCGCGCCGACGGTTTTGCGGCCAGCGCCGCGACCGACCTCGATACCGAGCTTGGTGAGGCCGATATCGTTTCCTCGGCGACCATCACCACAACGCCGCTGATCAAGGGCGCGCTGTTGCGGCCAGGCACCCATGTCGACCTGGTCGGCGGCTTCACCCCGACGATGCGTGAAAGTGATGACGACGCCATCGCCCGCGCCCGAGTCTATGTCGACACCCGCGCCGGCGCCACCAAGGAAGCCGGCGACATCGTCCAGCCGCTGGCCTCAGGCGTGCTGAAGCCGGACGCCATCGTCGCCGACCTGCACGGCCTGGCGCGCGGCCAGAAGAAAGGCCGTGGGAGCGCCGACGAGATCACGCTGTTCAAGTCGGTTGGCGCGGCGCTCGAGGACCTCGCAGCCGGCATCGCCGTTTATAAGGCGCTGAAGGCCTAGCGGGGCGGCGCGTTCGGGTCCGGGCAATCAGGGTTTGACCACTCCGGACATGGAGAGATCCGACCGCCCACGCGGCCATAACGTTCCGCCAGTTTTGCGAACCCGTAGGCGAACGCGAAAACAAGCGCCAGCACAACCACTATTCGAACTGCCATAAGGCGATTGTAGCCATATCAGGCCGCGACAGACACGGCTTTCGTAGCCACAAGCATGGGCGCCACCGACAACAGTCCGCGATGGCGAAGAAGATGGGTGGCTGACCAACCTCAGCAGCGCCCGATTTAACCTTCCGGTGTCTCTGGCCGGCTGCACACCATAGCGGGCCATTTCCGCACCCGACCTTGTCACGTAACGACTAGCGCGCCGACTGCTTTTTTGGCCTGTGATGCGGCGGCACTAGCGGTTATCAAGCAGGATCGCCAAGTGTCTGGTTGAGGCGCTTTCCATGATCAGTTCCTCCAGACCACTGTCACCGATCGGCGAGCCGATCAGGCGACCCCTAATCACGCGGAGCGCTTCGGACAATGAAACCGCTGTGGTCTTGGCGTGATCGTCCAGATAACGGCCAACCTCAATCACGGCATCCGCATCGACGTTGGATGGCAATTCTCGCATGGCACCCTCCGGCCGCATCCGAACCTTGCTGTCCAAAACTATCGCGCTGATTGGCCAGGGAGTCGATGGCGACTAGGTCGTAAACTCATAAACGATACAGACTGAGGCGTCCCAGCTTGTCGCCGGTCGGCTTACCGTTCATGGTCGCGCGATGGACCATGCTCGCTCGGATTTCCTTCCCGATGAGGTGACCGCCGCCGATCTAAGCGGGTGGGCGGACGTTTTGCCAGCGCGATGCCTTGTCGTGGGAGCCAACCTATTCGCCGACATATTTTTAGCTGATGCCAACGGTGCAGTTCACATGCTGGAAGTGTCTGCGGCTTCGATCACAAAGATCGCTGCTTCTAAGGAGGAGTTTCGTCAGCGGTGCATCAATGATGAAGATGGTTGGTTGTTGCGCCCGCTGGTGGATCAGTGCCGGTCGGCGGGGATGAACCCAACCGCCTCCCAGTGCTACGCCTTCACGACGCTCCCCCTGTTCGGTGGAGAGTATAAGACCGACAACATCTGGATGTGCTCGTGGAGTGAGTGGATCAGCTATACGGCCTCGATCTACACGCAGACCAAGGACCTGCCGGACGGCACCCCGGTTTCGATCAGCGTTGTCGATTGAAAGGCTTGCCCGAGCCGAGAGAAGCTGATTCAGCGTCGGCATGAGCCGATATGATCTGACCGACTTCGAATGGCGCGTGATCGAGCCGCTGCTACCCAACAAATCGCGAGGCGTTCCGCGCGTCGACGACCGCCGCGTGCTGAACGGTATTTACTGGGTGCTACGATCCGGCGCGCCGTGGCGGGATCTGCCTGAGCGCTACGGGCCGCGGACCACCTGCTACAACCGGTTTGTGCGATGGCGGAAGGCAGGCGTATGGGACCGCCTGATGGACGCCATCAGCGCCGCCCACGACGGCGCCATACAGATGATCGACAGCACTTCCATCCGGGCGCACCAGCAGGCTGCGACGGCAAAAAAGGGGATCCAGATCATTGTCTCGGTCGATCGCGTGGTGGGCTCACGACGAAGATCCACGTCGTCGTCGACGCGCAAGGGCTCCCGATCCGGCTCAGCCTGACAGCAGGACAGGCACATGACGGTCAGATCGCTGATCGGCTTCTCGATCATCTTGGCCCACGCACCATCGTGCTGGCCGACAAAGCCTACGACGCCGACCGCATCCGGGAACTGATCCAGGAGCAGGGTGCCACGCCCAACATCCCGGCCAAGAGCAACCGGAAATGGAAGCCCTGCTTCAGCAAGCGGCTCTACCGCGAGCGCAACCTGATCGAACGCTTCTTCTCCAAGTTGAAGCACTTCTGTCGCGTCTCAACCCGCTATGACAAGCTCGCCGACAACTTCCTCGCTATGGTCCAGCTCGCGTCAATGCGCCTGTGGCTGCGCGCTTATGAGTCTACGGCCTAGCTTACCGCTCCCTGCATTTCGACGCCCATCGCCTGTGCGATCAGGCGAAAATCGTGATCGGTGATTTCGAACAGGCCAAAGCGCAGCTGATATCCCCAGTTCGGTTTGCCGGCGGTGAAGGCCAGCCGGTCGAGCAGCGGCTTGATCGACGCTTCTTCAGCGTTCGTCCAGTCGACATCGCGCCGGAAAGGCGTGAAGCCGCCGCCCATGTCTCCCTGATAGGGCTCGCCCTCCCGCACCGTGCCGATTGCCGTGAAAGCCTGCAAGGCATCCTTTTCGCCCAATATCGTGGTCGGCGAATAGTAGACGATGCCGTCGCCGGGTTTTATGCGACGCAGCGGCGCCGCCTTGCCGTGGTTGACCTGCATGAAGCCGTCCTTGCGGCCGCGCCGCACATGCTGCGCCGACGCAACCGCGATCCAATACGCGCTCATTTCCGTTCTCCATTGGCCTGCTGCCCGTCGGACAGCCAGTAGACACGCAGGCGATGATTGTCGGGATCGAGCGCAACGAAGGTGCGGCCGAAATCCATGTCGGTCGGCGTCTGCAGGATCTTCAAGCCGCGTCCGGACCAGTCCGCATGGGTGGCGTCGACCGCCTCCGGGGTCTCCAGCGCAAACACGATCTCGGCGCCGCCACCGGACGCCGCCGCCGCCGGCACGACCGTATGGCGCGACCAGAGACCGAGCTTGAACCCGTTGTCCAGCACGAACAGCACGAAGGTCGGCGCGCTTTCGACCGGTTCGCGACCCAGCAGCGCGCTGTAGAAGGCGCCGCTCCTGAGCGGCTGGTCGACATAGAGGATGACAAAATTCGGGGTTGCCATGACTGCTCTCCAAGCTTTCAACGTTACGACTTGGCCGATATAGAGCGAGCTACTGTCAGATTCTGGCAGTAGCCATCATGGCCCGCGCGGCCTATCGAGCGTCGCCCGCCACTCCTTGAGCAGCGCCTGGCGACGACGCGGATAGCGCGCATCGATGGCGTCGAGGGCGGATATGCGATCGGTGCGAAAATGCCGGAAATCCTGCCGCATCTCGCACCACGCCACCACCACCCGCACCTTGTCGAAGAAGCCGAGCGCGAACGGCCAGACCACACGTTGCGAAGCAGCACCCCCGGCATCGCGATAAAGAAAGCCGAGCTTGCGTTCATGGCGGATAGCCTGCCGCACGATGCCAAGATCTATGCCTTCAATGGCCGTCATCGGCGGCCCGACCAACAGGGTCGAGGCATCGAGATCCTCGCGCAGATCGTCCGGGAGCACGGCCGCGATCTTGGCCAACGCGTTGGCGGCAGCGGCTGAGAGACGCAGGTCCGGCTGCTTGGCGACCCAGCGCGAACCGAGCACGATGGCTTCGATCTCCTCGTCGGTGAACATCAGCGGCGGCAGCAAGAAGCCGGGCTTGAGCACATAACCCAGCCCTGCCTCGCCCTCGATCGGCGCGCCTTGCCCCTGCAGCGTGGCGATGTCGCGATAGAGTGTGCGGATCGAGACCCCGAGCTGATCGGCCAGCACCTGTCCGCTCACCGGCCGGCGGTGCCGGCGCAGGCACTGGATAAGGTCGAGCAGGCGTTCGGAGCGAGACATGGGGCAGATTTGCCCGTTTCTTTGACATTGGTCCATCGCTGGCCGACATGAACGGCAGAGTTGGTTGTGGCAGACTTGGTTGCACCGCCGCTGTCCTCATGCCAAAAGCGGCACGCCGCTCGGAGATACTCCCGCTTGAAGTCTTTTCGCGACAAACGCCGCGACAACCGCCCGACCGTGAAAAGCGGAACCGGTGAAGTGCGTCCGCACGAGACGCGTGGGCGGCCGGACGCCAGGCCGCGCGAACCGCGTGCCGCGAAACCGGATACCCAGTCCACACCGAATTCAGCCCCGCGCATCCTTGCCCGCCGTGACGGCGCCCTGCCCGCCGAGCAGCTTCCGCTGATTCTCGAAGTGGCGCCGAATGCAGATTATGCGCTGCTCGACAGCGGCGCGGGCCAGAAACTCGAACAATACGGCCCCTACCGCATCGTGCGGCCCGAGGGCCAGGCGATCTGGCAGAAAGCCTTGCCGGCGAGGGAGTGGGAGCGCGCCGACGCCATCTTCACCGGCGACACCGACGAAGAGGGCATCGGCCGCTGGCGTTTCCCGAAGATGCCGCTCGGCGAGACCTGGCCGATGAAGCATGACGGCATCGATTATCTCGGCCGTTTCACCTCGTTTCGCCATGTCGGCGTCTTTCCCGAACAGGCCTCGCACTGGGACCACATGGCCGGGCTGATCGCGGCGGCTAGGCGGCCGGTCAAGGTGCTCAACCTGTTCGGTTATACCGGGCTCGCCTCGCTGGTGGCGGCCCGCGCCGGTGCCGAGGTCACCCATGTCGATGCCTCGAAGAAGGCGATCGGCTGGGCGCGTGAAAACCAGGAGATGGCCGGGCTCGGCGGCAAGCCGATCCGCTGGATCGTCGACGACGCGGTGAAGTTCGCCGAGCGCGAGGAACGCCGCGGCAGCCGCTATGACATCATCCTGTTCGACCCGCCGGCCTACGGCCGTGGCCCCAAGGGCGAGGTCTGGCAATTGTTCGAGGATCTGCCTGCCCTGACCGATCTATGCCGCGCGATCCTGACCCCAAGGCCGCTTGCGGTGGTGCTGACCGCCTATTCCATCCGCGCCTCCTTCTTCGCTATCCACGCTCTGATGCGCGACACCTTCGCCGGCATGGGCGGCAGGGTTGAATCGGGTGAGCTGATCATCCGCGAAAAGTCCGCTGGCAGGGCGCTTTCGACCTCATTGTTTTCGCGTTGGGTGGCCTGAATGAACGAACGGCATGTGGGCGCACCCGGCCAGGTGAAGGAAGTCACCAGCCTCGCCAATCCGCTGATCAAGGACATCAAGGCACTCGCCCTGAAGAAATTCCGCGACCAGCAGAACGCCTTCATGGCCGAGGGGCTGAAGCTGGTGATCGATGCGCTCGACTTGGGCTGGCAGGTCAGGACGCTTGTGTTCGCCAAGGCCGGGCGCGGCAACCCGGCGGTGGAGAAGGTCGCGGCGCGCACGGTTGCCGCCGGCGGCACGGTGCTCGAAGTGTCGGAAAAAGTTCTTGTCGCCATCACCCGCCGCGACAATCCGCAAATGGTGGTCGGCGTCTTTTCGCAGAGATTCCTGGCCCTGAAGGACATCCGCGCCGACAATGGCGATGTCTGGGTGGCGCTGGACCGGGTGCGCGATCCCGGCAATCTCGGCACCGTCATCCGCACCGTCGATGCCGTCGGCGCCAAGGGCGTCATCCTGGTCGGCGACACCACGGATCCGTTTTCCGTGGAGACGGTGCGCGCCAGCATGGGCTCGATCTTCTCCGTGCCGGTGGCGAAGGCAACGACCGAGGCCTTCCTTGCGTGGCGGGGCGGCTTTTCTGGCCTTGTCGCCGGCACCCATCTGAAGGGCGCGGTCGACTACCGCTCGGTCGATTTTTCCCGTGGACCCGTGCTCCTGATGATGGGCAATGAGCAACAGGGCCTCGTTGAAAGCCTTGCGGCGAGTTGCGACCGTCTGCTCAGGATCCCGCAAGCGGGCCGCGCCGATTCGCTCAATCTCGCCGTCGCCACCGGCATCATGCTGTTCGAGATCCGGCGCGGCGCGCTGAAGCTCGAGCCAATCGCTGACCAGCAATGAAGGTTGCCCGCCCGTGAGATCATGGTCCCCCTACGCGCTGCTCGTCGTCGCGGCCATCGCCCTCGATCAGTGGATCAAGCATCTGGTCGAGACCGGCCTGCCCTTCCAGGAAAAGCTCGACCTGGTGCCGTTCCTGGCGCTGTTTCGCACCTACAACACCGGCATCGCCTTCTCGATGTTCTCCTCCTTCGGTGATACCGGCCTGGTGATCATCGCCGCTTTAGTCGTGGCTTTCGTGCTCTACCTCGCCACCCACACGCCATCGGGCCGTGTCATCGCCCGCACCGGCTTTGCCCTGATCATCGGCGGCGCGCTGGGCAATCTGATCGACCGCGCCGTCTATGGCCACGTCATCGATTACATCCTGTTCCACACGCCGGTCTGGTCCTTTGCCGTGTTCAACCTTGCCGACGCCTTCATTTCCGTGGGCGCGGCACTGGTCGTCTTCGACGAACTCATCGGCTGGCGCCGCGAGCCCAGAGCTTCGAACGCCAAGTCTTCCGAAGATTGACCCCGCGCGGCCATCGCCGCAAAGTCCAGGACGCCAAGCAAGTTCGCGGAGAAAAAGATGTCCCAAACATTCAAAGCCATCCTCGTTTCGCGCGACGCCGACAAGAAACAGTCGGTCGCCGTGACGGACCTCACCGAAGCCGACCTGATGGAGGGTGACGTCACCGTCGCGGTCGAGGCGACGACGGTGAACTACAAGGATGGATTGGCCATTACGGGCAAGGCGCCGGTGGTTCGCCGCTGGCCGCTGGTGCCGGGGATCGACTTTGCCGGCACGGTCATCTCGTCCTCCAATCCCGACTGGCGCAAGGGAGACAAGGTCATCCTGAACGGCTGGGGTGTCGGCGAGACGCATTTCGGCGCCTATGCCGGCCGCGCCCGCGTCAAGGGCGATTGGCTGGTGCCGCTGCCGGAAGGCATGCGCGTCCATGACGCAATGGCGGTCGGCACCGCCGGCTATACCGCCATGCTCTGCGTCATGGCGCTGGAGCGGCACGGCATCCTGCCCGATCGCGGCCCGGTGGTGGTGACGGGTGCCGCCGGCGGCGTCGGTTCGATCGCGGTCTCCATCCTGTCCAGCCTGGGTTACCACGTCATCGCGTCGACCGGACGCAATGCCGAAAGCCCCTATCTGATCAATCTCGGCGCCGCCGAGGTGATCTCGCGCGACGAACTCAGCCAGCCCGCCAAGCCGCTGGCCAAGGAACGCTGGGCCGGCGGCATCGATTCGGTCGGCAGCCACACGCTGGCCAATGTGCTGTCGATGACTTCCTATGGCGGCGCGGTCGCGGCGTGCGGCCTGGCCGGCGGCATGGACCTGCCGTCGAACGTGGCCCCCTTCATCCTGCGCGGCGTCTCGCTGCTCGGCATCGATTCGGTGATGGCGCCGAAGGCCGTGCGCCTCGAGGCCTGGCGGCGCATCGGCGCCGATCTCGACCTGCGGAAGCTCGCCAGCCTGTCCACGAC
>NZ_PNOT02000192.1 GCF_002879535.1 Mesorhizobium intechi
CCCAGATTGTATGGCGAATAGAACTTCGTAACTGAATGTTGGAAGTTTTATTGCAAAAAAAACGTCATGCCGACCGGAAAACAAAAACATATTCCCAGAGAAATTTTGGCGCACGTAAGATTCAATTATAAAGTCTAATGGAACTCCGTCTATTTCGTGATCTTCATGGTCTAACGGCTCATATGGAATCGGGATATTGATCCTCTCTCGCCTTGGAACGCACAGCACCCCTCCCTTGACGTTGAAAGTATCAAATACATCTATAGGGACAAGCTCATCGGCTTCATCAAGGGGTAAAGCAACGATGCCTCTTTCGCGGAAAAATTCTTTCGTTTCCGGCGATAGAATTGGCTCACGCCCCGGACCGTTATAAAACCGCATTTCGTCTCCTATTGGTGTCCCGTATTGCTATTGTTAGTAGTATTGCCGCCGTTACTGCTACCTCCTCCGGATGATCCACTAGATGTTCCTGCAGCAGGATCGTTGGTGCTAGGTTGAGAACCGTGAGCCTTATCGTCAAACGAACCTTTGATATCAGGCTTTTTTTGATTTGGTTTGGTTATTGACCATCCGGGTTTACCGGTCGAGGTTCGACCGGGGTAGGTATCGACCTTAGTGCCGTCAGGCAGAGTTGTCGTCGTACCGCCAACAGCGGTCGGGCTTTGCTCTGCTCCCGGAATACCCTTGAGCTTGCCTTCATATGCACCAGGAGTTCCGGGGACCTCGTACCCTTTTGTCCCACTGTCGGTAGGTTTTGCACCTCCGAACACCGCATCTACATCCGGATTTCCGCTATTGATTCCGGATGTATTATTGACCTTGCCTTCGGATGGCTTTGTCTCCGCCGCGTCCAGCATGGCCACCGGCAACCCAAACACTGTCATCTTGGCTAAATTTTCAAGAGTCAAGGAGGGTGGCGTAGCTAGGGCTTTTGCCACTGCCTGCTGACATGAAGTGCATTCATGGTAGGCTTCGGCTAACATAAAGCCACCGATGATAGTCCCAGCCACAAGGTCGTCAGCAACAACAAAGTGCCCGTTTTGATCACTCTTATTGACCGGATCGTTCAGTGCATAAGCGTACCGATTGGTCCCAACACCCTCCTTCGTCGGATCCCAATCATCGGGCGAAATAAACCGCCCCAGCACCGGATCCATGTAGCGTGCATTGAGATAGAGCAGCCCGGTCTCGGCATCGAAGCGTTCGCCGATATAGCCTTTCTGCGTCTGGAAGCCGGTGTTGAGGCTCTCGCCATAGGTGGCGTAGCTGTTGCCTTCGACCAGGGCGCCCGACATGTCGGTGACCATGCGCACCGAGGCCAGATGCTCGCGGTGCAGGAAGTATTTTGCCGTGCCGACCACCTTGATGTCGGGATGCGGATAGCGCGTGTAGATCTCCGCGCCCGGCGTCGCCGGATTGATCTCGACATCGGCGTCGGGATAGAGCGTCGTGGCGAAGCTCGAGGTTTTCTTCGCCCGCGCTCCATCCGGTCCATAGGCGAGGTTGACGGTGTTGGCGGCGAGGCTGACCGTCTTCAGCCGGTTGGCCTCGTCCCAGGCGAGCGTGCGGCTGCCATCGGACGTGAGGTTGCCATTGGCATCATAGGACATCGCATTGGCGCCGACAGAGATTGGCGCATGTGGACGAGCTGCGCTCGGCGAGGGATAGGCATAGGTGCCGGCGACGCGGCTGCGCGAAATCATGTTGTCGTTGGCGGCATAGACGAAGGTTTCGTCGAGCGTGTTGTCGCCTAGATTGTCCGCCGAGATCAGCCGGTCAGCATTGTCGTAGACATAGTTCCAGCTGTTTGGTCCCGTGGCCGACGCGCCGACAATGTTGGTGATGCGGCCGAGGCTGTCACGCGTGAATTGCCGGTCCATCATCGGCCCGTTGGGCCCAGAGGTGGTGATGCGCGTCAGCCAGCGGCGTGACGGCGAATAGGTGAAGGACGTCTTCACGCCATTGGCGTAGGTGATCTCCTTGGTCTGGCCATCGGCCTCGTAAATGGTCGAGGTGATGAAGCCTGGTGCCGAGTAGAGCTTGTTGCCGGCGGTGTATTGCAAGGGGTTGGTCCAGGTGCCGAACCACAGGTCGCCCGGCTGGTAGTTCTTCAGGATGGTCTGGCCGGACCTGTCGTGGATATCGACCGTGGTATGCGTCAGGCCGGCAATGGTCGTGTCATGCCGGCCAAGCTTGCCGAGCCCGTCATAATTGTAGCTGTGCGTCGCCGCCCCATTGGTCGAGGTGGTGAGCTGGCCGATATTGTACCAAAAGCTTGGAGCCGCCTGGTCATAAGTGTTCTGGGTCTGCACAACCGGGCTGCCGCCGGGTGCCCTTGCGGTCTTCAGGAGCAACCGGTCCATCTGGTCGTAGCTGAGATTGGTGACGGTGCCCCTTGCGTCGGTCTGGCTGACCAGCCGGTTGGCGGCATCGTAGGTGTAGGTCCAGGTGCCGAGATCGGGATCCGACGCCGACAGCCGGTTGCCGAGCATGTCGTAGGTGTAGGTCCAGGTCGAGCCGCTGGTGTCGGTAAGGCCGACCAACCGGCCCAGCACGTCGAAGGTGCGGGTTTGCGCAAGCTGAAGACCGGCGAAGTCACGAACCACGCCCGCGACATCGCCACGCGTCGACCATGCCGTCCGGGTCTGATGGCCGAGCTCGTCGGTCATTGTCGTGCCATGCAGGCGCGGGGTGGTGGCGGGTGCCGTGGCCAGGTCGTTGAGATAGCTGCGCTGGCTGCCATCCGGATTGACGGTCTTGGTCAACTGGTCGGCCCAGTCGTAGCTGTTGGTGGTCCACTGCGCGGTTTCGCCGACGAAGCGGGTGAAATCCGTGCGCAGGACATTGCCGCGCGCATCATAGTCGGTATCGGCAATGCGCCTTGGACCGGCAGCCGTCTCTCCGGGCATTTCCACGTGGTAGACCCGGCCAAGCCCGTCATACCAGGAGATGATAAAATCCTCACCCGCGCCATTGGGGAGCGGCGTGTATTTGATCAGCGCCTGCGCCCCGGGATTGCCCTCGCTGACAAACTGGTTCCTGACATAGGCGCCGGTGACGCTCTGCGAGATCTGGTACGGACGGCAGAACGGATCGTAGGTGAAGGTTTTGACCAGGCCGTTGAAGTCGGTCCTAGTCGCCGGCAGGCCGCAGACAGAATTGTAGGTGGCGGTCGAGACAAAGCGCGTATCGGCGGTCTGCCCGCCCGTCGCGAAGTAACGCGGTGCCCGCTCGGCTACGGGGTAGAGGTGATACGTGGCGTCATAGTCCCATTCGGTCTTGTGGCCGAGGCCGTTGGTGGCCGAGATCTTGTTGCCATAGCTGTCATAGGTAAAATACTGACTCACCGACTTTTGCGGCGTCGAGGTGACATCGCTGAGCGTCAGCACCCGGGTCAGATTGCCCTTGGTCGGCACCGCCCAGACGTCGGTATTCCCGTCATAGTAATTGTGCCTGTAGCCGACATAGGGATCGGTGCTGGTCAGGCCGGCATGCGTCCGCTCGGCAATCAGGGCGGAGACGATGTAGGCCGGGGTGTTAGGCGAGAAGAAGCGCTCGGTCCAGGTCTCGTCGCCGCTGGCGTCCGTGCGGCCGTAGTCCTTGAGGCTGACGACATTGTTATAGGCGTCAAAGCCGCGCTCGACCCGGAGCGTGTACGTGACATTCTCGATGAACGACGTGTCGGTCGCCCAGTTCTGCACCGTGTACGGCTTGGTCGCCGTGTTGACGGCATAGGTTTCGGCCACCTGCTTGTGCACGGTGCCCGCGCCATCCTTCCACACCGTCAGCGACGGCAGGCCATAGCTGGCGAGGTCCTGGCGATAGGTGGTCGTCACCGTCGAGGGCGCCGTCTCGCCATTGGCCAGCGGCCTGGTTTCGACGATCGAGGCAAAGCCCAGAAACTTGCGCGCCGCTGGGTCATACTTGCCGCCGGCATATTGATAGGTGCTCACCGCCGTCTGGCCACGACCATCGCCCACCGAGAGCTTGGTCACCGCGTGCACCACCTGCGGCAGATAGTTGTTTGTCCACCTCGAGGACGGCGAGTACTCGACCGCGACCGTGCCGCCTAACTCCGTCGTGATCTGTTTCAACAGGTTCGGATTGCCCGTGCCGGCATCCGAGATGAACATACTGTCATTGTAATTGGTAAAATCGGGCAGTCCGTCCCCGTTGAAGTCCCCGATTACCGTGCCGGCGGTAAGCAACGAGGGGAACGTGAACTGCGCCGGAGTCATCGCTGTCGGAGCAGGGCGCAACGAGAAGGCTCGGACAGCGCTAGCCCCAGATTGACCGGTCTCATCAATCGTAATGACGTCCACCCGCCCGTCATTGTCAAAGTCGCGTAAGGCCGCAGTCAGGCCCCATATCGACGTGACCGTATAATTCTTGAATCCGACGCCCGTCGACAGCCATACACTGGCGCTGTCGCTATTGCCGTTGTAGCGAAACAGGTCGGTTGCGCCGTCCCCGTTGATATCGCCAGGCACGCACGTGCCTTCGCCGATGTTTTGTTGCTGACGGCAAGCAATCGCGAACGACGTCCCGCCGGGCTGCCAATTGCCATTCGACAGGCCTCCCTTCTTGATACTGTAGGGACCGATCGCGAATAAAGGTTGTTGGCGACCATTGCCGAGGAAATCTCCGACACCGATCAGCTTGTCTGTCAGTGGATTCAGCCCATAGTTAAGGTTGAGCGTGTCGATGCCGTCTCCGTCCGGATCGGCAACAGTCGATGGGACCGGGCCATATCCTGGGGCAACAGGGGGAATCGCATTGCACACCGCCTGATAGCCAGTTGGCGCGGTTGGCGTGCAGCCAGCCCTAGTCAGGGCCAGCGAAGCGTCTGTCTCGATAATCGACCGGAGAGTACTAGAAGTAGTCCGACC
>NZ_PNOT02000144.1 GCF_002879535.1 Mesorhizobium intechi
CGGCGGCAACAGCGGCGGCGGTAACAGCGGCGGCAACGGTGGCAACAACGGCGGCGGTAGCGGCGATAACAGCGGCGGCAATGGAAATGGAACCGGCGGCAATTCCGCAACGGATGGCAGCGGTGACAACTCGGCATCCGGCAAGGGTCAGAGCACCAAAGGCGTCAGCCATGTCAACGTCACGACCGGTGACAAGGTCGAGGTGAGCGGCAACAAGATCACGGTCACACATCCCGACGGCATTACCGAAAAGATTGAGAACGGCCGTTTCAAGATGAAGGATGCGCTGGGTCGCACGATCATCGACCGCCTGGCCACGCCGGCCGATGCCAGCCGTCTAAAAGCCTTGTGAAACTGACCGGCAGGCAACGGTCAGGGTCACATGTCACCTCCGCCGCCCCCGGCGGAGGTGACCTTCCATTGTCCGGCCCTTGCGCGCCTGCGCAATGGCCTGACTGTTTGTCTCGACGCAAATTCCCAAGGGCAAGGCGCCATGGGCTTTGCCCGGGAAAACCGTTTCACACGTTTGCCGGAATTGCTCTAAGAGCGGTTTGCGTCCCGGTCGCGGAACTCGCGCACCATAAGAGCCGCTTCAGTGCGGTTTCGCACATTGAGTTTGGACAGCACACCGGTCATGTGGTGTTTGACCGTCTTCTCCTGCAGCTCCAGGCGCAAGGCAACCTCCTTGTTGCTGAGGCCCTCCGCCACCAGCCGCAGGATTTCCGCCTGCCGTTCGGTCAGTTGCCGCAACCGGTCCGCCACGCCGTTGGCGGATTGCGGGGACTGGAGGTCGGAAAGCAGCCGCGCCGACAGCGTCGGCGTAAGGTAGCTCTCGCCGCCCGCCACATTGCGCAGGATGTCGGCCAGCGCGCGCGATCCGATACCCTTGAGGATATAGCCCTGCACGCCTGCGTTCAGCGCCGTGGTTACATCGGCATTGGTCTCTGAAACCGTCAGCATGACGATCCTCTGGGCGGGATGCTTGG
Source organism: Mesorhizobium intechi (assembly GCF_002879535.1). Taxonomy (GTDB): domain Bacteria; phylum Pseudomonadota; class Alphaproteobacteria; order Rhizobiales; family Rhizobiaceae; genus Mesorhizobium; species Mesorhizobium intechi. The sequence continues at coordinate 987 of NZ_PNOT02000144.1, forward strand.
CAAGGATGCTCGCAACCGCGGACAGGCCACCGCCCGGCATGGAGATGTCGAGCAGCAATATGTCAGGCTGCACCGTCGAGGCGATGCGTTCGGCATCCTGCGCTGTCGCGCCTTCGCCGACGATCTCGAAACCTCCGATCTCCGACAGGCTGCGCGTCACGCCTTCGCGAAACAGCGGGTGATCGTCGACAATGGCAATGCGGATAGCGCCAATCATGCTTGCTCCTCGACCGAAAGACTGATCACCAATCGCGTTCCTTGCGCTCCGGTCAAGGTCTCGAACTGGCCGCCAATGCTTTCGACCCGCTCCCTGAGGCCGGCAAGCCCCAACCCGTCGACCCGGGCCGGGTCGAAACCCGGGCCGCTATCCGACACTTCGACGAAAAGCCTGCCATTCTTCATCCCGGCCCGCACCGCCTGATCCTTCGCCCGCCCGTGGCGATAGGCATTGTTCAGCCCCTCCTGCACGAAACGATAGATGCTGATCTTTTCGGAAGTGCCAAGTTCAGGCAAATGCCTGGGCAGCGTGAGCACCACCGACGTTCCGGTCCGGCGCTGATGTTCGTCGACCGCCATCCGCAATATGTCCGGTGCCGCGGCCGTTTCGATCTGCGGCAAGACGAGACCGGTGCAGATACCGCGAATTTCGCGCATCGCATCCTCCAGCGTCTTGCGGATCATCGCGACCTCGGTCGCGCGGTTTTCGCTCCAATGGCCGTCGCCGGAGAATACCGGGCTGTCCATGCGCAGCGCCGCAAGGGCCACGAGTTGCGCCGGTCCGTCATGCAGGTCGGCCCCGATCCGGCGCAAATATCGTTCGTTGAGCGCGGTGGCGCGGCGGGACGCCCGCTGCACACGCTGCCGCAAGGCGCTGTTTTGCGTCACCAGGCCTTGCAACTCCGACACCTGGCGGCGCAGCGCCCCGCGCTGATCGTCTATGGTCCGGCTGGCGCGCAGCACGATGCTCGACAGCAGCAGAAAAGCCGTCAGGGTGGTGCCGGCCACGATCAGCCAGCTCGACAGCAGGGCAGAGGCCAGCGTGGCCTTGAAATCGGTGGCGACCTCGAAGAATTCGGTGACGGCCACCACCTCGCCCGACCAGGGTTCGCGCACGGGATTGTAGATCTCCAGCAATGGCACGCCAGCGGCCTGCTCCTTGCTTTCGGTTTCGTCGAACGTATCGATCTGGGCGGTGACGTTGCCCTGGAAGGCGGACCGCAGATCGTCGGTCAGATCAAAGCGGCGGCCGATCAAGGTCGCGTCTTTCGCGTAGAGCACGGTGCCGTCTCGGCGCCAGAGCCTGAACGAGACCAGGCGCTTGCCGAGCGCGCCCTGGCCGAGCGTCTCGTCTAGCGCCTGCTTGACGGACTCGCTGAGCTCCTTGCTCTTGCGCAGGTCCGGGAGCAGCGGCGCGATCACGCTGTCGACATAGAGCGCCGTCGTGGCGGCCGAATTTCGGGTGACGCCGTCCCGGATCTGCGACGTCACCCAGGCACCCACCACCAGCATGACGGCCAGCAGGCCAAAGCCCCCGGCAACGAGGAATTGCAGGGCAAGGGAAAGCTCGCTCCAGCGCCGCGCCAAATTCTGCAGAATACGAATCATGAGCCCCTGATCGCCCATAGATCGAACAGGCTGGGCGATATCGGCACATTGAGCCTCAGTCTCGCCGTTGCCAAGACCTTCGTTAGGACGAGGTCGCTTGACGTGTCGAGGCGCTTCGGAAACAAGGTCCGCGGCACATGCGGCGGCAGCCGCTTCGAGGGGGATGGGACGTTGAGTTTTTCGGGACTGCTGCAACTTGGCTTTTCGACGGTGATCTTCCTTTTGGCGGCAACCGCCGCCAAGCAATGGGGACTGGCGCCGAGCCTCGGCAAGATCCTGTTGACGCTCGCGCTCTACTCGCTGGGCAACCTGATCATGCTGCGGTTGATCCGCGAATTCGGCATGTCGGTGTCGTTCAGCCTTTCGGCGGTCATCCAGCTGGTCTCGGTCAACGTCGTAGCACTGGTGTTTTTCGGCGAGCGCGTCAACGCGCTGCAGGCCGCCGGCATCGTGCTGGCGGTCGCCGCAGTGGCGCTGATCACGCTAGGGCCCTATCTGCAGGGGCGTTGATCGAGATGAGGATTGCGACACCGACACGATGAAAGACCCCGCGAACACCCTGCTCAACCGCATCGAATTCCCCGTGTTGCTGGCCGGCCTGGTCATCGCCGGCGGGCTGTGGGGCTTCGTGGAGCTGATGGAGGTGGCGCGGGCAACCGCGCCGCACGCCTTCGACACTGAAATCCTGCTTGCCTTCCGCCAGGCGGGTCAACCGGGAATCCCGATCGGCCCATCGTGGCTGGAAGGGGCGGTGCGCGACATCACCAGCCTCGGCAGCGCCAGCGTGCTGGTGCTGATCACGACGGCAACGATCCTCTATCTGCTGTTGATCCGCCGGCCGGGGACGGCACTTCTCATCTTCGTCGCCGTGGCGGGCGGCCAGGTGCTGTCGAGCCTGCTGAAGGTTGGCGTCGACCGGCCGCGGCCCGAGCTCGTGTCGCATCTGGTCAGCGAGACGTCGTTTTCCTTCCCGAGCGGCCACGCCATGCTGTCGGCGGTGACCTATCTCACGCTCGGTTCGCTCGCGGCGCGCTTCCTGCATGGCAGGGCGACGAAGATCTACGTCTTGTCGCTGGCCGTGCTGACGACGGTGCTGGTCGGCGTCAGCCGCATCTATCTCGGCGTCCACTGGCCGTCGGATGTGCTGGCCGGCTGGTGCGCGGGCTTCGCCTGGGCAATGCTGTGCTGGCTGGTGGCGCGGGCGTTGCAGCGCCGCAAGGTGGTGAGCGACGATGCCGACTGAGGCTGACCGCACCCTCGGGCTTGCGCTCAGATCAATCGGTTGATGAGGTGTCCACCACAGCCTGCCAGAGCCAGAACCATCGAAAGCAGGCATGCCGATGTCGTCAAGGTCTTGAAGATATTCAACCGCGTTACCCCTGCCCAGATGGACAACACCCTAGCCTGCAATCCTCGGGAAGTATCGCAAAAATGGACAATCAGGGCGAAGGTGCTTACGCATCAGACATTCATATTGATGCTTGAAACATCATGACAATGGTATTATACATTATTCCTGCAGACTCAGACATGGGGTCCGGCCGATGATCACTGCCGCGCAGATGCGTGCCGCAAGGGCCTTGGCTGGCATCGACCAGAGGGCGCTCGCCGAACGCGCAGGTGTTTCGCTTCCGACCATCCAGCGCATGGAAGCGAGCGATGGCGTGGTTCGGGGCGTGGTCGATACGCTGATGAAGGTCATCCAGGCGCTCGACGAGGCCGGGGTGGAGTTGATTGGCGAGAACCAGGCCAGCGAGCGCGGCGGCAGGGGCGTGCGCCTCAAACCCGCCATGACGCCAGATCCCGGGGCTGAGCCGGCATAAGTCGCGACGGCGACCGCCGACATTCCTGCCGACGATCCCGCCGCCTTCATGTGCGGAAGGCAGTCCATGGATCAGACACGGCAGGCGGTGCATCAATCGACCCGAAGATCGGCCCACAAGTCGACTCGTGGGTCGGCCCAAGGTTCGGCCCAAGGGTCGGCAAGCCCGACATTTGCCGAATTGTTCACGCCCAAGCTGGTGACGATCTGGCGCGAAGGCTACCACCTGCCGCAGTTCAAGGCCGATTTCATGGCCGGGCTCACCGTCGCCATCGTGGCGCTGCCGCTGTCGATGGCGATCGCGATCGCTTCTGGCGTCACGCCGGAGCGCGGCCTGTTCACAGCCATCGTCGGCGGCTTCATCATCTCGGCCCTCGGCGGCAGCCGCTTCCAGATCGGCGGGCCGGCCGGCGCCTTCATCGTGCTGGTGGTGGCGACCGGCCAGCGCGAAGGTGTCGACGGATTGCTCCTGGCAACGATGATGGCCGGTGTCTTCCTGCTCGCCATCGGCTATCTCAGGCTTGGCACCTACATCAAATTCATTCCCTATCCAGTGA
>NZ_PNOT02000348.1 GCF_002879535.1 Mesorhizobium intechi
ATACAAACTTTTGACCGCTGCCCTGGCGGCCACGGCCGCGCTGCAGTTCGCCGGCCCGGCCGCCGCGACGGACCTGGAAGTCACTCATTGGTGGACTTCCGGCGGCGAGGCGGCGGCGGTCGCGGAACTCGCCAAGGCTTTCGATGCCACCGGCAATCACTGGGTCGACGGCGCCATTGCCGGCTCTGGCGGCACGGCACGGCCGATCATGATCAGCCGGATCACCGGCGGGGACCCGATGGGCGCCACCCAGTTCAATCACGGCCGGCAAGCGGAAGAGCTGGTGCAGGCCGGCCTGATGCGCGACCTGACCGATGTCGCCACCAAGGGCAAGTGGACAGAGGTCGTGCGGCCGAAGAGTCTGCTCGACAGCTGCACCATCGGCGGCAAGATCTATTGCGTGCCCGTCAACATTCACTCCTGGCAGTGGCTGTGGCTCTCGAACGACGCCTTCAAGAAGGCCGGCGTGCCGGTGCCGAAGGACTGGAATGAGTATGTGGCCGCCGCCCCGGCACTCGAGAAGGCAGGCATCGTGCCGCTGGCGGTGGGCGGCCAGGCCTGGCAGTCGTCCGGCGCCTTCGACGTGCTGCTTGCAGCGGTCGGCGGCACCGACACCTTCCTCAAGGTCTACAAGGACAAGGACGCCAAGTTCGCGGCCGGCCCCGAAGTCGCCAAGGTGTTCAAGGCGGCGGACGATGCGCGCAAGATGGCCAAGAACACCAATGTGCAGGACTGGAACCAGGCCACCAACATGGTCATCACCGGCAAGGCCGGCGGCCAGATCATGGGTGACTGGGCGCAGGGCGAGTTCCAGGTTGCCGGCAAGACCGCCGGCAAGGACTATACCTGTCTTCCCGGTCTTGGCCTGAACGAGGTCATCGCCACGGGTGGTGATGCTTTCTATTTCCCGGTGCTCAAGGATGCCGACAAGTCCAAGGCGCAGGAAGTCCTGGCCGAAACCTTGCTCGATCCCAAGACCCAGGTCGCCTTCAATCTCAAGAAGGGCTCGCTGCCGGTGCGTGGCGACGTCGACCTTAACGCCGCCAATGACTGCATGAAGAAGGGTCTGGCCATCCTGGCCAAGGGCGCCGTCATCCCATGGACCGATCAGCTGCTTTCGCAGGACAGCCAGAAGCAGAAGGAGGACCTGTTTTCCGAGTTCTTCGCCAAGCCCGAGATGACCCTCGAAGAGGCGCAGAAGCGCTTCGCCGACATCATCGCCACGGCTGACTGATACCGCCGGCAAAGTCCCTTCCTCCCGGTCTGGTGAAGTCCAGGCCGGGAGGGCGCGCCCTTACCCGATCCAGCATGGCTGCACCGATGAGCAAGAGCGAACGCCCCAGCCGACTGTTTCGCAATCTCAATGCGAAGGTCGCTTCGATCCCCATGATCCTCACCGCGCTGGTGGTTTTCGTCGGCGGCACGGCGTGGACTGTGCTGTATTCCTTCACCAACTCAAAGCTGTTGCCGCGGCTGAATTTCGTCGGGCTCGACCAGTATTACCGGTTGTGGGCGACCCCGCGCTGGCTGGTCTCGATCGAGAACCTGCTGATCTACGGCGTGATCTCGCTGGTTTTCTCGCTGGTGATCGGCTTCATCCTCGCTGCCCTGCTCGACCAGAAGATCCGTTTCGAGGATACGTTCCGCACCATCTTTCTCTATCCCTTCGCGCTCTCCTTCATCGTCACCGGCCTTGTCTGGCAATGGCTGCTCAATCCGGATTTCGGCATCCAGGGGGTGATACGAAACCTTGGCTGGACGAGCTTCGCTTTCGATCCGCTCTACAATTCCAGCATCGTCATCTACGGCATATCGATCGCCGCGCTCTGGCAGGGCACCGGGCTGATCATGTGCCTGATGCTGGCCGGGCTGCGCGGCATAGACGAGGATATCTGGAAGGCCGCGCGGGTGGACGGGATTCCGATGTGGAAAACCTATCTGTTCATCATCATCCCGATGATGCGGCCGGTCTTCATCACCACGCTCGTCATCATCGCGTCCGGCATCGTCAAGGTCTACGACCTTGTCGTTGCACAGACCAGCGGCGGGCCGGGCATCGCCTCCGAGGTGCCGGCAAAGTATGTCTACGACTACATGTTCTTCGCCCAGAATCTCGGCCAGGGTTTCGCAGCCTCGACCATGATGCTGCTCTCGGTGATGATCGTGATCGTGCCGTGGGCCTATCTCGAATTCGGAGGCAGGAAGCGTGTCTGACCAAGCCGTCTCCTTGTCCGCGCCGTCCGGCGCCGGCCATGCCGATGCCTCGGGGCCGAGCGGACCGAAGCCGCGTCACATATTCTCGCGCCGCAACATCTTCCTCTACGGCACCCTCATCGTGGCGGCGCTCTACTACCTGCTGCCGCTCTATGTGATGATCGTCACATCGCTCAAGGGCATGCCGGAAATCCGCCTCGGCAACATCTTCTCGCCACCCCTCGAGATCACTTTCGAGCCTTGGGTCAAGGCATGGTCGACGGCCTGCACGGGCCTTAACTGCGACGGACTTTCGCGCGGCTTCTGGAATTCCGTTCGTATCACCGTACCTTCGGTGATCCTGTCGATCGCGATCGCCTCCGTAAACGGCTACGCGCTGGCCAACTGGCGCTTCAAGGGGGCCGACACATTCTTCATCATCCTGATCGTCGGTGCCTTCATCCCCTATCAGGTGATGATCTACCCGATCGTCATCATCCTGCGCGAGATCGGCCTCTATGGCAGCCTGAGCGGCCTGGTGATCGTCCATTCCATCTTCGGCATGCCGATCCTGACACTGCTGTTCCGCAACTATTTCACCTCCATGCCGGAGGAATTGTTCCGGGCGGCGCGTGTCGACGGCGCCGGTTTCTGGGGTATCTATCTGCGCATCATGCTGCCGATGTCGCTGCCGATCTTCGTCGTCGCCGTCATCCTGCAGGTGACAGGCATCTGGAACGACTTCCTGTTCGGCGTCGTCTACACGCGCCCCGACACCTATCCGATGACGGTTCAGCTCAACAACATCGTCAACTCCGTGCAGGGCGTGAAGGAATACAACGTCAATATGGCGGCGACCATCCTGACCGGGCTGGTTCCGCTCGTTATCTATTTCATTTCCGGCAGGCTTTTTGTGCGTGGCATCGCTGCCGGCGCGGTGAAAGGGTGATGATGGCAGAAATCGCGAACCCCAGCGTATCGATCCAGAACGTGTCGCTGAACTATGGCGCGGTGTCGGTCCTGCAGACACTCAATCTCGATATCGCGGACGGCGAGTTCATCGTTCTGCTGGGGCCGTCCGGCTGTGGCAAGTCGACCTTGCTCAACTGCATTGCCGGGCTGCTCGACATTTCGAAGGGCCGCATCTTCATCAAGGGCAAGAATGTCACCTGGGAAGAGCCCAAGGATCGCGGCATCGGCATGGTGTTCCAATCCTATGCGCTCTATCCGCAGATGACGGTGGAGAAGAACCTGTCCTTCGGCCTGCGCGTCGCGGGCCTGCCCAAGGACGAAATCGCCAAGCGCATCGCGCGCGCCGCGGAGATCCTGCAGATCGAACCGCTGCTGCAACGCAAGCCCTCCGCACTGTCCGGCGGCCAACGCCAGCGCGTGGCGATCGGGCGGGCGCTGGTGCGCGATGTCGACGTGTTCCTGTTCGACGAACCGCTGTCCAATCTTGACGCTAAGCTGCGCTCCGAACTGCGCGTCGAGATCAAGCTGCTGCATCGCAGATTGCAGAACACGATGATCTACGTCACCCACGACCAGATCGAAGCGATGACGCTCGCCGACCGGATCGCGGTGATGAAGGGCGGCGTCATCCAACAGCTCGACGCGCCGCAAACCATCTACAACCGTCCGGTCAACCGCTTCGTCGCCGGATTCCTCGGTTCGCCGGCGATGAATTTCATCGAGGGTCAGCTGCAAGCCGGCGATGTCGGGGCGTTCACCACCGACGGGGTTTCGATACCGCTCGACCGCTATGAGTTCGACAAGGATCGCGGCAGCGCGGGCATGCCCTGTGTGTTCGGCATCAGGCCCGAGCACGTCGCCTTTGGAGATGCGGCCAAGGCCATGCCGTTCACCGCCGAGTCAGCCGTCGAGATCGTCGAACCGATGGGCTCCGACACGCTGGTGTGGACCAAGCTCGGCGGCCGCAATTTTTCCTTCCGCGTCGAGGCGGAAAAGACGCTGCGCACCGGCGATCCAATCCGGATCGGTTTTGACCCAGCCCGCGCCTCGCTGTTCGACACCCAATCCGGCAACCGCCTATAGGCCCCAAGCCCTCCTCCCAAGAACCCACCCTACCAAGCAGAACGGACAGAGACGATGAACTGGTCATTCCAACTTTACAGCGCCCGCAATTTTCAACCCTGGGAGGGCGTGCTCACCACGCTCGGCAAGCTCGGCTACGCGCAAGTCGAAGGCTTCGGTGGCGTCTATGAAAATCCCAAGGCCTTTCGCGCGGAACTCGACAAGAACAGGCTTTCGATGCCGACCGGCCATTTCTCCATCGATGCGCTGGAGAAGGATTTCGACGGCGTGCGCAAGACGGCCGAAGCTCTCGGCATCAACCTGCTGATCTGCCCCTATCTGATGGCCGAGGACAGGCCGTCCGACGCCGGCGGCTGGCGCGGCTTTGGCGAGCGCCTGGCCAAGGTCGGCGAGGTCGCCTCGCAGGCCGGCTACGGCTTTGCCTGGCATAATCATGATTTCGAGTTCAAGGCTCTCGCCGACGGTTCGGTGCCGCAGGATCACATCCTGTCTTCCGCTCCCGATATCGGCTGGGAGATGGACCTTGCCTGGGTGGTGCGCGGCGGCGCAGATCCGCTGCCCTGGATCGAAAAGCACGGCAAGCGCATCGTCGCCGTGCACGTCAAGGACATCGCCAGGCCGGGCGAAGGGCTGGACGAGGATGGCTGGTCGGATGTCGGCCACGGCACGATCGACTGGGCCAACCTGATCAAGGTGCTGCGGGCCAAGAGCGCGGCAAAATACTTTGTCATGGAGCAGGACAACCCCAATGACATCGAGCGCTTCGCCCGCCGCTCGATCGCATCCGTCAAGACTTACTAGGAACAATCATCATGGCAAAGAAACTGGGTATTGGCGTCATCGGCTGCGGCAACATCTCGAAGGCGTATTTCTCGCTGGCGCCGCTGTTTCGCGGCATCGAGATGCGCGCTTGCGCCGACATCAACATGGACGCGGCCAGGGCGCGGGCGAAGGAGTTCAAGCTGCGCGCCGAGACCGTCGAGGATCTGCTCAAGGCCGACGACATCGACATCGTCGTCAACCTGACGATACCGGCGGTGCACTACGAAGTGTCGAAACGCGTGCTCGATGCCGGCAAGCACGTCTATTCGGAAAAGCCGTTCGTGCTCTCGCTCGAAGAGGGCCAGGACCTCAAGGCGCGGGCTGAAAAGAAGGGGCTGCGCATCGGCTCGGCGCCCGACACTTTCCTCGGCGGCGCGCACCAGCTGGTGCGTGAACTGATTGACGAGGGCAAACTCGGCAAGATCACCAGCGGAACCTGCCATGTCATGGGTCACGGCATGGAGCACTGGCACCCGAATCCGGATTTCTTCTTCCAGCCGGGCGCCGGACCGGTGCTGGATATCGGGCCGTATTACATCACCAATCTGATCCAGCTGATCGGGCCGGTAAAACAGGTGGTGGCCTTTGCGACAACCCCGGCCAAGGAGCGGACGATTTCATCGAAACCGCGCGCGGGCGAAAAAATCCCGGTCAACACGCCGACGACCATCCATGGCCTGCTGGAGTTCGAGAACGGCGCCGTGGTGACGTTGAACACCAGCTGGGATGTCTGGGCTCACGGCCACGCGCCCATGGAACTCTATGGCGAAGCGGGCACGGTGTTCGTGCCGGATCCGAATTTCTTCGGCGGCGAGGTGCGCTTCACCGAAGAGGGCAAGCCGGTCAAGAAGCTGCCGAAATGGAAGCACCCGCTTGGCGTGCCCAACGAAATGCACGGCCAGGGCATGATGGCCAACTACCGCACAGCGGGTCTCGCCGACATGGCATTGGCAATAGTCGAGGGGCGGCCGCACCGTTGCTCGATGGAGCTGGCGCTGCATGCCGTCGATGTTATGACCGGCATCCTGCGTTCCGGCGAAACCGGCAAGTTCGTCGCCATGCAGACCACGTGCGAGCGGCCGGCCGCGCTTGGCGTCCAGGAGGCGAAAGAAC
>NZ_PNOT02000159.1 GCF_002879535.1 Mesorhizobium intechi
CTGCCATTCTCGTTCTGATATCGACCCACCAACGTCAGCAAGGCGATCATGCCCGCATCGCGACCCCGCGAGAATTTCGAGGTTCAGCCCCCTTCGCTCGCCGAGGTCGTGGTCGAGATGGTGGACAATCTGGATGCCATGGTCGCCTATTGGGATGCCAATCAGAAGTGCGTTTTCGCCAACGCGGCATATCTTGACTGGTTCGGCTGCACCGGAAAGGACTTGATCGGGACGCGACTGCAGGATCTCTTGGGGCCGCTTTACGCGCTCAACCTGCCCTATATCGCCGCTGCCTACAGCGGCAAAAAGCAGGTGTTCGAGCGCGCTATTCCAACTCGGGAGGGCGGCGTCCGGCATAGCCTGGCCACATACATTCCCCGTTTCGAAAATGGGACGGTGCAGGGGATCTTCGTCCATGTTGCCGACGTAGGGCCGCTCAAGAAGCTTGAAGCGGAACTCAAGGGCGCGAAGGACAAAGCGGAGAAACTTGCTACGCACGACCACCTTACCGGTCTTCCCAATCGTGTGACTTTGAATGCGAGGATCAGCGCGGCGATTTCTGAAGCTGGGGCACGCGGCGGCGGCTTCGGGGTATTCTGGCTTGATCTGGATTCGTTCAAGAGTGTGAATGACACCCATGGTCATCTTGCGGGCGATTTCCTTCTCGTCCAGATGGCAGAGCGGATCAAAGGAGTCACGCGGGAACACGACTCCCTTCTGCGCATCGGAGGCGACGAGTTTGTGATGATCGCCGGCAACGTAACCTCGGCGGTTGATGCTCAAAACGTCGCCGATCGTGTCTTGGCGGCGGTAAGAGAACCCCTGCGCATTGGGGATGTTGTCATCTCAACTACTTTGAGCATAGGGGCTGCCATCTACCCATTGAATGGGGTGGCGCCAACCTCACTACTCCATTCTTCCGATCGTGCTCTCTATGCCGCAAAAAACGCAGGCCGCGATCGGGTCGAGATCGCCGCTTAGGATCTGAAGTCAATACGTCTCGGCGCGTTTGATCACCCTTGAAAGCAGAACAATATTCTTGTCGGGGGGACACAGCAGGTCTTCAGCGCAACGGCAGTTTCGGCCAGTTCGATCTGGAAGTGGCAAGTCTGGCTCCGGCGAGAATGCGCTGGACCGCAATGCGCCTGGCTGGAGCCGCTGGTAGTGATTGACGCGTGTCCCTCGTGGCTTCCATCGGGTCCCGAGCCCGCACCCACCTAGTTGACCAGCTGCAGTGTCGTGAACTTTCCAGCGATTTCTTGGAAGACTTTTGACAATTTGCTGGGATCGCTGACAGCGTAGTAATCCCCCGGATTTGTCGCGCATTTGCCGTAAAGTGTCCGATTTGCGGCCGTGTCGGATTGCAGCGTAATAGTGTAGATTTGAACCTGCTGTGCCTTTAACTTCTCGCAAACGTCAAGCGTCCAACGATCTACGACGCGCGCAGCGTCCGTCTGGTTACTTGTCCCGAACCGTCCAGATGCGAGGTAGCCATATGACGTGTAATCCGACTTTTCAGGCTCACTGCTCGCTCCATAGACGACGTTTTCGCCATCCGTAAGCAGGACGACGATCTTGCTCGTGTTCGGAGTTTTCCAAGGGGCGCCGTCGGTGTAGGGCGCATCCGGTGAAAGCACCCGCATGCCCCAAGAAAGTCCTTCGGAGACATTGGTGCCGGATCCGTTCCACTCTTGCATTTGGGCGGCGGCGGCCCGCAACTTGTCCAGATCACTGGTCAACGGGACCACCGGAGTCGGGCAGGCTCGGTTAGGGCCGACTGTCAAAGGCGCATATTTGTCGTTGATCTTTTTCGCCTTGGGGTTCGAGTATTTGGCGATCTTTTTATCTTCCCCCTTCGTATCAGTGCCGTCTTGAACGTCATCGGAAAGATACGAGTTGTTATAGACCTTGGCGTCGTTGCCATAGCTCGCGGATGGACTGGTCGCGTCACCTGGGTCGTCTGGTGCGAAATATGGCACGAACAAGGTGTTGGCGTCAGCCTGGTCGGGCGCCACGTCAGAAATGGCAGCGGTTCCCGGACGTGCCTCAACGCAGCCCTTCCATCCCGTGCCTTTCCAACCGGTCCCCTGCGCCAGGGCCTTGAACAGGTTCATGTGATTTACACGTGTGCCATCGGGGAGCAGGGGAAAATTCGCGCCGTTGTTCGGCGATTTGCCTTCCATGTCTATCCAGGAGGGGTCAAATTCATCGCCATTTACATTAACAGCTGTGACGAACGGCACAATCGCCGCGGTCACCTTGCGATTGGGTGACTTGGCCCCATCGAGCTCATCGAGAAGTGCTTTAGTGGCGTCCCTGAGAGCGTTGATCTTAGCACCGGCCATGGAGCCAGTGTTGTCGAGCACCATCACGACCTCGAGGTTATTCGTCGCCTCCAAGCCGCCGGCATCCACCTCGATGTGCTGGTTGTCGCCGAACAAGAAAGCGAAATTGAGGTTCACGTCAGCGGAAGCGACGGCCTTGGTCTTGACGTAGTTGACACCCTTGTCGACTGACAAGGTCACTTTAGCGTTGGAGAGCTCGGGGTGACTTGCGACGTTGGCCTGAAAATAGCTATCAAATGCCAGCTTGCGGTTCGCTTCGCTGTCTGACAGGTGCGACGAGGAAAGGGTCGCAGCATCCAAGGAGATCTGAAGATTGACCTTTGCTCGCATGACGGTGGATACGTCCGCCGCGAAACCGACGGCCGCCAGGATTGCAGGCGCCGCCAACGCGAACAACAAGGCGAAATTACCGCTTCCCGACCGCCAGAACCTGTTGATGACCATGACCGATCCCCGACTGATACGACATATGACGAGGCGTTGGTTTACAGGCGGTTGATTTATAAGCAATCGCTCATAAGGCGGCAAAACGCGGTAAATTAAGTTCCGAAGAGCCCGCGCGCCTTTCGGCCACCGGGCCATCAAGTTCGTCTCAACGACGGATGGATGGTGCCTCGGTAAGTCAACGATATCGCCCGTTCGGAAGACTTCGCCACGGGGCACACCAATAGAGGCCGGGGCGGATACGGTGATTGCCGCCGCAAATATGTCCGCGAGGAAGTGCTCGATCAGGCATTCGTCAACCTGCTGGACCGGTTGCAAGACAGCTTGGGAATGCAATGGCCTTGATCCGCGTCAAGTCTGACGAAGGCGCGCTCGACCGAAGTCATGGAAGCGAGAAATGCGAACCCAGGAAGACGAGGAACTGGCCGGTGATCAAAGGGATTCTAAGGACCGGGCCGTCCTCACCGCTGTCCTGAACCGGCTGCCCGCGCACGCACGGATGCGCCTTCAGGATGTCTCGCCAGATGGTCGGAAAGTCTGATCCATTGCTTCTTTCGGCGCAGGCATCGACAAGTCCGACGACGGCTTTTCTGATTGAGTCGAATTACCTTAAGTGCCCGATTGCAAACACGTGCCTGAAGCTGGCGGGAAAGAATTGATCTCGATCAACGCATCGAGAGTGAATGCGCTCACAGCGGTACCCAAGCATTCCCTTTCTTGAGGTAGCGGCGTTTCACTGCAGCCCACGCAACTCGATGGGCGATCCCCTCGCGCCTCTCGCCGCTGTCGGCATATTCCTCCCAGGCATTGTTGAATGCCTCCCTGTAGATCTCTCTCGCCTGCTGCGGGAGATGTTCGCGGATTTGCGGAGGAAGCACCTCGATCGAGGCGTATGGCATGGCTACGCTTTCACAATCCGGGACGAAGGGTGCAGGAAAGATGCGGGAACAACGCGATTGCATTTAGACCCCGGCGGGCGCGTATCCCTTGATCTCGGTCAAGGATTCGCCGAGCGCGGCGGGGCAGTATAACGAGCGATGGTCGTCATTGTCGTTGGGGGGTGAATGGCGGCACGATGATGGTGGCTGTCACAATGGGAGCGGCCGGCGCCTTTGGGGAAGGCGCCGGCCTAGCGGGGCGCATCGGTTGGGGTAACGCGCACCGATTTCGATAGGCCATTCAGTTGTGCGATGTTCGCTTTCTTCCGATGGTCTTGAACTCATAGAAGTTCGGCCGCAGACGCGTGGAGGGCGTTTCGGTCAGTTCGACTACGCGGATCCACTCTTGCGCGTCGCCGCGTAGGGTAACCTGCGTCCCCAGCGCATTCTCGGCCGCCTGGAACGGTGTCTTGGCAGCGGCCTCATGCGCAGCGACGATCGTGTCGCCTTCCATCTCCTCCACCCGATAGACCTTGATGCCGCCTCGCCCCGGCCGCTTCAAATTGGGAAATGTCACGCGCTTGTTCCGGCTCCCCAACGGCGCCAATGCGTGGGGCGCACCGTTACCGGTCTCTCCGTGTCGGATGCTATCCATTGCGATCCTTCGAGACGGCACGGAAATCTCAAAGCGGTGACCCTCCCATCTTCAATCACCGCCAACTGAAGGTCGCGGCCAGGCGGCGCGCTGTCGATAGATTCCCAGATGCTCACTTCGGCTCCACAGTGGTGCATGCATCTATCCAGGTCGGCGTGGGGAAAACACTTACATAGGTAAGTGTGTCAGGGGACAGGGAGACATTGCTCTGGTCGCCAACAAACGCGCTTCACAAGGCGCGTTCTCTATTTCGCTGGCCTCACCGAACTGAACTGGTTGCGGTCGCCTGCGGCACCGCCCGTCGCTGTGTTTTCAGGCTGGGCATTGAACGGCAACGCCCCAACATCGGATCGATGAATGGCGTCACCGTCGCGAGCGTGACGCCAACTCGGCCGACATCTTCATATCCGCGAAATGTCCCGCCGAACGGCGTTCGCCGGTTTCTCCTCTTCAGGCGAAGAGGTAGGCCGGATCGAACTCCGCCAACTCGCGGAGCCGCTGCGGCTGCAGAATTTCCAGATGGTGCTTGTGCAAGGTGATCAAGCCGTCCGTGCGCAGCACTCGCAGAACCCGGTTGACGTGGACGATGCTCATTCCCGTGGTGTCTGCAATGGCGTCTTGCGTCAAGGGCAGTTCGAAGGAGTGATCCCCCACCAGGCCGACTTGGCGAAGACGCGCGTGCAGTTCGCAGAAGAGGTGTGCAAGATGTGTCGTCTTTTCGTGCCTTCCCATATAGGCGAGCCAAACCCGCAATGTTGCCTGCTCGACGAGGGCGATGCTCATAAATGCCCGTCCGAGTTTTGGGTAGGCACTGATCGCTTCGGTCAAAGCCTGGCGATTGAGAACGGTGGCGCGGACGGCTGTAAGCGCGGTCACGCGGCCGACCGAGCTGTGGCCCAAAGCCGTCAAGTCGCACAGATCGCCGGCGATTGCGAAATCTGTAATCTGTCGCGAGCCGTCCATGGATGAAATCGAGCGGGCAGCCCAGCCAGCCGAAATGATGTGCAGTTGCGACGGATACTGGTCGGAATCGAAAATCGTCTCGCCGCGGTCAAAGGCTCTGACACCCATTGCCGTGCCGGCCAAGGCATCTCGTTCGGCGCGACCCAGCGGGATACTGCGGATTCGGGCAAACAAAGCGTCCAAAGACAAGGTATCGCTCTCCATAGAGGCACAGGCATTCGGAACGGTGGGAATTTCTGCCATTGGCCGCTTGATCAGCGTTTGACCAAAATCAATCTGCGACCATCCAAAAGTGATGTCATGTGAATCTTGACGTACATATTCGACGTAGCCGCTGCGTCTTATTGCACCCGCTTCCGTCACTGCAGCTTTGATCTTGGACAAAGCGAAAGCTCGCGCGCGATGCCACAAGCATCCCCGCCTCCCGAGATGGGTGC
>NZ_PNOT02000344.1 GCF_002879535.1 Mesorhizobium intechi
CGCTTTGTTAAGGCGGATCAGAGGCGTGTTGCCGATCGCGTCGATCACAGAACGGGGCATTCAGGATTCCTTGTGTGCGTGCGCCGAAACCCTAGAAACCCGAAGCTTCGGTTTCAAGGCAAGAATTCGCCTGGTCCAGTCGCATTTCCGGCACTGCTGTGCTTCCACACCCCTGGCAGCCTGCCCGATATCCCACAATTCATTTGCACCCGTGGTCGAGAAGCCCTCTTTTCATTCGATTTGCCGACCGCTAGAGCAAGGCACCAACAACTCGGCAGGGCGCGGCATGACACTCTATCGGGCCGATCCGAAACACGGCGTCGCCTGGGTCACGGGCGGCAGCAGCGGCATTGGCCGCTCGCTGGCCAGGGATCTGGCGTCCCAGGGCTACGCGGTGGCGGTAACGGCACTGGACGACGATCCAATCGACACGCTCATCGTCGAGACCGCGCAGATGCCGGGCAGCGTCACGGCCTTTCCCTGCGACGTCACGGACGAGCCGCGCATGGCAAGAACGGTGGCCGCGATCGAGAAGGAGCTCGGCCCCATCGTGCTCGCCGTCTTCAATGCCGGAAACTACATTTCGACGCCTGGAGAAGCTCTCGTCGTCAAGGATTTTCGCCGGTCCTTCGAGGTCAACTATTTCGGTATCATCAACGGCTTGGTGCCGGCCGTGGAGTATATGCGCGTGCGGTCGCGCGGTCACGTCGTGCTGGTCGGATCGGTCACCGCCTACTTCGGCTGGCCAACCACGGCCGCCTATGGCGGCACCAAGGCGGCGATCAACATCCTGGCCGAGTCGCTGAAGTATGATTTCGACAAGATGAACATCCGCGTCCAGGTGATAAACCCAGGTTTTGTCGACACGCCGCTGACCGAAAAGAACATGCTGCCTATGCCTGGCCTGATGCCGGTCACCCGGGCGACGCGCCGTATGGTGAAGGCAATCAAATCCGGCGGCTTCGAAGTCACCTTTCCGTACCGGACGAGCTGGCCGCTGAAATTTCTCGCTTTGTTGCCCAGGCCGATAAGCCGATGGGTGATCAGCCTGATGACCAGCTGGAAGGCGCGGCCGCTGCAATACGATCGCAAGTCACCCAACGGATAGGGTGCCCACAGGATTTGGTGCTGCGACGGCCTGAACGGCCGTTGCCTGTTCATGGCCGCCGCCATAGCTTGTTGTCGTTGCGTGGAGTCTGCGATGGGGCGACGGATCGTGCTTGCTGTGCTGGCCCTGGTCGCCGTGCTTGCCTTGGCCTTCCTCTTCGGCCCGCGCGTTCCCGTCGACACCACGATCCGCTTCGATCCTTCCGTCATCGGTGACGATCCGCAGGCTTATGTGGCAAAGGTGGAAGCCGCCGTGCCCGGCATCCGCGACGGGCTGGAGAAGGAGGTCGTCTGGGCCAACCCGATGGTGCATGGCAAGACGCCGCTGTCGATCGTCTACATCCACGGTTTCTCGGCTTCGAAGGGCGAGGTCCGCCCCCTGCCCGACGACGTGGCCGAGTTGCTCGACGCCAATCTCTTCTACACCCGCCTGACCGGTCATGGGCAGGACAGCGCGGCGATGACGCAAGGCAGCGTCAACGCCTGGATCAACGACTATGAGGAAGCGCTCGCCGTCGGCCGGGCAATCGGCGACAAGGTGATCGTCATCTCGACCTCCACCGGCGGCTCTCTGGCGGCATGTGCGGCTACGCAGCCGGGTGCATCGGATGGGGTAGCGGCGATTGCATTCATCTCGCCCAATTTCGGCGTGAAGGCATCCGGCGCCGAAATCCTGACGATGCCCTGGGGGAAGCAGATCGCGGAACTCGTCATCGGCAAGGAGCGTAGTTTTGTGGCGCACAACGCGCTGCACCAGAAATTCTGGACCACCAAGTATCCGGTTGCAGCGACGTTGCCGATGCAGGCGTTGACGGAACTCGCCTATGGGGCGCCGGTCGAGAAGGCTGGTATCCCCGCCCTGTTCATCTTTTCGGATTCGGACAGGGTGGTGCGGCCAGACCGCACCCGCGAAATCGCAGGGCGCTGGGGCGCACCGCACGAACTGGTGCCGGTCGACGACACCGGCGACCCGGACAACCATGTCATTGCCGGCGATGCGCTGTCGCCGTCGACCACCGCATTTCTGGCGCAACGCATCGCCGTCTGGATCGAGGCGGTGGCGAAGTAGCGCGCACGGACGAAAAAAGGCGGTCGAAGCATCGCTTCGGCCGCCTTCTTCTGTGTCAATCAGGCAACCAGCCAAGCGCCAACGCCTGGCCGGCCGCAATGAGGCCTGGTTAGGCAGCCCGCGCCGCCGGACGCTTGCCGCCGAAACGGCGCTTGTTGTTGCCCTTGAAAGGCTTGGCGCCTTCCGGCTTGCGCTCACCTGCAAAGGCCGGCTTGTCGCCGAAGCGCTTCTTGCCAAAGGCGTTGCCCTTGTTGTCGCCGCCCGGCCGGCGGCCATCGCGACGACCGTTGCGATCATTGGCAGGCTCGAAGCGCTCATTCTTTTCAGCCGGATTGCGCTGCGGATCGGGGCTGCCGAGATGGTCGGCGACGATCGGCAGTTTGGTTCGGATGATGCGCTCGACCTGGCGCAGCTTGCTGTTTTCCGAAGGATCGCAAAGCGTGATCGCAATGCCGTCCATGCCGTTGCGGCCGGTGCGGCCGATGCGGTGGACATAGCTTTCCGCCTCATCCGGCAGGTCGAAATTCACGACATGGCTGATGCCGGGGACGTCGATGCCGCGCGCCGCGATATCAGTCGCAACCAGAATGCGGACCGATCCATCGCGAAAATCGTTCAGCGCCTTCTGACGGGCATTCTGCGACTTGTTTCCATGGATGACGGCGGCCTTGAAGCCATCGCGCTCGAGGTCCTTTGTCACCCGGTCGGCGCCATGCTTGGTGCGCGAAAAGATGATGACGGACTTCATCGCCGCGTCGGCAAGCATCGTCGACAACACCTGGCGCTTCTGCTTGGTGCGGGCAAAGACGACCCCCTGCACGATCTCGGCCGCCGCGGTGCTTTGCGGCGAGACCTCGATGCGGACGGGGTTCTTCAGAAGACCCTTGGCCAGTTCGGCGATCTCGTCCGGCATGGTGGCCGAAAACAGCGCCGTCTGGCGATCAGGCGCGGTCGCCTTGGCGATGCGTTTGACGTCGTTGATGAAGCCCATGTCGAGCATCCGGTCGCCCTCGTCCAGCACCAGCCATTTGGTGTCGGCGAGGATGAGGTCGCCCTCGCGCACCAGGTCCGTCAATCGGCCGGGTGTGGCAATCAGGATGTCGACGCCGGGAGCAACCTTCTTCACCTGGCTGAAGCGCGAGACGCCGCCGAGCACGAGTGCCGTCGAAACATGCGCGCCCTTGGCGAGGATCTTGATGGTATCCTCGATCTGCACGGCAAGCTCGCGGGTCGGCGCCAGGATCAGCGCGCGGGTCGTTTTGGCGCGCCGCTTGGTGCCCAGCGCGATGATCTTCGACAGGATGGGCAGCGCAAAGGCCGCGGTCTTGCCCGAGCCCGTCTGCGCGATGCCGAAAATGTCACGGCCTTCCAGCTGCGGCGGGATGGCCTGCACCTGAATCGGCTTCGGCTCAGTGAAGCCGGCATTGTGGGTGGCCTTGAGCAGCGCACCCGTGATTCCCAGCGCTGCGAAACCGGACAGTTCCGCGGTGTCGTTGCTGGGCAATGTGTTTTCGTTGGTCAAAATAATCTTCTTTCGTGCGGCTTCTTGGCCGCAAACATCAATGGCGGCAGGGCGCAACCTGCCGTCGAAAAACTTGATATGAAACGACAAGGCGGGCGGACGTTTGCGTCCACTCGGCTGCGCTGTCGTGCCCGCAGGCATCATGCCACGGGGCTTTTTCGCCGCCTTACCGATTTGCCGGAAAGAGGGAAAACAGACGCAACCAGTCTCATTTGTCGAGAAGGCCGGAATCTCCCGGCCCAAGCGCCTATGGGCTGCATATGGCTGAGTTCGTCCCGGAATGCAAGGGGCGTCATGTTGCAGTGCAGCACAAACCAGCCAAAAGCCGACGCTTGCGCTCCCCGACGGGCATCATTACCACAAATGCAGCTTCTTTTTTTGGGGACCGAGCGATGAAGGACGTGCTGCAGGAACTCGAGCGCCGGCGCGACATCGCCCGCATGGGTGGTGGCCAAGCGCGCATCGACGCCCAGCACAAGAAGGGCAAGCTCACCGCGCGCGAACGCATCGAGGTGTTCCTCGACGAAGGCTCCTTCGAAGAGTTCGACATGTATGTCGAGCACCGCTCGACCGATTTCGGCATGGAGAAGACCAAGATCGCCGGCGATGGCGTCGTCACCGGTTGGGGCACGGTCAACGGCCGTCCGGTCTACCTCTTCGCCAAGGATTTCACCGTGTTCGGCGGCTCGCTTTCGGAAGCCCATGCCGAAAAGGTCATCAAGGTGCAGGAGATGGCGCTGCGCAACCGCGCGCCGATCATCGGGCTCTACGATGCCGGCGGTGCGCGCATCCAGGAGGGCGTGGCGGCGCTCGGCGGCTATGCCGAGATCTTCCAGCGCAACGTGCTGGCGTCCGGCGTCATTCCGCAGATTTCGGTGATCATGGGTCCTTGCGCGGGCGGCGACGTTTATTCGCCCGCGATGACCGACTTCATCTTCATGGTGCGCGACACCTCCTATATGTTCGTCACCGGCCCGGATGTGGTGAAGACCGTCACCAATGAGACGGTGACGGCCGAAAGCCTCGGCGGCGCCTCGGTGCACACAACCAAATCCTCCATCGCCGACGGCGCCTATGACAATGACGTCGAGGCGCTCTTGCAGATGCGCCGGCTGATTGACCTGTTGCCGGCCTCGAACACGTCGGACATTCCCGAGATCGAATGCTACCAGTCGGTCACCGACCACGATTTGTCGCTCGACCGGCTGATCCCCGACAACGCCAACAAACCCTACGACATCAAGGAGCTGATCCTGAAGGTCGCCGACGAGGGTGACTTCTTCGAAATCCAGCAGAGTTTCGCCAAGAACATCGTCACCGGCTTCGGGCGCGTCGAGGGCCGCACGGTCGGCTTCGTCGCCAATCAGCCGATGGTGTTGGCCGGCGTGCTCGATTCCGACGCCAGCCGCAAGGCGGCGCGCTTCGTGCGTTTTTGCGACTGTTTTTCGATCCCGATCGTCACCTTCGTCGATGTGCCTGGCTTCCTTCCCGGCACCGCGCAGGAATATGGCGGGCTGATCAAGCATGGCGCCAAGCTGCTCTTCGCCTATGCCGAGGCGACCGTGCCGAAGATCACCGTCATCACCCGCAAAGCCTATGGCGGCGCCTATGACGTGATGGCGTCGAAGCATCTGCGCGGCGACATGAACTATGCCTGGCCGACGGCGCAGATCGCGGTGATGGGAGCGCGAGGCGCGGTCGAGATCATCTACCGCAAAGACATTGGCGACGCGGAAAAGATCGCAGCCCATACAAAGACTTACGAGGATCGCTTCCTGTCGCCGTTCGTCGCCGCCGAGCGCGGTTATGTCGACGAGGTGATCATGCCGCACTCGACCCGCCGCCGCATCGCCCGGGCGCTACGGATGCTGCGCAACAAGGACATGCAGAACCCCTGGAAGAAGCACGACAACATTCCGCTGTGAAGCGACTGATGGGCGTCTGACAGCGGTAGCCGAGCACGCATTCCTCCTCGGCCGCGCCGAACCCGGAGTCCCTGGGCACGCTGATAACGCTCGCCCAAGGTGTCGCGTGGTTGGCATCGAGGGCGGCGAGCACCGCCGGATCGTCGACGATGGTTACCGGCTGTTCGGCGCGCACGCCATGCGGTGCAAATAGGACGGCCGCAACGGCGAGCGCGAAACGCTTCATCCGACCGGCACCTTGGGACGTGCTTCGACCAGCTCGCGCAACACCGGTACCAGCGCCAGCGGCAGATCCTCGGCAATCAGCCCGGGCCCGAACCGGCTGCCGGCGTCGGCATGGATCCACACCGCCGCGCAGGCTGCTTCGAAGGGCGGCATGGCCTGCGCCAGCAGACCAGCGGTGATGCCGGACAGCACGTCGCCCGACCCGGCAGTGGCAAGCCACGCCGCGCCATTGGAATTGATCGCCGCCCGGCCGTCGGGAGCAGCGATCACCGTGTCCGCGCCCTTGTAGACGATAACGGCATTGGCACGTGCGGCCGCCGCGCGCGCCTTGTCGAGCTTGGACGAAACATTGTCATCGGCGATATCAGGAAACAACCTGGAGAACTCCCCTTCGTGTGGGGTCATCACCAGGGCCGGTGCATTCGGCCGGCGCGCCGCTTCAAACAAGATTTCCGGTGCCTCGCGAAACGCGGTGATCGCGTCGGCGTCGAACACAAGGCCATCAACTTGCGCGGCGGCATCTTGAGCCTGTCCGCAGGCGAGGAGCGCCAGCCCAAAGGTCCGCGTTTTGTCGCCGACGCCGAAGCCGGGGCCAAGAACGAAGGCCGAAGGCCGGCGTTCGCCGACAAATTCCCTGATGTCGGCGACATCATCGGTCTTGCTCAGCATGATCGAGGTCAGATGGCCGGCATTGACCGTCATGGCGTTGCCCGGCGACAGCACGGTCACCGCCCCTGCCCCGCTTCGAGCCGCGGCAAGCGCCGACAGCCGTGCCGCTCCGGTGGCGCTCGGCCCGCCGGAAAAGACGCCGACATGGCCGCGCTTGTACTTGTGTGCGTCGACAGCCGGCACCGGGAAATCGCGGAGCCAATGCGCCGGCCTGTTGTCGACCGCCCGGGGCTGGAGCCGTGCGATGATGTCGTCGCCGATGCCTATATCGGCGAGCACGATGTCGCCGCATCGCTCCCGGCCCGGTAGTAGCAGATGGCCGGGCTTCTTGCGCGCGAAGGTCACAGTGGCGGCTGCGGCAAACGCCACGCCCAAAACTCTGCCGCTGTCGCCGGAAACGCCCGAGGGCAGATCGACCGCGACAACCGGCAAATGCAGAGCGGTGGCGACACCCACCGCTCTGGCGGCATCGCCCGACAGCGGCTTGGACAGCCCCGCCCCGTAGAGCGCATCGACCACGATCGAGCCGGGCTCCGCTTCAAACACGGACAGTGGCCGGGACGCGATCGGGCACTCCGCCGCCGCAAGTGCTGCGTCGCTTTGCGGCCTCGGCGCACCGGACGCCCAGATCGTGGTGGCGACGCCGCTGCCGGCCAGGATGCGGGCGACGACATAGCCGTCGCCCCCATTGTTGCCGGGCCCGCACAACACATGGACATGCATCGCTGAGGGGTAACGCCTGAGAACTTCGCCGGCGACCGCTTCGCCGGCACGGCGCATCAGGCCGATGCCGTCGATTGGACCGGCGGCGATCGTCAGCCGGTCCGCCTCGCCCATTTCGGCGGAAGTAAGAAGTTCATCGCTCATGGATTGCCGATCCGCATTCGATCAAGCATTGTCCAGTTTTCGGCTCGACGCAAACAGGGAGGAGTTGCCGCGATCCGCTGGTAGGCCGCCAGAATGCATGTCGCAAGCGCAAGATTGCCCACAACATGAGCAACTTGCCTCTCTTTTGTGCGGACGCAAATGGCATCACCGTGTAGGTTCCTGTGGTTCATGCCACATCAGATGCAGTGAATGACGCGAATCTGCATTTCGGCGCGGCATGGCTTCGAAATCGTATGAAACCGCTTCGAATCCAGCTATCTGGCACAGTTCGTGCTTGATGGAGGCGCAAGCGGGGGTTCACAACCCGTTTTTTTGGCAGTGGAGGCCACTTTTTACATGAAAAAGATCGAAGCGATCATCAAGCCATTCAAGCTGGACGAAGTGAAGGAAGCGCTTCAGGAGGCCGGACTGCAAGGCATCACCGTGACCGAGGCCAAGGGCTTCGGACGTCAGAAGGGCCATACCGAACTCTACCGTGGCGCCGAATATGTCGTCGATTTCCTGCCCAAGGTGAAGATCGAGGTCGTCCTCGGCGATGACGCGGTCGAAGGCGCCATCGAGGCCATCCGCAAGGCGGCCCAGACCGGCCGGATCGGCGACGGCAAGATCTTCGTCTCCAATATCGAGGAAGTCGTGCGCATCCGTACCGGTGAGACCGGGATGGATGCGGTCTGACGCGACCATCCTCCAAAAACGTCATCCATCAAAAAACGTCATCAAACAGGGATACAGGACATGACGACAGCCAAAGACATCATGAAGCAGATCAAGGACAACGACGTGAAATTCGTCGACCTGCGCTTCACCGACCCGAAGGGCAAGCTGCAGCACGTAACGATGGATATCGTCGAGGTCGAGGAAGACATGTTTGCCGATGGCGTCATGTTCGACGGCTCCTCGATTGCTGGCTGGAAGGCCATCAACGAGTCCGACATGGTGCTGATGCCCGATCCGGACACGGTCCACATGGACCCGTTCTTCGCCCAGTCGACCATGGTGATCCTGTGCGACATCCTCGACCCGGTCTCGGGCGAATCCTACAACCGCGACCCGCGCGGCACGGCCAAGAAGGCCGAGGCCTACATGAAGTCGGAAGGCATCGGCGACCAGATCTTCGTCGGCCCGGAAGCCGAGTTCTTCGTGTTCGATGACGTCAAGTACAAGGCCGATCCCTACAACACCGGCTTCAGGCTCGACTCCACCGAGCTTCCGTCCAACGATGACACCGACTACGAGACCGGCAATCTCGGCCACCGCCCGCGCATCAAGGGCGGCTATTTCCCGGTGCCGCCGATCGACAGCGCGCAGGACATGCGCTCCGAGATGTTGACCGTGCTCGCAGAAATGGGCGTGCGCGTCGAAAAGCATCACCACGAGGTGGCGGCCGCGCAGCACGAACTCGGCATCAAGTTCGACACGCTGGTCCGCAACGCCGACAAGATGCTGATCTACAAGTATGTCGTGCATCAGGTCGCCAACGCCTATGGCAAGACGGCCACCTTCATGCCGAAGCCCATCTTCGGCGACAATGGCTCGGGCATGCACGTCCACCAGTCGATCTGGAAGGGTGGCAAGCCGACCTTCGCCGGCAACGAATATGCCGGCCTGTCGGAAAGCTGCCTGTTCTACATCGGCGGCATCATCAAGCACGCCAAGGCGATCAACGCGTTCACCAACCCGCTGACCAACTCCTACAAGCGTCTGGTGCCCGGCTATGAAGCGCCGGTGCTGCTCGCCTACTCCGCGCGAAACCGTTCGGCCTCCTGCCGTATCCCGTTCGGCTCGTCGCCGAAGGCCAAGCGCGTCGAGGTCCGCTTCCCCGATCCGGGCGCGAACCCCTACCTCGCCTTCGCCGCCATGCTGATGGCCGGTCTCGACGGCATCAAGAACAAGATCCATCCGGGACAGCCGATGGACAAGGACCTCTACGACCTGCCGCCGAAGGAGCTGAAAAAGATCCCGACCGTCTGCGGTTCGCTGCGTGAAGCGCTCCAGAGCCTCGACAAGGACCGCGGCTTCCTGAAGGCCGGCGGCGTCTTCGACGACGATCAGATCGACAGCTACATCGAGCTGAAGATGGCCGAAGTGATGCGCTTCGAAATGACCCCTCATCCGGTCGAATACGACATGTACTATTCGGTGTAAGAAGCCGTACCGATAGCGTTGAAAAGGCCCTTGAAGGATATCCCTTCAAGGGCCTTTTGCTGTTCGTCAACGCCCGTCGATGGGCGCACGCGTGGCCAGCCACGCAAGCGCTGCCTATTTCGTTCCAAAGGATCGATGGCATCCCTTGCCAGGTTCGTGGCCGCCGGCGGAAATCGCAAATGAAGGCTCGTGGGTGGCAGGTTCGAGCGCGCAATCGAACGCCAGGAGCG
>NZ_PNOT02000100.1 GCF_002879535.1 Mesorhizobium intechi
TTTTTAGACTTCTCCGTAGTCGCCGGACTTAGCGTCCAATGCCCAGAATCTGTTCGATCGCGAGGCCCATCAACTGATCGGCGCTAAAGAAAAAGATCATCGCGATCACAGCGAAGGCCAGAACCATCACCGTCGAGATCATCGTTTCGCGCCGCGACGGCCAAGTCACCTTGGCGGTCTCCGAGCGAACCTGCTGGAGAAAGACGAAAGGATTTGTGGTTTTCGAAGCCATATGCCGCTCTGTCTTCAAGACCCGTTGGCCGGGTCCCCTGGATGATCCCGCTGGCCGGGACGTGCCGCCTGAGCCCAGTCTCGCGCCGAATCGGCGCAATCATTTCGCCCATGCAAATCAGACGCGTAAAGCCGGCTTCCCAGCTCCACGCGTCGCGTGTCTGTTCTGTCTACATAAAACCGATTCTTGATCCACGCAAGTGGCAAGTGTCCGCTTTATGACCAAACGCCGCCTCGGAACCATCCAGTCGTTCCGTCCCGGCTATGGCGCCCTTATGCCCCAATTGGTCTAATATGGCAAGCGTGTCCCGATTTTCAAAGGGCGGTCCGCGCAAATGTCGTGTCTGATGGCCATTTTCAAATGGCACGGGCAGCAGGGCTCGAACCTACGACCTGCGGTTTTGGAGACCGCCGCTCTACCAACTGAGCTATGCCCGTATCGTGCGCGCTTCGGCGCAGCAGGGGCTTCCTAAAAGCTTCCGCGCTCTCTGTAAAGAGTGGTTTGCACGCAAACACGCCTTCATCCCCTTTGCCAGAAATCGGGATGGGGGACGACCAGCCCATCACGGTCGATCTGGAGTTCGCGACTGGAGCCACCGACGCGCGATTCATAACGATATCCCCTGCCTTCCTCGATGCAGGTAATAGCGCTGCGGGTCGCGCGTGACCGTGAGCCCGGGGTATTCGACAAGAGCGGTGGCAATCTCGGCGCTCTGCCCGGCGGAAAGCCGCGATCGCCGCTTCGGCCTGTTCGCAACCGCTACGATTTCCCGGCCGGCGGCGTGTACGGCCCGCCAGGCACGCCCCAACCCCAGGCAGGCATCGGTTCGGTTTCCGGATCGCAGGTTTCGCCGAGATTGGAGTTCATCTTGGCCAGCCGCGATCCCCACTCGACATAGCCCATGAAGGCCGAGCGAAATTCGGGATCGTCCGGCAGGCCGACCTCGTCGGCCGCGTCGGCCAGCAGGTTGATCCAGCGGCGGCGCTGCTCCTCGGTCAAATGCTTGCCCAGATGATGCATGACCATCTCGCGGTGGCCGCCGAATTTCTCGCTATAGGTCTTCGGTCCACCAAAGACCTCGCCGATGAAGGCCGCGACATGGGCGGGATGGTCCGGCGACATCGCCTTGAATACCGGCCCGACGACCGGGTCTTTTGCCACCTTGTCATAGAAGGTCTGCGTCAGCCGGTTCAGGGCATCGCTGCCACCGGCCCATTCGTAGAGTGTCGGAACATCCCGGCTCATTCTCGATCCTCCGCCAACCCCGGTCCTCCGCCAACCCCGGCGCCACCGGCGGCGACGATAGCGGAAAGATCGAGGGCAGCTCAACCTGCCTCGATGGCCAGTTTCCGAAGCCGGGCACTAAAGCTTTGCGGGCGCGTCGGCCGCCGCATTGGCGGGCGGCAGGCCGAGGCAATTATCGGGCCTGGGAACCGCCTTGCAAATCGTGGCGCCGGTCAGCGCGTCGACCGATTGCGGTCCCGTCGTCAGTCCCGCCTTCAGCATGATGTGCGGTTCAAGCCGGCGGTCGGCCGAGCGCCCCGCGATCGCTTTGAACAGAGCGGGACCGATCGCCATCTCATCGAGATACGCCTTCACCATCTGCTTCTGTCCCATCGGGTACAGGCCGAGCCGCGCCTCGGGACCGACAAACCTTCTCGCGCCGCCGGCAAGCATCAGCGCGCAGGCCGCATCGCACTCCACGCCCGCATCGATGCTCAATCCGGCATAGGCGCCCTCCTTGGCCAGGCAATTCCACGCCCCTGGGTCGCAATCGACGAAATCGGTCCGGCCCACGGCGACGTCGAGCTTCCTTTCGTGGATAAGCCGGCCCGCCGCCAGAGCGCCTGACAGGTCACCTCCCCGTGAGCTGATCACGACCGGCAGACGCCGATCGCCAAGCGTGGCGAGCAACTGGCGCAGCTTCTGCGGCGTCTGGCTCGTAATCACGCCTTCCGCCGAGATCCATTCCGGACAGTCGGGATTACACAGCGGATTGCTGCCGCGAACCACGACAAAGCGCATGTCCGCGCCGGCCTTCGCGGTTTCCGGTCCAACAGGTGCCACATCCCCGGGCTTGCCGGTCGCAGCGGCCGAGGGCGTCGCATCGTTTGCGGAACTCGGTATCTCCCGGCAGTTCGCGGCCGGCTGCTGCAGCGCGCACAGGCTTGCGGTGGTCAACAGACCCACGGCATCGCGGCTGGTCACCAAATTCATCGTCAGCATGTCGTCGAGCGCGATCTGGCGGATGTCGCTGGCCGGCGTGGCCTTCATCATTTCCAGCACGCCGTCACCTATCCCCATTTCCCTGAGATAGGCCGATAGCGTCTTCTCGACCGCCTTGCTCATCTCGTAGGTCTTGTAACTGCCGGCATTTTTCCGGCTGACCACCTTGGTGTTGATGATCTTCTTCTTGCCGTTCACGATCCGGTAGGTGGTCCGGTAGAGCAGCTTCTCGCGCTTGTAGGTGGTGGTGATCTGATGGACGCCGAGATAGGCGAAATCTCCGACCACGCGGCGAATACCGCCGGAAAACATCAGCGGACAGGCCGAATTGCACATGGCCCCGTCGTCAAAGGCCATGCCGAAATAGTCGGCGCCCTCGCCCTTGTTATCGCCGCAATCCTTCGTCTCCGGCCGGCAATCGGAAAAGACCGTCACGCCGACGGCGATATCGAGCTTGGCCTTGCGGATCATCCTGCCAAGCGCGAGTGCGGCATCGACATTGCCGCCCGGCGAGCTGACGACCACAGGCAGTTGCCGCCCCTTGAGCGTTTTGAGCGTACGTTTGAAGAGCGACGGCGTGCCTGCCGCGATCGTGCCTTCAGCCGATATCCATTCCGGACAATTGGGCTCGCAGCCCGGTGCGCTGCTGCGCACGACGGTGAAGCGCATCGACGGGATGTCCAGCGACTGCTCCTGGGCACGGGCCGGCATGACAGGCAGCACCATGGCGACCAACAGCATGAGACGGACCGGTGCCCGCAACTGCCACCCCTTCTCGCCGAAACAGCGCCCTGGAACCACTCTTTCGCAAAGCTCCCGCAATGCAACCCATACTAGTTGCCGTGATGGCGCTTGCAACAGGGCAGGCACAGTTGCGATGTCACGCAGCGACGTAAACGAAAAAGGGCGGCCCGAAGTCCGCCCTTTCCTTGTCGATCTGGCCGATGCCGGTCTCGATTATTCCTTGATGGTGACGACGATGCCGGCACCGACGGTGCGGCCGCCTTCACGGATGGCGAAGCGCAGCTTCTCTTCCATGGCGATCGGCACGATCAGCTCGACGTCGACCGTGATGTTGTCGCCAGGCATCACCATCTCGGTGCCAGCCGGCAGCGACACGATGCCGGTCACGTCCGTCGTGCGGAAGTAGAACTGCGGACGGTAGTTGGTGAAGAACGGCGTGTGACGGCCACCTTCGTCCTTGGTCAGGATGTAGGCTTCGGCCACGAACTTCTTGTGCGGCTTCACCGTGCCGGGCTTGGCCAGAACCTGGCCGCGCTCGACGCCTTCACGATCAACGCCGCGCAGCAGCGCGCCGATGTTGTCGCCAGCCTGGCCCTGATCGAGCAGCTTGCGGAACATTTCAACGCCCGTGCAGGTCGTCTTGGTCGTCGGACGGATGCCGATGATCTCCAACTCCTCGCCGACCTTGACCACGCCGCGCTCGACGCGGCCGGTCACGACCGTGCCGCGGCCCGAGATCGAGAACACGTCTTCGATCGGCATCAGGAACGGCTTGTCGAGCGGACGAACCGGGGTCGGGATGTAAGCGTCGACCTGAGCCATCAGCTCGCGGATCGCGTCCTCGCCGATCGTCTTGTTCGAATCCTCAAGCGCCGCCAGCGCCGAACCCTTGACGATCGGAATGTCGTCGCCGGGGAATTCGTTCTTCGACAGCAACTCGCGAACCTCGAGCTCGACCAGCTCCAAAAGCTCGGCGTCGTCGACCTGGTCGACCTTGTTCAGGAACACCACGATCGACGGCACGCCGACCTGACGGGCAAGCAGGATGTGCTCGCGGGTCTGCGGCATCGGGCCGTCGGCGGCCGACACCACCAGGATCGCGCCGTCCATCTGCGCGGCACCGGTGATCATGTTCTTCACATAGTCGGCGTGGCCGGGGCAGTCGACGTGGGCGTAGTGGCGGTTGGCCGTCTCGTATTCAACGTGAGCCGTCGAGATGGTGATGCCGCGCGCCTTCTCTTCCGGCGCCGCATCGATCTGGTCGTAGCGCTTGTACTCGCCAAAATACTTCGTGATCGCCGCCGTCAGCGACGTCTTGCCATGGTCAACGTGACCAATCGTGCCGATGTTCACATGAGGCTTAGTGCGCTCGAATTTACCTTTTGCCATAGTCTCTTTCCTTGGACGGCCTTGACCTTCAGTTCAGTCGAATGCGGGGCGATTAGCGACAAAGGCCAAAAAACACAAGCGTCTTTTGGCCGGGTGCCGTCTCACTCAGTCCGAACCTGGGATCCGATTGGAGGGATGTGGAGCTGATATAGGAGGGCGATGGGGGAAATGGAATGGGTGACATGCCGATCGATCGAGGCCTGCATCCCATGTTCTTGCCGGCCAATTCTGTCTCGGTCACGGCCAGTTGATGGCCCATTGCGGCAGCCGCGGAGGTCTGATCTCCTGACCCCATGCAATTCATTCCTGCCTCAATCCGTGGCCCGCTGTTCATGATCGTCTCGACCGGGTCGTACTTGGTCAACGATACGATGATGAAACTCGCGACCGCGGGGTTGCCATCCTATGAGGTGCTGTTCCTGCGTGGTGCCGCCGCGACGCTCTGGGGCTTCCCGCTGTTGTTTGTGCTGGGTTACGGCAAACAGATCCCGTTGATCTTCGACAAGCGTGTGCTGCGCAGGAACCTGCTCGAACTGGCGGCGATCCTTTGCTACGTCGTGGCGCTCGCCAACATGCAGATCGCGGATTCCACGGCGCTGGGACAAATCACGCCGCTGCTGATGCTGGTCGGCTCGTCGATCCTGTTTGGCGAGCGCATCGGCGGCCAGCGCATGGCGCTGATCGGGCTCGGCTTCATCGGCGCGCTGATGGTGGCGCAGCCGACCATGCAGGGCATTTCGGTCTATGCGCTGCTGGCGCTCGGCAACGCCGCACTGGCAGCCGCGCGCGACCTCGCCGGCAGGCATGTGCCGACGGAGGTGCCCGGGATGATCGTGGCCATTTCAGCCGTGGTGGTGGTGCTGATCGGCGCGGGCGCGGCGCATCTGGCGTCCGAGCGCTGGGTGATGCCCGAAGCACGCCATTTGCTGCTGCTGGCCGGCGCCGGTCTTTTCCTGATCTTCGGCCATTTCTTCATTTTCATGGCCTATCGCGTCGGGCCGACCAGTGCGGTGGCGCCGTTCTATTACTGCTTTACCGTCTGGGCCGTCATTTCGGGCCTGCTGGTGTTCGGCCAGTTCCCCAATACGCTGGCGGTCTGCGGCATCCTGCTGGTGGTGGCCAGCGGCCTGACCATCGTCTCGCTGGACCAGCGCAAGCGCCGGCTGACTGTCGTCGCCTAACATCGGCAGCCGAGGGCCTTCTTGCGGCTTTGCTCAGGGCGGATCGATCGTCTATTCAGCGATGTATCGTCTTTCCACGACGCCATGATCAATCAGCCACGGGTGCTTCCCATGACCGATTTTGACCAGAACAAGAACCCCGACGCCGAGCACAGGGCCGCTATTCGCAAGTCGCTGACCGGCTGGGCGGTGTTCATCGCCGGAACGCTGATCTTCTTCGCCACGGCCGATGCAGTGTTGATGCCATAGGCAGGCTGACACTGGTCTTGCCTCGGCAGGAATTCCAACCTTCCGGTATCCAGCTGGCGCTTAGAGCGTCCGCCTTCCGCTGAACTGGTGGTAGGCCCACAGCACGACCACCGCGCCGACCACGGCGACGATCAGGCTGGAGATGTTGAGACCGGTGACACCCACGCCAAAGAGTTGGCTGCAGATCACGCCGCCGACGATGGCGCCGACAATACCGAGCACGACATCCATGATCAGGCCTTGGCCGGTCTTGTTGACGATCTTGCCGCCCAGGAAGCCGGCGATGGCGCCGAGAATGATCCAGCTGATGATACCCATTTTTTCCTCTCCATCCCCCACCGTCCCGACATTTTCATATGATTGTCAAAAGCTCAAGCCAGCTTGAAATTCCGCCCGGATGCGCCATTGTTGGAGGTGGGCCGGGCTTGGTCGAGATGGAGGATCCACTATGGGACTTTTTGACAACGCCGTTCCCGGCGGCAACATCACCAAACCGCTGATGATCGCGCTCGGCGCCTTGCTGGTCGGAAAAATGCTGAGCGGCAGAAGTGCCGAACGGCCGGATCAGCCTCAAACGCCAGTGCCGACCGACCCCGCCGCCAGTGATGGCGGCCTGCTTGGCGGGCTGGGCGGCCTGCTCGACAAGCTCAAGACCGCTGGCCACGGCAATGTCGCCGATTCCTGGGTCGGCACCGGGCAGAACCAGTCAATCAACGCCAACGATCTCGGCGCAGCACTCGGGCCGCAGATCATCCGCGAGATCGCCCAACGCACCGGGATGGACGAGCAGGAACTGCTCAAGCAGTTGTCAACGGCCCTGCCCGGCGTCGTCGACAAGCTGACGCCGAACGGCCAGGTGCCGCAGCAGCACCAGGTGGCTTCCGCGTTCAACAGCTGACGCGGCACACACCGATGCCTGAAGCGCTGCGCGTTGTCGCGCAGTGTGCCAACTGCGGGGATGAAAGTCTGGAGCGGTAGGGAATCGCATGCCCGTGGCACTTCGACATGTTCGGTGTAAACGAGCGTAGCGGTTGGTTCTTGTAATTGTGCGGCGGCATCTTCAGCCGTACCAGATGCCCTGGCCGAAACCGTCCGTCTATCGCCAGGATGACAGTCAGGTATGGGTAGTTCCAGCACTGGTGGCCGCTTCTGGCCCCTGTTCTGCCATCCATTGATGAACAGAGTTCATACCGCGCACGCCCATCACGCGATAGATTGATTTGCAGGTCAGGTTCCAGAGCTTGATGAGGGGCGGCGGCGCCACCACGTGAACCCGTAAGCGAACACCCAGTTGAAATAGACGAGCGCGATCACAGACCCGGTCATGGGACCCTGCAGGCGCCAATAATCAACAAAGTACTCGGTGCCTTCCGAAAGCGTGCCATATGCCGTGCCCACGAGCACCACAAATGCAACAAAGAGCAGTCCGTTCGCGATTTGGAGTGAAGGTGGCGTGCGCAGTGCGTTCAGCCAAGCGGCAAACGAGACCGCAGCCAACGGCAGGCAACTGATCGCGCCAGCGATCCACCCGTGGCCAGCGCCAGCCAGGGCGACGAACCCGAATAGCAACAAGGCGCCGAACAGCGATGCGATGCCGTATTTCATGCGTCTGAGTCGGCACCCCTGGCCCTGGTCAACCGTCACGGGCTCCCTTCCGCTAGCGGCCCAAGGGTTGCTTTGAAAGAGAGACGAGTTCAGCCTCGTCTTTGATGCCGGCCATGTAGTTGGCGATAATCCGCGATGCGATCATCTCGAGTGTGTCCGGCGACGGGTGCTCAAGTTTCAACTTGTCGAAGACTCGGCCGAAAAGCGCCAATTCGGTTGCGTTGAATATGCCCGCTTCAGTCGCCTTTCGTCGGATCGGCACGATTTTCCTCCCGAAAGTCCCGGAGGGAAGCATGCCGCGAATCCTCCTCGCCGCGCAAGTGCTTTACACTGCGGACGCCGGGCTCGACCCATTGCGCCGCCGGCCGCTTCATGCCCGTGGGCGTCGGCCCGGCATGCTCCTTGACGCGCTTCCACCGCCAGAAATAAGGCTGCGACCGAGCATGATCTCGGGCAACGGCGATCTCGACAACAATCGCAAGGTCGCCGGCGCCAGGGCCAAGCCAAGACAGTGACACGCCACCGAGACGCGTGACACGGCGCATTTCGAAAGAGGAGATTTTGATAGCGATTTCAACGAGATATCTGGAGCGGGTAGCGGGAATCGAACCCGCATATTCAGCTTGGAAGGCTGCTGCTCTACCACTGAGCTATACCCGCGCCTTGCACTGAAGTATCGGATTCACCCGAAAAGCGCCATGCACTTTTCGGCCCGATGCTTTTTTCGTTTCAGGGCTTCCGGGCCGGCAGTGGTGGAGAGGGTTGGATTCGAACCAACGTAGGCTAAGCCAACGGATTTACAGTCCGTCCCCTTTAACCACTCGGGCACCTCTCCAGTCTGCCGCCGGAGCCATGCAACGAGGCATTCTTGCCGATCCCGGAGCCCGAGTTGGATATCTTCTCCGAAATCAGCGAAGCGCCTTATGGCGGCAAGGCCAGTGGGTGTCAACCGCGCAGGAAGGGTTTTTCGATGTTGTTCGCCGGCTGCGGCGACGGGGCATATCCTTGGCCGCGCGAGACGGCTATAGAAGCCCGCCATGAGCAACAAGACCAATACCCCCAAAGACACCCATTACGCCAAGCTGCGCCGCGCGCACCGCGACGAGAAGAGCGGCGGCGCGCCGGCATTCCGGCCACGCCAGCCCGTTCCGCCGGGCGAGAACGCCGCCGACGGCCTGGTGCGCCTCTATGGCCTGCACACGGTGCGGGCGGCACTCGACAATCCGCGCCGCAAGATTCGCAAAATGCTGGTGACGCGCAATGCGGCCGAGCGCCTGGAGATAGAAGATCTCGCCGCCTTGCCCTTCAAGGCGGAGTTGGTCGAGCCCAGGGACATCGACAAGATCACCGGGTCGGACGCCGTGCACCAGGGCGTGCTGATCGAGGCGGAGCCGCTGAAGCCGAAGCGCCTCGACGCGCTCGGCGACACGAGACTGGTGTTGGTGCTCGACCAGGTCACCGATCCGCACAATGTCGGCGCCATCCTGCGCTCGGCCGTCGCCTTCGGCGCCGGCGCGCTGATCACCACCGCGCGCCACAGCCCGCAGGAATCGGGTGTTCTGGCGAAATCCGCCTCCGGCGCGCTGGAACATATCGACCAGATCGAGGTGAAGAACCTGGCCGACGCGCTCGGGCAACTGCACGAGGCCGGCTTCCAGACCATCGGGCTTGATTCGGACGGGCCGGCGGAACTCGAGACAAGCTTTGCCGGCGACAGGATCGCGCTGGTACTGGGCGCAGAAGGCAAAGGCCTGCGCCTGAAGACGCGCGAGACGGTGACCACGCTGGCGCGGCTCGACATGCCGGGCGCCATCCGCTCGCTCAATGTGTCGAATGCCGCGGCGATCGGCCTTTATGCCGCGCGGGCATTCCTGAAGCGCGCCTAAGCCGCCCTGTCTCGCAACGAGAAACGGGTTCCGGCGACAGACGCAGGAACCCGTTCTTCGACAGGACGCGAGGTGGCGGCTTGGGAACGTTGCGCCGCCCGCTCCCGACCTATGCGGCTTTGCCTTTCATTTCGGTCACTTCGCCGCCGACCTCGAAATTGGCCATCCGCTCCAACGCCCTGACCAGCGCCGAGTGGTCCTCCTTCGCGCCGCCATTGGCCGCACACGAGTTGAACAGCTGCTGGGTCGTCGAGGTATTGGGCAACGAGACGCCGAGCGCCTTGGCTCCCTCCAGTGCAAGGTTGAGATCCTTCTGATGCAGTTCGATGCGGAAGCCGGGCGCGAACGTGCGTTTGACCATGCGCTCGCCATGCACTTCGAGGATGCGTGACGCCGCCAGCCCACCCATCAACGCCTGCCTGACCTTGGCCGGGTCGGCGCCGGCTTTCGAAGCAAAAACAAGCGCTTCCGCGACGGCTTCAATGGTCAGCGCGACCACGATCTGATTTGCGACCTTGGTGGTCTGACCGACGCCGTTGGCGCCGACCAAAGTAATGTTCTTGCCCATCTTCTCGAAGATCGGGGTTGCGCGCTCGAAGGCCTTTTCAGCGCCGCCCACCATGATGGTGAGCGATGCCGCCCTGGCGCCGACCTCGCCCCCCGAAACCGGCGCGTCGAGATAGTCGCAGCCCAGCTCATTGATCTTGCCGGCGAACACCTTGGTCTCGATCGGCGAGATCGAGCTCATGTCGATAACCAGCTTGCCCCTGGTCAGGCCGGACGCGACGCCATTGTCGGAGAACAGCACATCGGCGACCTGCGGGGTATCGGGCACCATGGTGATGATGATGTCGGTGGCCCTGGCGACGGCGGCATGGCCTGTGACTGTTTTCAGCCCCTTGGCGGCGAGGTCAGCCGGCGGCTTTGAGCGATGGTCGCTGGCGATGACCTTATAGCCGGCATCGAGCAGATGCCCCGCCATCGGCGCGCCCATGATGCCGAGACCGATGAAGCCTATGGTTTCCATGATGGTTCTCCGTCTTCTGCTAGGTCGCGTTCTGTCACGCCATCTCTGTCCTATCGGACATCTCCCCCTCGAGGGGGGATTGGCAGCGTCAGCGCCGGCTCTCAAGCCGCGGCGCTGCCCTGCCCGGCCAGATCCCTGAACCAGCCCAGCCCGGCTTCCGTGCCGGCTTTCGGCTTGTATTCGGCACCGATCCAGCCGGAATAGCCGATACGGTCGATGTGGTCGTAGAGGAAGGGATAGTTGATCTCGCCCGTTCCCGGCTCGTGACGGCCGGGATTGTCCGCAAGCTGGATATGCGCGATGCGGCTCAGGTTGGCCTCGATTTTACGGGCGAGATCCCCCTCCATGATCTGCATGTGATAAATGTCGTATTGCAGGAACAGGTTTTTCGAGCCGACGCGGTCGATCAGCGCCAGCGCCTGGTCGGAGTAATTGAGAAAGAAACCCGGAATGTCGCGGGTGTTGATCGGCTCGATCAGCAGCCGGATGCCCGCTTGTTCCAGCTTTTCCGCCGCGAAGGCCAGGTTTTCGGCGAAAACATCCTCGAGTACCCTGCGGTCGACGCCGGCCGGCGCGATGCCGGCCAGGCAATTGACCTGCGGGCAGCCGAGCGCCTGTGCGTAGGCGATCGCCCTGGCGATGCCCTGGCGGAATTCCGGCACGCGGTCCGGCAGCACGGCGATGCCGCGTTCGCCCTTGGCCCAGTCGCCGACCGGCAGGTTGAACAGCACCTGTGCCAGGCCATTCTTCTTGAGCCTGGCGGCCACCACCTCCGGCGCATGGTCATAAGGGCCGATATATTCTACGCCCTTGAAGCCCGCGCGGGCGGCGGCGTCAAAGCGGTCTAGGAAATCGTGCTCGCCAAAGAGCATCGACAGATTGGCGGAAAAACGTGGCATTCTCTTTGTCCTCCTGTCAGTCGAGCATCACGATCGCGGTCGGCGCGTCTTCATGATGTTCGGCAAGTTCCTCGAACTCGGTGATCTTGTCGATCTCGGTGCCCATCGAGATGTTGGTGACGCGCTCGAGTATGAATTCGAGCACGACCGGAACCCGGTGCTCCTTCATCAGCCGTTGCGCCTGCTTGAACGCGCCGGCGAACTCCTCGGGCTTGCGGACCCGGACCGCCTTGCAGCCCATCGCTTCGGCGACGGCGACATGGTCGACGCCATACCCGGCCTCGGGATCGCCCGATCGGTTGATGTTCTCGAAGGCGAGGCTCACCTCGTAGTCCATGGAGAAGCCGCGCTGCGCCTGACGGATCAGGCCGAGATAGGCGTTGTTCACGACGACATGGATGTAGGGTAGCTTATGCTGCGCGCCGACCGCCAGTTCCTCGATCATGAACTGGAAATCATAATCGCCCGACAGCGCCACGATGGTGCGATCGGGATCGGCGGCACGCACCCCAAGGGCTGCGGGCAGCGTCCAGCCGAGCGGGCCGGCCTGGCCGCAATTGATCCAGTTGCGCGGCTTGTAGACGTGCAGGAACTGCGCGCCGGCGATCTGCGACAAGCCGATCGTGGTGACATAGGTGACATCGCGGCCGAACGCCTTGTTCATCTCCTCATAGACGCGCTGCGGCTTCAGGGGCACCTGATCGAAATGCGTCTTGCGCTTCATCGTCTTCTTGCGGGCCTGGCATTCCTTGGCCCAGCCCGACCAGTCGCGCAGCTTGCCGGCCGTCTTCCACTCGGTGGCGACGTCGAGCAGCATCTTCAGTGCCGCGCCCGCATCGGAGACGACGCCGAGATCCGGCGCGAAGACACGGCCAATCTGCGTAGGCTCGATGTCGACATGGATGAATTTCTTGCCCTTGGTGTAGACGTCCACGGAACCGGTGTGGCGGTTGGCCCAGCGGTTGCCGATGCCGAAGACGAAATCGGCTGCCAGCATCGTCGCATTGCCATAGCGGTGCGAGGTCTGCAGGCCGCACATGCCGGCCATCAGCCGGTGGTCGTCGGGGATCGCGCCCCAGCCCATCAGTGTCGGGATGACCGGCACGCCCGATATTTCCGCGAACTCGATCAGCAGGTCCGATGCATCGGCATTGATGATGCCGCCGCCGGCGACGATCAGCGGCTTTTCCGCCGCGTTGAGCATGGCCAGCGCCTTTTCGGCCTGGGCGCGCGTCATCGCCGGCTTGAACGGCGCCAGCGGCTCATAGGCATCGATGTCGAACTCGATCTCGGCCAGTTGCACGTCGACCGGCAGATCGATCAGCACCGGACCGGGCCGCGACGAGCGCATGAGATGAAACGCCTTCTGCAGCGCCATCGGCACGAGATAGGGCTCCATGACGGTGACCGCCCATTTGGCCACCGGTGCCGCGATGGCGGCGATGTCGACGGCCTGAAAATCCTCCTTGTTGAGCCGCGCGCGCGGCGCCTGGCCGGTGATGCACAGGATCGGAATGGAATCGGCCGCGGCCGAGTAAAGACCGGTGATCATGTCGGTGCCGGCCGGGCCCGACGTCCCGATGCAGAGGCCGATATTGCCCGCCTTGGCGCGGGTGAAGCCTTCCGCCATGTGGGAGGCGCCCTCGACGTGGCGGGCAAGGACATGGCGAATGGTGCCCCTTGCCTTCAGCGCCGAATAGAGCGGATTGATCGCCGCGCCCGGCACACCGAAGGCGCAGGAGATGCCTTCCTTTTCGAGAACGAGAACCGCCGCATCGACAGCGCGCATCCTGGCCATTTCCCGGCCCTCCACTTGG
>NZ_PNOT02000217.1 GCF_002879535.1 Mesorhizobium intechi
GCAGCCCGGCCTGCTCGACGTGCTGCGCGGCGAATATGCCTTCGAAGCGCTGAGCCAGCAAACCGCCGGCAGCAATGTCGCGGTGCTGGGCAGGGGCCGGCAAAAGGCCGCCTTCTCCGAGGCGCAGGGCGTCTATTTCACGCAGCACATGCTGGCCCAGGCGGGGCGCAACTTCGACCTCGTCGTCGTCGACGGCGGCGCGCTGGCCGACAATCTCAACGCCTCGCCGCTGGTCGCCATGGTCGACGAGATCGTGATGGTCGCGACGCTGAACTCGACGCCGATGCGCGACGTCACGGCGGCCTCGCAGGCCATTTCCGTCATGGGGCGGCTGCCGACCGGCGCCTTGCTGGTCGACGAGGCGGCCTGACATGGCCGCGACCGGGACCGGTGCCCGGGCTGCCGGCTGGGCCGGTTCCAGTCAAGCTCGCGCCGGCGATTCCGTCGACTGGATCACGCGCTTCGGCCTGGTCGCGACGGTGGCGCTGCTGTTCGCCATCTCCGGCGGCATGCTGTGGCTGGTGGGCTACAATTACGATGGCCTGACCGGCAATCCGGCGACGAAGATCCATCCCTCGACCTATCTGCTCGTGCTGGTGTTTGCCTGGCGTGCCTGCACCTTCGGCAATCCGGTCGGCTACATGGTGGCCGTCGCCGACAGGCGGCCGGCCAGCACGCTGATGGCGGTCATCTCGATCGTGCTGCTGGTCGTCGTCATCGCCAGGCAGCGTCCCGGCATGGCCGGCATGATCGACACTTTCGTGGCGCCGGCGCTGCTGGTGATGATGCTGGGCGAGGACGACGATAGGACATTCGCCCGGATGCAGACCGTCGTTCACGCCATCATGACCGTGAACGCGCTGCTCGCTCTGTTCGAGTTCGCCACCAAGACGCTGATCTTCCCCTATCGCCTCGATGGCGTGGTGTTCATGGCCGATTTGCGCTCGACGGCGCTTCAGGGCCATCCGTTGTCCAATGCCACGGTCACCTCGATCTATGTGCTGGCGCTGCTCTCCGGTTCGAGATCGCTGTCCATGCCGCTGCGGCTAGGCATGATCGGCCTGCAATTGGCGGCACTCGTCGCCTTTGGCGGCCGCTCGGCGATGGTGCTGACGCTCGTGCTCGGCGGTTGCTACCTGCTCATCCAGGGCCTGCGCGGCCTGCGCACCGGGCGCGTCAACCTGCTTGGCGCGGCGCTTGGCCTGATCCTTGCCGCGCTGGTGCCGGTGGTCATCGTGGTCGCCGCGTCATTAGGATTCTTCGACGCGCTGCTCGAGCGCTTCGTGTCGGATAGCGGCAGCGCCAATGCCCGTGTCGAAATGTTCGATCTGTTCAGCCATTTCGACCTGCGCGACCTGATCGTGGGGCCCGACATCGATCTGATCGAGAGCCTGCGCCGCATCAGCGGCCTCGAGCAGGGCATCGAGAACCCGATCATCCGCCTGATCCTCTACCAGGGCGCCTTCTTCACCCTGCTGTTGTTCGTCGGCTTCGCCCTGTTCATGCACGAGGTGGCACGCCGCTGCCATTCCGGCATCTGGCTGACCATGCTGGGCTGGCTGATCCTGCTCAACACCTCCGAAAGCCTGGCGTCGAAGACGACGCTGATGACCAAATTCGTGGTGATCGCGCTGGTGCTGTACCGGCCGGCAAGGGTGATGGGGCAAGGCGTGCGCGGACCGGGCGATCGCCTGCGACAGGGCCTGCCGCCGCGGCGTTAACGTCGGCTTCCCCGCGTTGCGAAGGTCGCTATTGCGCCGGCATCCTCAACCCCAGCGCGTCGACCATTGCCGGGTCGAGAGCGCGCGTGGTGTCGTCCATCATGCCCATGCCGTCGAAGAGGTCCCAGAAGGCCCAGGGGAAGCCGAACGACTCGGCGCTCTGCCGGACATCGGCAATGTAGCGGGCGCGGTCGGGGTTGGGGGCGGCGGTGTAGCGCGCGTCGGTGCGCAGCGCGCCGAATTCGCCCATGATGACACGCTCCGGCGCAATGCCGTAGGCATCGGCCCAGGCACGCGCCTGGCCGAGATATTTGTCGATGAACCAGCGGTCGGGCTTGGCGTCGAAATAGACCTTCAGCACGCGCTCGGTTTCCGCATAGGCGGCCTTTTTGTCGGCTTCCGAGGTCTCCGTATCCCGCGCCATGCGCGCCCTGACGGAGGCGAGCGTCGCGTCGAGCGAGCCGGCGGAGGCCGGCCACGGCACATTGTTCAGCGCGCGATAGACCGGCTCGCGCATCCACGGCGCGCCCTGGTGGCTGAACAGATAGGGCTCGTAGAAGTGGAAGGTGAACAGGATCGGCTCGAAGGCCGCCAACGGCGCCGGATCGAGTGCCGCCAGCCCGCTCACCATCGAGCCGCAGCCGCCGGTGACGATCAGCGGCAAGGTCCGGGACGACGTCCTGGCCGCCGTCAGCAGGGCTGCCTGGACGTTCGACCAGACGTTGGAATCGCAGGACTGCGGCGGCTCGTTGACCGGCTCCAGCGCCACCATATCAGGCGTGAACCGCTCCAGCCGGCCGGCAAGCTCGCCGACGAGGGCGCGATAGGCCTCGAATTCGGGCGCGGCGGTGCTGGAGACCATGCGGTCGGGATTCCAGTAATGGGTGGCGCCATTGGCCTGGACGTTGACGATGATGCCGAGGCCGGCGTCGAGCGTGGCGTTTACGGCGGCGTCCAGCATGTCCAGCAGCTTGCCGCGTGTGGCGGTGTCGGCGGCCAGGAACGGGCCGGGATCGACGGGGAGGCGGATGAAGTCGAGCCCGGTGGCGCGCAGCCGACCAAGGTCGTCAGGGGTCGGTACCGGGCGCTGCGACTGGAAGGGCGGCCAGGCATAGTCGGTGCGCGGGGCGGGAAATTCGCGTGTCAGCGCAAACCACGGCCAGGCGTTGACACCACGGCGGAAACGCCATGCGCCATTGGCGGCAAAAGCGGACGGGGTGGAAAGTGGCGCCAGCGATGCAGCGGCGCGCACCAGCGCCGTCGACAGCGCGTTGGTGAGAAGCCGCCGGCGCGACCAGCCCGTCATACCGCGCCGGGCGAGGGGCGGTCGATCGCGGCCGTTCGGGCTGACGTGACGCCGAGAAGCCGGTAGGCTTCATTCTCATAGGCCAGCAGCACATCCTCCCAGCGGAAGGCTTCACGGGCGCGTGTCCTGGCGGCTTCGCCGCAGGCATTGACCAGCGCGTCGTCCTCCATCGCCTGCTGCATCCGCTCGGCGCAGCTTCGCGTGTCGGTGAAATAGATGGCTGCGGCCCCGGCGACCCATCTGTTGTAGGGATTGTCGTGCGCGATCACCATGTTGCCGGCGGCGAGCGCCTCGACCAGCGACGGGTTGGTGCCGCCGACCGTGTGGCCATGCATATAGGCGCGCGCATGATAGCGGAGCGCCTTCACCGCCGCCTGGTCGTAGATGGCGCCGGGCAGCACCACCGAGGCGTTCGCTGCCTTGCGGACGGCGACATGATAGGGGATCTGGTCGGACAGCGTGCCCAGCACCACCAGCTTTATGTCGCGCTTGCGGCTGCAGAAGGCTTCGACTATCGGCAGGATGCTGTTGTCGGGCTCGATGCGCGCGATGGAGATCAGGTATCTTCCGGGCTCGAGGCCCAGCGCGCGC
The DNA here is from genome assembly GCF_002879535.1 of Mesorhizobium intechi. GTDB lineage: Bacteria > Pseudomonadota > Alphaproteobacteria > Rhizobiales > Rhizobiaceae > Mesorhizobium > Mesorhizobium intechi. The sequence goes on from NZ_PNOT02000217.1 coordinate 3,619, forward strand.
ACCGGCGCTTCGGGTGCCGATGTCACCGGATCGGCGCCATAGGCGATGGTGGAAATGGCCCTGCGCGGCCGGCGCGTCGCCAGGTGATCGGCAATGACCGGATGGTCGGCGACCAGGCGGTGCGAAGCCCAGGCGCCGATCCACTCATTGAGCCAGAACCAGGTGCGCGCCGCGCGACCCCATTTGGGGCGGCGCCACTCGATGCCGTCCATGTTGGTGATGACCTTGCGCCGCATCAGCCTGAGCCAGGTCAGGAAGACCGCGCCATTATAGCCGAGCACCAGGCAGACGCCGGGCCGGCGCGCGGCGTCGAGCACGCATTGCCAGTCGAATTCCAGCGTCGCGCGCGGGCCTTTCGAGGCAACCTGGACGTGGATGAGATCGATGCCGCGCCAGCTGTCGAGGCGCACCCTCTGGTCGATCCGCTCGACCTCTTCCTGGCAGTAGACGCCGACCTTCCAGCCGCGTGCGACCAGAAAAAGTGCCAGTTTCTCGGCGAAGGTCTCGAAGCCGCCATGGGCGGCGGGGATGCCGCGCGTCCCCAGGATCAGGATGGAAGGCTGTTCCGGTATCATGGCTGGCGTTTTCAAATCCGTCCGATCCGCTGTGGGAGGCTGTCCCGTCTCAAACCGCGGCCTTGCAAAATGCCTGCCAGGCCTGATTCCGGCCATTGTCGCATCGGGGTTGTAAAATATTTGTTCCAACTGCCGGAGTTGTTTCACTATCGGTCAACCTTCCGAACGTATGTGTACCGAAACGAGGCGATGCCGGGGCCAGTCGGCCCGCGAATGGATATATTAGCCCGGCATGAACCTTGCTGATGGACTTCTGCGCGCCGGAATCGGCGGAAGGCGCGCAGCGTTGGTGTGGTGGACCGGATCCAGATCCGTTTCATGACCGCACTGAAACCAGTGAAGTCCAAAGGGGGTGTTGGGCTTGACGTTTCCGGTCGCCGGTAATGGTCAGGCGGCGGAATCGTCACACCACCCCTGGCAGAAAGATGCGCGTGAAGATGCGGATTGCCTGCATCCATCAGGGGTACGAACTCTACGGCTCCGACCGCAGCTTCGCGGAGAGCGTGGCGGCGCTGCGCGCCGCGTTTCCGTTGGCCGACATCGAAGTCGTCCTGCCGCGCGGCGGACCGATCGTCGAAATCCTGCAGCCTCATGCCAGCCGCATCGTCTTCGAGCCGCTCTGGGTGCTCAGGCGCCAGGCGATGCTGAGGCTGGCGACCATCGAGATGGCGCGGCTGCCGGTCGCTCTGTGGCGGGCATGGCGGCGCCTGCGCGATTTCGACCTCGTCTATGTCAACACCTCGATCGTCGCCGATTATGCGCTGGCCTCGCGCCTGCTGCCTGCCAAGGCGCTGCTGCACATCCATGAAATTCCCGAAGGTGTGCTGCGCCGGATCCTCGTCGGGCTGATGCACTGGAGCCATGCCGATCTCATCTTCAACTCGAAAGCGACGCGCGACACCTTCGGCGAGCCGAGATCCGCGCGCTCCTACGTTGTCTATAATGGCGTTGCCGGTCCGGCGGCGGCGGAGGCGATGACCTATGACGGCAAGCGCCCGCTGCGGGTGCTGCTGCTTGGCCGCGTCAACCGGATCAAGGGCCAGGAAGTGCTTCTGGAGGCGATCGCCTCACTGCCGGCCGAACTGAGGTCAAGGATCGAGGTGCGGCTGGTCGGCGGCGCCTTCGAAAGCGTCGAGCGCGAACGCGCGCTGGCGGAACTGGTCGAAACCATGGGGCTGGCCGGACAGGTCAGCGCCTTGCCCTTCATACCGGACCCTACGGAGCATTACCGCTGGGCCGACATCGTCACCGTGCCGTCGCGGCGTCCGGAATCGCTCGGCCGTGTCGCCATCGAGGCGATGGCCCATGGCCGGCCGCCACTGGTGTCGGCGATCGGCGGGCTGGTCGAAGTGGTCGCTGACGGCGAGACCGGCTGGCATGTTCCACCAGGCAACGCAGCGGCGTTGGCGGCGAAGTTGCAGCAGATCATCCTCGCTCCTGAGGCCTGGCGCGGTTTCGTCGCCGCCGGGCGCAAGCGCTACGAGACGGTGTTCAGCGAACCGGTCGCCGCGGCCGCGATCGCGGCCATCGCCGCCGACAAGCTGAAGGCTGCCATCGCAAGGCCGGACCGGACGGCCAGCACCCGCCAGGCGGAGACACGGCCGTGAAGTTCCCCCTCCACCTGGTGCGGCGTCTCGTGCTGATGATCGGCGGCGAGGCGATGCAGAGCGGCTTTCATTTCGCCCTCAACATCGCGCTGCTGCACATGCTGTCGGCGCAAGGCTACGGCCTCTTCGCCATCGCCATGGTGATGGGCGGCGTCGGCCTGTCCTACATCAGGTCGCTGACCGCGGTTCCGGCCTCGATATGGATGGGCAAGAGCACCAACAGCGCCGGCGTCGATGCCCATGACGTGGCCTTCGGATCCGCGGCGCTGGTGGTGGCGCTGCTGATGGCCGTCGGCACGGCTGTCGTGATGCGCCTCCTGGGCGACCCGAGCGGCATTGCGGCCGGCTGCTTCGTCGGTGCCTGGTCGCTGCGCAGCCATATGCGCACGGCATTCTTCGCGCGTCGACAGCAGGTGATCGTCTCCGTCAGCGACGCGTCCTTCACAATCGCCGGCACCGTGTTCGCCGGCCTGGCGATCTGGTTCGCCGAGGCCGCGCTGCAGACCGTGTTCTATGCCCTTGCCGCGGCCAATGTGATCGGCATCCTCGTGCTGGCGCGGCTGGCGCCCCGCACGCTTCGCATCAGCTTCCGCATGCCGACGCGGCGGCGCTATACCAGGCTCTGGCGCCAGCTGTGCTGGTCGGCCTTCAGCGCGACCACCACCAACATCCAGGGACAATGCCTGGCGCTGCTGGTCGCCGGCATTGCCGGACCCGCGGCTTACGCGCCGCTGGCGGCGGTGATCGTGCTGTTCGCGCCGCTGCGCATCATCAGCCTTGCTTTCGTCAACATGACGCAGCCGGAGCTCGCCAAGCTGATGCGGCGCAATGAAACGCGCCGCGTCTGGTCGCAGGCGAAGATCTGGTCGGTGGTCATGGGGCTCGGCGGCCTGGCCTATGGATGCGCCATCCTGTTCGTCCTGCCGATGATCAAATCCCAGGCTCTGCAGGATGCCTCGGTCGGGGTCATCGGGCTTTTCGTGACGGCGAATTTCATCCCGATCATGCTCTACATCATGCCCCGCATCGTCCTGGAGATCTTCGGCGATTTCCGCATCGTCGCCTTCATCACCATGGGCGGCGCCATCATCGGGCTGGCACTGATCGCCATCCTGCTGGCCGTCGCGTCCCCACCATGGGCCCTGCTGGGCTCCGCGGTCTCCGAGACCTTCGTGCTGGCGGCATCGTGGTATTTCGCGCATCACCGCATGTGGAACATCGAGCATCCGGACCAGCAGCGTAACAGCCGTTTGGGCTCCTGGCGGCGGGCGGTCTCGTTCGCCGCGGTAAAGCGATAGGAGATGGATGTGGCTGGCCAGGCGGTACAAATTGCTACGGTCGATGACGGCTTGCCCGCGGGGCAAGCGTCCCGTCCCGTGACGGTCCCCGCGAACGACGCGTACACGGCGCGATTGCACACAAGCCTTGAAGCGGTCAGGCCGCTGTGGCTGCGCTTCCAAATGGACGGTGTCTGCACCGCCCACCAGCATTTTGCGTGGGTCGAGGGGATCGTGGCGCGGCTGATGCCGGCAGGCGCGGCGCCGCTTATCGTTGAAGTGAACGACGCGGTGACGGGCGCGCCCTTGATGCTGGTGCCGCTGATGCTGCGCTCAGCCTTCCAGCATCGGGTGATCGAGTGGTTGAGCTGTGGCGTGTGCGACTATTCGGCACCGCTGCTGGCCGATGCGGGTGCGTGGACCGCCCAATCGGCGCAGGCTGCGTGGGCGGCGGTGCGTTCCGTGCTGCCGTCGGCGGATCGCTTCCATATCACGGGAATACCGCGGCGGATCAGCGGCGTCGCCAATCCCCTGGCCTTGCTGACGACCACACGCGATTCCGTCCAGACAACCTTTGGTCTCGCCATCGACGGCGACCCGGAAACCGTGCTCAAGCGTCTCTGCAGGCCATCTTTCGTCAAGGAGTTCGGCAAGGACTGGCGCCGGCTCGAACGGCTCGGCGCCGTGGAACTCGTCCAGGCCGGCTCGCCGGAACAGGTGGAGGAAATCTTCGGCGAACTGGTCCGGATGCGGCTCAGCCGGTTTCGCGAGCTTGGCCGCTTCGACCTGCTGACGCAGGAGGCGGTCGTCGATTTCTACCGGGACGCAGCCATCCAGGGCCTGTCGGACGGCTCGGTGCGGCTCTTCGGGCTGCGCGTGGGCGGCTCCCTGATCGCGGTTCAATACCTGCTTGTCCATCAAGGGACTGTTCATGCTCTGCTGATAGCTATGGACCAGAGTGTCGTGCCCAATGTCTCACCTGGAATGGCGATCATCGGCAGGCTGATGGGGTGGGCCCGCGAGCAAGACTTCGACTATTTCGACCTGTCGGTCGGCAACCAGAGCTACAAGGAACATATGGGCGCCAAGGGTTCGGTGCTTGTGGAACTCTCTCATGGATACACGATGCGGGGCAGGGCGGCGAGCACTGCCATCGTCCTGCGCAACCGGACCGAGGCCTTCGTGCGATCCAAACCACGGCTGCTCGATGCGGCCCAGAGACTGATGCGAGGTTTGCGGCGTTCGCGTGGAGGACGTTGAGAGCAGGCCTGAACGACGGAGAAGTACGTGGCAGGCCATGCAATGCGAACAGTCGCGGTGGGGGATGCACCGGGCCGACCGCTTTCCCCAATTGTCGCCGGTTGGGGCGCCGTCGCGCATTTTGACGCGCGGCTACACACAAGCTTCGATTCCGTAAGGCCACTGTGGCTGCGTCTTGAGGCGACCGGCTTGTGCACGGGCCATCAGGGCCTTGCCTGGGTAGAAGGGATCGCCAATCGGCTGATGCCCAAAAACGCCGAACTGCTGGTCGTCGAGGTCAACGACGCCGCGACGGGCGCGCCGGTGATGCTGTTGCCGCTGATGCGCCGCCGGGCCATGGGCCATCATGTGATCGAATGGCTGAGCTGCGGCGTGTGCGATTATTCGGCGCCGCTGCTGGCCGATGCGAGACCCTGGACCACCCAGAGCGCCGACGCCGCCTGGGCGGCGGTGCGCGCCGTGCTGCCGCCGACGGACCGCTTCCACATCGTGGGGATTCCGCGAGAGATACATGGCGTGCCCAATCCGCTGGCGCTGCTTTCGCTGACGCGCGATTCCATCCAGATCGCTTCGAGCCTGGCCCTGAATGGCGATCCGCAGACACTGATCAAGCGCATCTGCAAATCGTCCTTCGCCAAGAATTTCCACAAGCACTGCCGCCGCTTCGAACAGATGGGCAAGCTCGATCTCGTCGAAGCCGACACGGCCGACATGGTCGAAGAGCAGTTCGCAACACTGCTGGAGCTTAGGCTCAACCGCTTCCGCGAGCTCGGGCGCTTCGACCTCCTGACACAGGCGCCGGTCGTCGATTTCTACCGCAACGCCGCCTTGCAGGGGTTGTCGGACGGCTCCGTGCGGCTGTTTGGACTGCGTGTCGGTGACGCCTATCTCGCCGTCATGTACGTACTGGTGATGAAGGGCACCTTGCACGCGCTTCTGCTGGGGATCGACCAGGACGCGGTGGCCAACGCCTCGCCGGGCCTGACGACGATCGGCAAGCTGATGATGTGGGGGGTGGCGCAGGGGCTCGACTGCTTCGACCTGTCGGTCGGCAGCCAGGGCTACAAGCAGCACATCGGCGCTTCGAGCGCGGTGCTGGGCGAATTGTGCGAGGCGGTGACGCTGCGCGGAAGAGGTTCGACCGCCTATATCAGGCTGCGCGGGAAGACCGAGCTTTTCGTGCGCTCCAAGCCCGGGCTGTACAAGGCCGTGCAGGGCTTGATGCGGCGGTTTCGGCGGCTGAAGAATTGAAGAATGGCTCCCGAAGCAGCTTCGGGAGCAGGACCCGATGGTCGCCCGCCGCGAGATGAGGGCTCACAGCGGCTCGGTGTCGAAGAGCAGCATCGTCACCAGATCGTCATCCCCCGCTAACTTTCGCCGGTCCTCCGCGCAGGCGCGGCCGATCTCGCTGGCAAAGGCCGTGCGAATGGCCTCCAGACTGTCGAAATAGAGGATGGCGACCCTGTAGGGCGTCTCGCCCGGCAGGACGTTCATGACGGGCGACCGGCTGATCTCATAGCGAAGCAGTCCAGGCAATTGCTTGGCCAGCGGCACATGGATGTCGTGGTAGTGGCGCTCGAAGGCCGCCGGATCGGCCGGGGTTTTGTAGATGACAAGCATCTTGGCCATGAATGGTGCTCCCTGTTTGAGGTGATCGCGCCGCATCGGCGCCGCATCAATGTCGTTCGCCCGGAGCGCATTTCGACAGGGAGGCGCGGTTTTCGCCAGCCAACAGCGCGGCCCGGTGCCGGAATTTATTCCGCACATGGCCGTCTTGGCCGCCGGCGGATCCTGCATGGCTGCGCTTGATCCATGTCAAAGCGGACCGGCGTCGATGCTTATATCTGGTCCACTGTCTTGGGAAGGACACAAGGCGGTGGATGGTTCCGGACCGGCAAGCTGAAAACAGCTCCGGTCCGGACTGTCTGCAATCTTTTGCCGTCCCACGCCGTGTTCGTGCCCGAAATTGACAGGACAGCGTGTCTCCGTCATCCTTGAGCCAGTCGCCCGCTGTGTCAGGGCGACCGAGGGCAGCGTCATGTTCAGTCCCGTCACCAGCCAGAATGCCAAGCGCGCCGCGGTGCGCAAGGCGCTCGACGCCCACAAGGTCTACATCACCGCGCAAAGCTTTTCGGACGGGGCCTACCGCGCACGCGTGCTGGTCGACGGCGAGGCCTATTGGGTGGACGAGTTCCGGCTCGCCCAGCTGCAGCAGGGCCTGTCGCCGGCCGAGCTCGAGCTGACGCCGGCCGCCGACGATTGAGAGCGTGACTTCCATCCGTTCCGGAACGCGGCGGTTGCTCCTGCTTGCCAAGGGCTGCGGTGCTTGATCATGCCCGCTCCCGCCAAACTCAAATCCTATCGCGCCAAGCGCGAATTCTCCAAAACGCCGGAACCGGCCGGCGGGCTGATCAGCGGCGACGGCAACGGCTTCGTCGTCCACAAACATCACGCCACCGCGGACCATTATGATCTGCGCCTGCAGGTCGGCGACGTGCTGAAGAGCTGGGCGGTGCCGCGTGGGCCCTCGCTCAATCCAGCCGACAAGCGGCTGGCGGTCGAGACCGAGGACCATCCGCTCGAATATATCGATTTCGAGGGCGTCATTCCCGAGGGGGAATATGGCGGCGGGCCGATGATCGTCTGGGACACCGGCACCTGGGCGCCGATGGACGATGTCGAGAAGAGCCTGCGCACCGGCGCTTTCAAGTTCCGGCTGGCCGGCGAAAAGCTCAATGGCGGCTGGATGCTGACCCGCCTGAAGCCCAAGCCCGGCGAGGACGAGAACAAGAAGAACTGGCTGCTGTTCAAGGAGCGCGATCTCGCCGCCGACACGGCGTTGAATATCCTGGAGGCGCGGCCCGAAAGCGTGAAATCCGGCCTGCGCATCGAGGAACTGGCGGCGGCCGCGAAGCCGGCGGCCGCGTCCGCGCCAAAGCCGGGCTCCCTGAAACCCGGCGAACTGCCGGGCGCGGTGAAGGCGCCGGCGCTCAGCCGCATCGAGCCGCAGCTGGCGACGCAGGCGCCGAGGCCGCCGGGCGGCGAAGGCCCTGCCGAGAACACCAACGAACTTTGGCTGCACGAGATCAAATTCGATGGCTACCGCACCATGGCGCATCTGTCAGACGGGCAGGTGCGGCTGATCACCCGCGGCGGCATCGACTGGACGAAGCGCTATGGCGACCTGCCGCATGCCTTCGCCAAACTGCCGTGCCGCGAGGCGATCATCGACGGCGAGATCGTCGTGCTCGACGCCAAGGGCATAAGCCGCTTCGCCCTGCTGCAGGATGCGCTGGCCGCGGGCGCCGGCAGCAAGCTGCATTTCTATGCCTTCGACCTCCTGCATCTCGACGGGTGGGATCTGCTGAAGGCACCGCTGATCCGGCGCAAGGCGCTGCTGGCCGAGCTGCTTGGCGGGCTCGGGGCGAATTCCGCCATCCAGTTCTCCGACCATGTCGAGGGCTCAGGGCAGGGGCTGTACGACCAGGCGACGGAGTTCGGGCTCGAAGGCGTGATTTCCAAGCGCGCCTCGGCGATCTACCAGAGCGGCCGCACCAAGAGCTGGACCAAGAGCAAGGCGCTGCAGAAGGATGATTTCGTCATCGCGGGTTACACGGTCTCGGACGCCGCGGAAGGGCTGGCGGCACTCGGCATGGCCGAATGGGAGGAAGGCGAACTGCACTATCGCGGCAAGGTCGGCACCGGCTTCGATGCCGAGACGGCGACCGACCTGCTCGCCCGGCTGGAGCCGCTGACTTCCGGCGCCACGGCGCCAGAAGGCGTACCGCGCGAGGTCATGCGCGAGATGCACTGGGTGAAGCCGCTGTTTTCGGCGCGCATCCATTATGCCAACCGCACGGCGGACAATGCGTTGCGCCATGGCGTGTTTCGCGGTCTCAGGGATGTCGGCCTGTCGACGCCGGTCTCGGCCAAGCGCAAGCGGCTGATCTCGGAGGCGGATCTCGCCACGATCTGGGTGACCAATCCGGAGCGGCGGCTGTTCGGCAAGACCGGGCCGACCAAGCTAGACATCGCCGTCTATTACGCGCTGGTCGGCGATTTCATGCTGCCGCATATCCTCGGCCGTCCGGTGTCGCTGGTGCGCTGTCCGACCGGGCTGCCAAAGGACTGCTTCTTCCAGCGCCACGCCTTCACCGGCATGCCGCCCTCGGTGGTGACGTTCCAGGCGACCAATTCCGAGGGCGAAACCAAATCCTATCTTTCGGTCGAGGGCGCAAAAGGCTATCTGGCGCTGGCGCAGTTCGGCGTCGTCGAATTTCACACCTGGGGCACGCACCGCACCAGCCTCGACAAGCCCGACCAGATCGTCTTCGACCTCGATCCGGGCGAGGGGATTTCCTGGCGCGAAGTGGTGGAAGCCGCCGTCCACATCAAGGGCGAGCTCGAGGGGCTGGGGCTGGTGCCGTTCGCCAAGACGTCCGGCGGCAACGGCATCCACATCACCGTGCCGGTGACACCCAAGCAGAACTGGAAGAAGCTGCACCAGGCGACCAGCGCCATCTCCACCCATCTGGCGGCCACCGCGCCCGACACGTTCACCACCACCATGGGCAAGGAAAACCGCAAGAAGCGCATCTTCATCGACTATCACCGCAACGCCCGCGGCCACACTTCCGCTGCCCCCTATTCGCTGCGCGCCCGCACCAATTTGCCGGCCTCGACGCCGGTGAGCTGGAGCGACCTGGAGGCGATCGACGCGCCGCAGGATCTGAATTATTCCTCGCTGCCGGGGCTGCTGGAGACATCGGGCGATCCCTGGGCGGATATCGAGGATTTTGCGCGGGATCTGCCGTTTCGGAACTTGGGTTCCTCGCCCCCGTGAAACGGGGAGAGGAACCCAAGTCCATCGACGCTTCCTACAATTTGAATTATTCTCTGTGCGCGAACTCTCTGGACCCTAAAACATTTCGTCAGGGATTTGCCGGTATTGTGCGGGGTCGGTGTAGGATTTGCGCAGCCTCGTTCGTCCTGCGGACGAAAAGCGCTGCACCGGTGTGACAGTGCATGGCCGCGTAGGAGTGTATCATGGCGCCCAGGGCAAGTTGGAAGGGTTATCTCAAGCTCAGCCTCGTCAGCTGTCCGGTCCGGCTCTATCCGGCGACGACGACCAGCGAGCGCATCTCGTTCAATCAGCTGCACAAGAAGACCCATAACCGCATCAACATGAAGCCGGTCGATCCCGAACTCGGGCTCGTCGAGCGTTCGGACCTGGTCAAGGGCTACGAGTACGAGGACAAGCAGTACATCATCATCGATGATGCCGACCTCGACACGGTGCGTATCGAATCCAACCACACGATGAACATCGAGGCCTTCGTCGACGAGGGCGAGGTCGATGTCATATACCAGGATGCGCCCTATTACCTGGCGCCGGATGGCGCGATGGCCGAGGAAACCTTTGCCGTGCTGCGCGAAGCCATGCGCAAATCCGGCAAGCTGGCGATCGCGCGGCTGGTGCTGTCCAGCCGCGAGCGGGTGGTGACGATCGGCGCGCGCGAGAACGGCATGTTCGTGTGCACGTTGAGGAACCCGAACGAAGTGCGCGGAACCGCTGAATATTTCGGCAACATTCCGGCCGGCAAGCCCGACCCGGAAATGCTCGAGCTCGCCGAAGCGCTGATCAAGCAGAAGGAAACCACCTTCGATCCGAAGGATTACGAGGACCGCTACGAGATCGCGCTGATGGCGATGATCCGCGAGAAGCTCAAGGGCCACAAGCCGATCATCGCGGCCGCGCCCGAGCGCGGCAATGTCATCAACCTGATGGATGCGCTCAAGGCCAGCCTGTCGCAGTCGAAGCCGCCGGCCAAGTCGAAGAGCAAGGCCGATGAAGTGGCGGCAAAACCCGCCGCCAAGAAGGCGGCAGCGGGCGGCGCGCCCGAAAATCCGCTGAAGGCCAGTCTGCTCAAGGCGGTCGGCAAGAGCAAGAAATGACGGCACCGGCCGGGGCCGTCTTCGGTACCATCGGCGCGCTGGCGGCGTTTCCCCTGCGGCTCGCCGCACGCGAGGTCGAGCGCCAGCACGGCCAGCTCCGGCGCGGCATCACCAGACGCACCACGCATGTCGTGTTCGGCCGGACGGTGTTGGCCAAGGCCGGATTGACGAAGAACGGCGACGCCGGAATCGAGCGCCGCGTCGCTGCCGAACGCGCGGCCGGGCGCACGCTGATCAGCGAGAACGGCTTTTTGCGCCTGCTCGGCCTGATGAAGGCGCCAGAAGCATCGTCATTGTCCAGGCAATCGTTGATCGAGCAATCCAGGCTGTCGGGCGCGGACCTCGACCTGCTCACCTTGTTCGATGCCTTCGAGCATGATTGCGAACCCTATTCCTTCCGCGACCTGATCCTGGCGCGCAAATATGCCGGGCTGGTGGCCGGCGGCGCCACCTGGGGCGCGATCGCGCGCTCCGTGCACCGCTCCGGCCCGGTCGCCTCGCTCACCGCCAAATCGCTCAATGTCGGCTCGCAGCACGGCCGTCCCGACGCGATCTATCTCGAAGGCGGCCAGAGCGAGCTCGACGGGCAATTGCTGTTCGATCTGGGGGCCGCCGCACAAGGCGACGACACGCTGGAGGATTTGTTTGCCGAGGCCGAAGCGGCGGAAGAGGGTGGCGATCATGAAGGTGCTGCGGCACTTTACCAGCGCTGCCTCGCCATCGACCCGAGCGACGCCATCGCCGCCTTCAACCGCGCCAACTGCCTGCGCGCCGGCGGCCAGGCGGCGGATGCCGCGCATGACTACGCCAGGGCGATAAAGCTCGACCCTGCCTTCGTTGAAGCCTGGTTCAACCTCGCTGGGCTCATGAGCGAGCAGGGCCGCGACGCCACCGCGCGGCGGCATTTGCAGAAGGCGATCGCGCTCGACAAGAGCTATGCCGACCCGGTGTTCAACCTGGCGAGGCTGGAATTCGACGCCGGCAATCTGCCCGAGGCGCGGCGTCTCTGGGTGCGCTACCTGGAGCTCGACGCGGAGTCCGAATGGGCCGGCGTGGCGGCCAGGGGCGTGCAGTTCGTGGATATGCAGCTTGCGCGGACGGCGGGGTGACCATGATTGGCGAAGGCCGAGACAACAGCCAATCTCCCCCGTCCAGAGGGGAGATTTGCAGCGTCACCGTCGCGCGAGCCGCCCCATGACCCACTTCCTCTTCGATGGCTTCGACACCGCTCCCGTCACCATCCTGCTCGCCCACGGCGCCGGCGCGTCGATGGATTCTCCTTCGATGGCCGCTACAGCGAAGGCTTTGGCCACGGCCGGCTTCCAGGTGGCGCGCTTCGAATTCCACTACATGGCGGCGCGCCGCTACGGCCACCGCAAGCCGCCGCCGCGCGCCGAGACGGTGAATCCCGAGTACGTCAAGGCGATCGCCGACCTCAGGGCCAGGGGCGTGACGGGCAAGCTCATCATCGGCGGCAAGTCGATGGGCGGGCGCGTCGCCTCGATGATTGCGGACGAGATGTTCGCCAAGGGCGAGATTTCAGGGCTGGTCTGCCTCGGCTATCCCTTCCATCCGCCCGGAAAGCCTGACCAGTTGCGCACCAAACATCTGATCGGGCTGAAGACGCCGACGCTGATTTTTCAAGGCACGCGCGACGAGTTCGGCACGCGCGACGAGGTGGCGGGTTATGGGTTGTCCGATGCGATCGAGTTGGTCTGGCTCGAGGATGGCGACCATGACCTCAAGCCGCGCAAGGGCATTTCCGGATTTTCGACGGCCGATCATCTGAAGACGGTGTCGGAGACGGCGAAGGCTTGGGCAGGCCGGACCGCCGCCTGACCCGCCGATGAAACTCGCCACGTTCAACGTCAACAACATCAACAGCCGGCTGGAAAAATTGCTGGCCTGGCTGGCGGCTGCGAAACCCGATGTCGTCTGCCTGCAGGAACTCAAGGCGCGCGACATGCAGTTTCCGCGCACCGCGCTTGCCGATGCCGGCTATGGCGCGGTGTGGAAGGGTGAGCCGACCTGGAACGGCGTCGCCATCCTGGCGCGTGGCGCCGAGCCGGTGCTGACCCGCGATGCCTTGCCCGGCGACGATGCCGACAAGCAGAGCCGCTACATCGAGGCGGCGGTCGACGGCATCGTCGTCGCCTGCCTCTATGCGCCGAACGGCAATCCGCAGCCGGGGCCGAAATTTCAGTACAAGCTTGCCTGGCACAAGCGGCTGGAGGCGCATGCGGCGCAACTCCTCGACACCGGCCTGCCGGTCGCGCTGGCCGGCGACTATAACATCGTGCCCGAGCCGCGCGATATCTATGCCACCCGCTCCTACGACGACAACGCGCTGGTGCAACCGCAAAGCCGGGCCGCCTTCGCCACCCTCATCAATCAGGGCTGGCTTGACGCGCTGCGCAAGGTCTATCCGAAGGAGACGCTCTACACCTTCTGGGATTACCGCCGAAACCGCTGGCCGCGCGATGCGGGCCTCAGGCTCGACCACATATTGCTGTCGACGACGCTCGCCCGCCGGCTGAAGGGGGCGGGCATCGACCGTGCCGTGCGCGGTGAGGATGGCGCCAGCGACCACGCGCCTGTCTGGGTGGAGTTGAAGTAGGTGCCCTGGCGCCGGCTGGCGGCGCGGTCCGCAGTCATCCGCCCATCGGCGATGCCGCGCGGTACTCGCGCTTCAGCAGGCTCATAATGTGGGCGTCAACAGCTTCGCCGTCCCAGATCAAGGCCTCGCGCCGGGTGCCTTCGAGCCGGAAGCCGAGCTTTTCGTACACCCGTCTGGCGCGCGGGTTGAACGCGTAGACCTCCAGTTCGATGCGGTTCAGCCCCAGTGCCTCGAAGCCGTGGCGAAGCAGCAGCGCGGCGGCCGCGCTGCCGAAGCCTTTGGCGCGAGCGGTTGCCTGCCAGATGACGATGCGAAACGATGCCGCCTTGTTCGGCCAGTCGATGCCGTTCACCACGGCTTCGCCGATCAAAGCGCCGCCGGCGATGATGCCATAGTCGCAGCGGTCGGCTGCCGTTTCGGCCCGGGCGTAATGGGCCTCCATCTCAGCCAGCGTATGCCTGGCGTGCGTGCCCGTCAGCCGCCTGGCTTCCGGGTCTTCCAGCCCCGCATGGATCGCCGGCGCATCAAGCCGGGTCAGCGGCCTCAGCGTTACCGTCCCGCCGGTCAGCACCGGCCTGGTCGCCTGTGTCATGGACGCTCCCCTGATTGGCCGAGCCTTGTCTCGAACGAAGCAAGGAATGTCCAGCCATTTCCGTGCGTTCGCGCCCACGGCGCATTCGCACCGACGGCCACTCGACTCCGCCGCGGCCTTGCGTAAGATCGGCCGGGGCGAGGAATTCGATGCGATCAAAGCCTGCCAATATCGAAGCCGATGCCATGGTCGGCGGCGTCACGGCCATGAGCCTTGCGCCATGACCAGGGGCGCCGACAGGTTGCTGGCGGTGCTGTTGACGGCCCTGGCTGCGGCTTGCCTGGTCCATCTCTATCTCTTGCCGGGCGGCAAGGATTTGACGGCCATGCATGGGGCCTGGGGGACGCGGATGGCGGCCTTCTCGCTGCTGGCGTTCGCCTGCCTCGTCGGCGCGGTCGCGTTCTGGGCCGGGCTGGTGCGAGGGCAGCCTGCACATCCGGCCGGGGCGCCGCTGTTCGGCCGCGCCGCCGAGCCGCAGGAGACCGGCAGGCCCGGACTGCGCAAGGTCTTCCTCGCCTTGCCGTTGATCGTGCTGGCCGCGCTGGCCATCGACCGGTTCGGCCCATGGCATGACGGCGGCGAGCTGGCCGCCCAGCCCAGCCAGCCAAAGGCGGCTAGTCCCAAC
>NZ_PNOT02000329.1 GCF_002879535.1 Mesorhizobium intechi
CAATCACGCCTGCGAGTTCGGAGCCGAGGCCCACGACGACGCGGTAGGAGGCTGGCAGCGCCGCGGTCGTGGTTGCCGCAAGCGAAGCGGGGCTTGCGTCCTGCGCCGCGGTGTGGCCGATGTCTTTGGGCTCGGAGCCTTCGACGTTGCGGCGATTGATGGCATAGGCGCCCGCGCCGAAGCAGGCGCCAAGCACCACAAATACGATGGATGGAAAGCCGGGCACCATGGCAAGGCCAACCATGATCACCGCCGCCAGAGCAAGCGCGCGGGAATCCCGCAGAAGCTGGCTGGTTATCTGCCGGCCGAGATCGCCCGTTCCGTCCGCGCTGCCAACGCGCGTCACCATGGTACCGGCGGCGATCGCGACCAGCAGCGCCGGGATCTGCGCCACCAATCCGTCGCCTACCGTGAGCAGCGAATAGGTCGCGGCCGCGTCTCCCAGCGCCATGTCGTGCTGCAGCGTGCCGACGGCGAAACCGCCGATCAGGTTGACCAGGATGATGACAATGCCGGCGATGACGTCGCCCTTGACGAATTTCATGGCGCCGTCCATCGCGCCGAACAACTGGCTCTCGCGCTCCAATTGCTGGCGCAGGCGGCGGGCCTCCGCTTGATCGATATCGCCGTTGCGTAACTCGGCATCGATGCTCATCTGCTTGCCCGGTAGCGCATCGAGCGTGAAGCGCGCGGCCACTTCGGCAACGCGTTCCGCACCCCGCGCAACGACGATGAACTGCGCGACGGTGATGATCAGGAAGATGACGAGGCCGACCGCGATGCTGCCGCCCACGACGAAGGTGCCGAAGGCGGTAATGATCTGGCCGGCGTCGGCCTGGAGCAGGATCAGCCGCGTGGTCGTGATCGTGATCGCCAGCCTAAACAAGGTGGCGATGAGGATCACCGAAGGCAGCGACGAAAACTGCAGCGGATGGGAAACATAAAAAGACGCCAGCAGGATGAGCACGCTGATGGCGATGTTTGCGGTGATGAGAAAGTCGACGAGAAACGTCGGCAGTGGGATCAGCATCATCACCACTGCCGTCAGCATCAGCACGGCGATGATCAGGTCGCTGCGGCCTGAGAGCCTGGCAAGGAGTTGCAGAAGTCGCTCCGACGCGGTCATCAGGCAGCCTGATGCGACAGGAAGCTGAGCAGCGCGCTATGCGCCTCGGCTTTGCGCCCAGCCACGAGCAGGGCGCGAGACTTCAGCAATGCAAGCACCGGGTGGTCCATTCCTTCCAACGTTTCCAGCCTGGCAATCGTCGCAAGCGCCTTTTCGGCCTCGCCATCCAGTATGAGCAGATGCGCCAGCGTCCTGAGAACGCCGGCATTTCCCGGCGACAGCTGCGCGGCAATTAGCAGGTACGCCGCGCCCCGCTTGGCCTGCCCGTGGCAGCCGTAGAGATAGCCGAGGACATGCAGCAGATGGACGGTGTCATGCGGGTCTGTCAGATTTCGATTCCTTCCTGCATGCGGCCAAGCAGGTCGCGATGACGTTCGATTTCATCCTCGATCAGCGTTCTGGCGAGGGTCTTGAGCTGCTCTCCGCCCTCAAGTTCCGGGACCAGGTCCGCTATGAAATGCTGTAGAATAGGCACCGAGCGGCGCAGGATGGCCGGCTCCCAAATGGCGGGCATGACGAAGTTGCTGAGTATTTCGTCCAGCGACTCGCCGGCCGCATCCCGAGCAGCCTGGAATTCCGCCGTTTCAGGCCTCTCCGCGGCGGCGACCGACTTCGTCCCCTGAGCACCCTTTGCGGTTTTGTCGGCGCCATTCATCCGTCGCCGGCTGATCGTTTGACCGCGCAGGCCTTCGGCCTGATGCACGTCGCGGCCGGCAGTCTCCATCCTCGCCGAATCGAGGCGTGGCCCTTCGAGTCGGCGGTTCACGGATATTTCAGCGCGACCGTGGCGCCGCCCTTGGTCAATAGAAGCTCCGTCTCGCCGATATGCTTGACGGTCCAGCCGTCATCGGTGAATGCGCCCTCGTGATAGCGTGCGCCGTCGGCCGCGATGACGTAGGGCCGCTCGCCATACCAGATCGCCTGCAGCATCAGCCGCGGCGCCTGCTGTGCGTCGCCGGTCATGACATTGGATACGAGGGGAACATGAGCGCCGAAAGTCTGGTCGAACCAGGACTGCGTCTCTGTCCAGACGCCGCTCTTGTCATCCGGGATCACGCCCGAAACCACGAGGCGCCCGGGCGATCGCTGGACGGTCACGGTGCTTATGCCGGACTGATCGAGACGCTGTTTGAGCTGGCTCCCCGCATCGGCGACGGTTTGAATTTGCGCCGGCGATGAATCGTCCAGCACTTCCTGGCCGCGCTCCTCGGTGAAAGCCATTCTGACGGGTCGATCGTCTTGGGAAGATGCCTGTGGGCCAATGTCGGACTTGGCGAGGTCGGACTTGGCGAGCGAGAACCCGTTGGCGGCGACGGAAACGGCGAAAACGGCAAAGAGAACGCTGCCGGCCACCAGCATGGAGCGGCTGCCGATCGTCCACCGGTTCGATGAGTGTTCCTGATTGACTAGCTGGATGCGGGCGTCGCCGACACCGATCACGAACGGCAACCTGCAGCGGCTGCCCTGTCCCTGATGGATGATTTCGCCTGTGGCGAGCGCGACGTCGCCGCCGACGGCTTCGATTTCAAACTGGCTGCCCTTGCGACGCAGCCTGGCGTGGATCGGAGCGATGCCGGCATCCCTGAGGACGATGTCCGATTCGGTGCTGGAGCCGACCGTATACAGGACCTCGACCAGGCTGAGTTCGGCGCCGGCGTGAAAGCCGTGTGTGACGTTGAGGGTGATGGGCTGTGCGGATGACGGCGACGGAGCGATGATCGATCGCAACCGCCGCGCCGACGCGGCGTCAAGATATTTGCCGATAGGACTAGCGGTCATGCCACTTCATCTCCCGCCGATGACGATTTCAAATGCAGCCGGATCATGGACTTCCGTCATGCAGGTGCGCCGCCGGTTGCTGTCGGCGGCGCATAAGTTTGAGCATCCTTCGCGTCAGGCCTTCTCAGCCGACTCGCCGAGCGTCTTGGCGGTGCTCATCAGCATGTCATGCTGGGATTTCGCGATATCTTTCGTGATCTCCAGGTTAAACATGCGTTCCTGTTGCTTGATCATCTTGTCCAGGTTTTGCTCCGGTGACCCTGAAGAACCGGACGTAATGGGAGGGGTGGCAGCCATCATTGTCTCCTTGAGGGGCTATTCAAGTTGCAAGCCCGGGCTCGTAAATGCGAACCAGGAGCTTGCCGTGGCAATCTAGGGCAGGATGATCGAAAATGAAAGTCCACTTGGAATATTTTGGTGAGTCTTGTTCCATATGTTGCGTTTCGGGCGTTTACGGAGTAGCCTGAGCGACGGGGTTGATGGGGTAACTGGGAATGGAAAAAGGTCCTTTGGCGGAGCTGTTGGCCGAACGGTTTGAGACAATGCCGCCGCAATTGCGGATCGCGGCGCGTTTCGTGCTGGATCATCCTCAGGATGTGGCGCTGATGTCGATGCGCGAGCAAGCGCAGCAGGCCGGCGTTTCGCACAGCACGATGATGCGGCTGGCGCGGTGGCTCGGCCTCGAAGGTTATGAGGACATGCGCAATCTTTATGCGCGCGCGCTGCGTGAGACGACAGCCGGATTGCCGGCCCGACAGGGCATCGAACCGGATGGCGATTCAGGGTTCTCGACGGCCGGGGTCGTTGCGGACGCTCTCGCCGCGCAGATATCAAGTCTTGGCGAATACGGCAACGCCATGCAATTCATCGCGGCCGCCGATCTTGTTGCGGGATCGCGCAATCTTTTCGGCCTCGGTTTGCGTTCGGCTTATCCGGTTGCAAGCCATTTCGTTGACATCATGTCGTTTGCGGCTGGAGGCGAGCGCAAGGTGATGCTTGTCGGCGAGATGGTCGGACAGGGTCTGGAGGCCCTTCAGCATGCGGGACGCGGCGACGTGCTCCTTGCCGTCGGCATGTCGCCTTACGAGCGCACGACGATAGAGGTGGCGCGCCAATCAGCCCGGCAGGGCGTCGGCGTGGTGGCGATCACCGACAGCAGCGTGTCGCCGCTGACCCGGATCGCGCGGGAAGCGATCATCGTCAGCTCGAATTCGCAATCGTTCTTCCGAAGCATGGCGCCGGCATTCGCCGCCGTCGAAATCCTGGCGGCGCTGACGGCGGCGCGGTCCGGAACGAATGCTGCGGAACGAGTGAAACAGTCGGAAGAACAGCTTGCTGCTTTCGGCATCTATTGGAAGCCCCCTCGATAACAGCGGAAGGGCTGCGATCGGGGCGGGCGTGACGGCGGCTGGGCCGCCGGCAACCGTGATTTCCGGAGGTCGTCCAGATGGTCCGCCCGATAACGCTCACCAAGCCGCCCCTCCAGACGCAGAAGGTCAATGCCAACGCGGATGCCGCCCAGGTGGCACGGCTGGAGGCACAGGCAGCGGCGCTGCGCGACCAGATCAGGCTTGCCAACAGAATGGGCGAGCGCGACTGGGCGGCCCAGGCCCGCCAGGAACTGGCGCATGTAAACACGCAATTGACTTCCCTTCAGCCGAAGCCGGCAACGGCTCCGGCGGTGCCCAGCGTCAATGTCGCCAGCAATGGCACCTCCGGCAATGGCACGACGGTGACGCCCACACTCTACCTGAACACCAATCTCGCGGGGCCGGCTGTGAAGCTGGTGGACCTCGATGGCACCCCGGCCAATGACGATGCCGCGGCGGCGAGCACCGCCCGCGATATCGTCAAGGATGTCACTGGAGGCAAAAGCATCGACCAGATCGCGTCCGACCGCCACATGACGCGCGAGCAGGTCACTACCGCGCTCAGGTCCGGCGGGATGACCGTGTCTGACAGCAGCGCGCCGAGTGGCGACACGCAGACGACGAAGATCACGGATGCCGATGGCCGCACCGTCACGCAGTTTTATGACTACCAGCACGACAGCTACTATGCGACCGTCCAGGACAAGCCAGGCGGCGCCACGATCACCTCGCCGATCCGCGATGGGCTCGGACGCAAGGAAACCACCAGCTACAATTCGGACACCGGGGCCGTAACGACGCGCTACGAGGACGACCTCGGGACCGGGACCGTTACCGAGCGGACGTCATTGCCCAATGGCGCGTCGGTGGAAACGGTGACGCCGGGCGCTGGTCCCTCCCTTCCCGTGACCACGGTCACGGGGCCGGACGGCCGCAAAACCATACTGGCGCCCGCCCAGGATCCAAACGGAGCCGATACGTCGGATATCAGGAAAGGTCTTGCCGACGGAAAGAGCATCGACCAGATCGCAAAGGAAAACGGCCTCACCGACCAACAGGTCATCGCCGAGCTTGAGGCCGCCGGCTATCAGGTCAAGGCCACCGACAGCAGTGATGCGCAGTCGGTCGAGATCGTCGATCCGCGCAGCGGCGACAAGATCGTCTACTCCCACGACTATCAGCACGACGTACGCACCGTCACAACCACGGCCGACGGCAAGCAAACCTCGCAATCCATCGATGGCAACGGAACCGAAACCAAGACCGTCACCGACAAGGACGGCCGGGTGACGAAGATCACGACGGAGAAGATCAATGGTGGCAAGCCCGTCGAGCATCAGGTCAAGCCAGGTGACAATCTCAGCCTCATTGCCAAGCAATATGGCGTGACGCTGGACGATCTGAGGCGAACGAATCCGCAGCTTTTCGATTCGTCTCGCGATCCCAACGTCATCCATGACGGTGAGAAGGTCACGATCGATAACGGCACCCGCACGACAGTCGAGGTCACCTTCAACGGCTATACACTGACCACCAAGCCCGGTGGCGGCATGACGCTGCACAACAACACCACCGGCACCGACCTTAAGATCGAAGCAAGAAGCACGCAGGAGGCTCTGGCCAGGACGCTGCTGGCGGTCAATCCCAACAGCAGCAATCCCAAGGAAGCAAAAGAGGGCGAGGTCGTGAAGACCTTCGTCGAAGGGCTCCTGGCGGGCGAGGCTCTGCCCGGTCTCATCGCCGCCGCCGAGAAGGCCGGGCAAGACAAGCAGGCTCTGATCGACAAATACCACCTGGGGCCGGCCGCCAAGCCCAAGCTGGACGGACAGAACAAGGTTGTCGATCCGTTTGGCGATCCACCGCAGGGCAACGCGCCCTCCGGCGGAAAGTGGATGCCGATGAAGATCGACGGCGTCTGGACCTGGGTCGATCCCCAAGTCGCCCAGGCCATCACAACCGAGAATATCGCGCTGTCCCGCGTCACCGAGACACGGGCGCTGGCCGGCCAGCGGCAGGAGCAGCTCAACGTCGACATGCTCGATCCTGCCTACAAGGATGCGCTGGATGGCGCGCAGACCATCATAAACAAGGCGTTGGCGCCCAACGATTTGCAATGGACGCCGCAGAAACCTAAGGGCACCCTTGCCGATGCGCAGACACGGCTAACCAAGGCCAACACCCTACTGCAAAACGCGCAGGATGCCCGCGGCGAATATGAGAATGCCGGGCGCGTCCTCAATGACGCCATCGCGGGGCAGGGTCCGCTGACGCAGCTGGGCGATCCGAATGCGCCGTCAGCTAGCGCGCGAGGCACTCCCGACCTTCATCCGCAACGCGACCAAAGCGTCGCCGACCACAGCGCCGTCGACAAGCTGTTTTCCGAGGCCGGCCTGCATCTGAGCAAGGGCGACAAACTCACCATCGACTTCTTGGTGGGGCAGGCCGATCTCAACGGCGTCTCCAAGGATTCGAACGAGTATAAGAACCTCAAGAACTTGCAAACGACGGCAGGCAGTCAGCTCGAACTGGCTCGGGCCTACCAGAACTATTTCGACGCCCATGCCGATGCCACGCAGATAAATGCGCGTCAGACCGATCTCGAGCAGAAGCTGTCCAACGAATATCTTGGCGAGCAGAAGTTTAACTTCGACGAGAAGTACAACCGTATCAACGGCGATTACCTCGGGCACTACAAGAACTCGACGCTCGAGATCCGTGACGGCCAGCTCTGGGTGGTGAACCATTTCGACGAGGGAACCACCGAACAGCAGCTGACCTACGCCCTGAACGACAAGAATGTCAGGGACGAATATCGCGATCGCCAGCTCAACAAGGACTGGCAGACGCTTCTGGCCGGCTACGATGCCAACGCAAAAGCCTGCACGGCAAATGGCCTGCAATCGGTGAAGGCCGGCGAGGAGCTGGCGGCGAAGAACCTGAACGACGTCCTGGACAAGCAGCTCGGCGACAGCATCGCCGACCTCAAGACCCAGCTTCCGGCGCTGCAGACCAATTTCGACAATGTGCTGAAGAACCACAAACCGGGAACCGTCGATGCTCCCGCGGGTACGCTGCCCGATGGCGCGCAGCCGGTCGAGATCGATGTCGGCGGGCAGAAGATCAAGGTGGCGCCGGACGTTGCCCAAAACTACGACAAGACAGGGATCGATGCGCTGACCAAGGGCGGGAAGGCGATTTGGATCGATCTTGACACAGAGGATGACGATGCCAGCGGCCGCTGGGTCGATCCCGAAGTCGCGGTCGCCAAGCTCGAGCTGGGCGCAGTCAGGCTTCAGATATCGCAGGCCGAGGATCTGCGCAAACAGTTGCAATCCTTCAATGATTATCATGAGCTTCGGCTGAGCGAGCCCTCGCTGCTGGCAGATGACAACACCACGGTCGACAAGGCCTATCTGGACGAGCATGAGCAGCGGACGCTCGATGCCATCTATCAGCCGAAGTACCAGCAACTATTCGCCAAGGGTAAGGGTCACGACAACGAGTTCCACGAACAGGGTGACAAGGCCCTTGATGGAACGGTCGCCAGTACGCTCGGCCTGGACGGCTCGACCGATGACGGCCGCGACGCGATAGAGAATGTGACGGACGAGATCCGCGACATCGGCGGCGACAATCCTTATGTGCGCAGCGTGCCGATCTTCTATGTCGACGACCAGGTCGGAACGCAGCAGGTGACGCTCTTTGCGGTGCGCGACGGGGACGGCAACACCCGCTATGTCGACGCCACCGGCAAGAAGTTCGACGATCTCGGCGATTTCCAGGACAACAACAGCCAGTTCAGCGAGAACGGCAAGCTGGTCGTTCCCAAGAATCTGGAGATGAAGGCGGGAGCCGACGGCACGATCGCGCTTGAGGTGGTGAAGGCGCGGAACGTCTCGGTCTGGGATAAGGTCGTCGATCCGCTGGTCGGCATCGGCACCGGCATTGCCACCATCCTGTCGTTCACGCCGGCCGCGCCGGTCGCGGCGCCGCTGGCCTATACAGGTGCGGCCTATCTCGGAACAAGAGCGGTGATCAACGAGGTCAACCACCTCGACCACGGCGGCGAGTGGTATGACGCGGAGTCGCTGACCAATATCGCCAGCGCCGCGACGACGGTTCTGCCCATGGCCTCCAGCGGCCTGCGCACCATCGGCATGGCGGCGAAGAGCGAGACGTTCCTGGCAGGCCTTTCCGCCAGCCCGCGTGCCTTCGCCGGCAGCATCGGCGCGACTCGGTCGGACTGGGCGCTGGCGTCCGAGACCCGCACCTACATGCAATCGTCCGCTCGACTGAACAAGGCGGCGTGGGGGCTGGACGTCGGCTCGGTCATTGTCGGCGCACCTTTGCTGGCGACATCCGCCTACGATCTCGCCGCCAACGGAGACCAGATGAACGGTCTCCAACTGGCCAACGCGCTGACGGGTCTTGGCACAGGCGTCACCGGCACGGGGCTCGGCATCCACGGTTTGCGCACGCTGCGGCCAGGAACGGGCGAGCAGGCGGCCCCCAACGCACCTGGCGCCAATCCGCCGCCTGGCAACGGCGGTCCGTTTCAGCAGCCGCCCGGCGGCAAGGGACCGCGGCAGTCGCCGCCGGCGCTTGGCTCCGGTCCATCTGGGCGTCCGATGAATGTTTATGCAATTGGGCCTGACGGTGTCTACCGGCCGACGGGAGAGCAGGTCTTCCATGACCCCAGCCACCCGGTGATCCCAGGAGAAGTGATCAAGGCCGATGACGCCGGCAGCTATGATACGACGGCATCGACGGGCCGCGATCCTGATGGTCCGACTGTCCAAGGGACACCGCACCCCGCCGATGGTGACGCCATCATTGTCCAGGGTGGGCCGACAGCAAAAGACGGATCGCTGCGCCTCGTCTGGGATCCGGAGGCCCTCAGCTTCACGGGCTTGCCCGAGCGCGAAACCAGCGGCGATGTCTCCACCAGCGGCAAAGATGGCGCCCATTCCCCGCCCAGGCCGGCGCCGAAAAGGCAGGGTTCCGAGGCAGACGGCTCATCGGATCCCTCATCCGCCAAGCCGCTTACGCAGGACGAAATCGCTGCCAACCGCCAAGAGGCGGCAAATCTGGTCGATGACATGCTCCCCCACAGCCTCGGCATGCCGGAGGTTACCAAGGCCAATCTCATCGATCAGATCAGCCGGTCTCCGACATTGATGGAACTCTTGCGCAACGCTCACGCGAAAGACGTGCGCATCGTTAATCCCGCACGGCACGATCTGCGGATTTTCGATGCCAACTCTGGCGACGACCTGACCGCGACCGGATCACAATATGTCGGCGACGTGGACGTCGTCTTTGTGGACGCCGAGACATTCCGCGCTGACGACGCGGATGGCGACACCGTGCTTGCTGAATTCGTCGACATGCTCGGCCACGAGTTGTCGCACGTTGGGGACGCTCCGATCGATCCCCATCCTGCCGATTTTTCAGATCGGCAGACCTATAGGGATGCGGTGGTCTCCGGCTATCTGAAAGTCGAGGGCGAAGCGGGATTTGTTCAGTACGCTGTGGCCGACGAGCTTGCAGCCAACGGCGGGAAGCCGGCGGCCATCCTGCAGTGGGATGCAGCCCAGGCCGATGTCTTCACCCGCTACAAGGCAGGCGAGATTGATCGAAACCAAGCCGTCGACGAGATGGCGGCGCTGTTCGGTGACAAGGAGCCAAGCACGGCGGACGGAACCTACGTGGATTTTTACAGTCGCTACGCCGATGGCGTGTACGACGACCACACCTCTTCTGGCACCGGCCTCGCCGGCGAGACTGGCCGCCCTGCACCGGCTAACAGGGCTTCGAACAATGGACCGCTGACGCGCGATGGTGTCAGGGCGACCCCGCTCGATCAGGTGCCGGATCTCGTCATGGCCGATTTCCAGCCTAACCAGATTCCATGGCTCAAGCGCGAGCAGGCGGCCGAACTGACCGAACGGCAGTTCCACGACATGGATCAGGCCGGCCTGCTGCCCTATCTGACCAGGAGCCAACTGCGCGGTATCCCCAAGTCAAAGATAGGCTTTGTCAACGTTGCGGGTCTTGGCGAGAAGCAGATTCCCTGGCTCACTGAGGGCCATATCCGCAATCTGACCGACCAGCAGTTACATGACCTCGGCAAAGCCGGTTTGACCCGCCATTTGACGAAACCGCAGGTGCAGGCGGTGAAGGGCGACAAAGTCGGCCTTATCGACATGTCGACGTTGGAAGGAGGCCAGGTTCCCTGGTTCAAGCCCGGCCAGGTCTCCAAATTCACCTCGCAGCAATTCAAGGATTTGGGCGAGGCCGGTTTGCTGAACACCGTCACCGAACGCCAGGTTCGAGCTATCCAGGAAACCATGATCGGCTCGCTGGACATGGCGAAGTTCGATCCGAGGCAGGTCCCATGGCTGACCGAGAGGCAGATCCCCCATCTCACCCGCGATCAATGGGGCGCCTTCACCATCCACCACACCGAGGCCTTGACCCAGCCGCACATCGAAGCGGCGACATCAAAGCAGTTTCGGGAAACGAGCCCCGGCCAGTTCCGCAAGTTCACGCCCGAGCAGTTCGAGTGGATGAGCGGGGACCAGAAGAACGCTCTCTCCGTGCTTCACCTGACGACCTTCCGGGCAACCCATAAAAAGACGATGACGCCGGATCAGGCCGCGAGCGTCGATCTGGCGCTGAGCCATGCCAGAAAGCGCGAGAACGCTCAGGCTCTCGCCACTTTTGGCGGTATGTCGACCACCTCTTACGTGCTGTGGAGTTCGTTGCCTCCGACCTGGACCGCCACCGCCGGAGCGGTTGCCTTTGGCGTGCGAGGTTTGGTGTTCGGCGCGCAGGCCATCTTTCCCAACGCGACGGCAAGTAACAAGCCGTTCGGGCGGTTCCTCAATGCTCTTGGGGGCGCCACGTTCATTGCAGCGGCGCCCGGGGCGGCAACCGGGATGGTCCAGGGGAAGGATATTGTCGTCAACAGCACGTTCTCGCTCGGCAACGTCGTCTATGGCACCAAGTCGATGCTGCAATCATTCACCGGCAGGCCGGTCATCCGAAACCTGGCCGAGTATCTGGCGGGGCCCGGATACGTGCTCGGCTGCGCCGTCTATACGCTGCACTCCTGGCCGGCGCCGATCGCCACGGTCGCCGGCGGCATGTTCACGTTCGGCTGCGCGGAGTTCTGGGCGTCGGCGATAAGGACGGACCGGATGAACCGCCGTTCGGTGCCGCGAACCGACGCCGATATCGCGGCGGCGGCAAAATCCGACAAACGATGGGCCACAGCGGATCGTTGGACCCTGGGCATCACTTTCGGCATCGGCATGCTGCTCTTCTCACTGGACTCGCTGCTCGCCCAACCCTGGGACACCAAACCGGCTGCCCCTCCCGATCCCAACAAGCCGGATGGCGATGGATCGTCTCAGCAGCCCGACGATCACCCGGATGTCCCGGACGGCCCAAAGACCCCACCCGAGCATTTCCCGCAACTCGTTGTGTCGGCGGACGATGGCCTGAATTTGCGGAGCCAGCCCGAGGGCGACGCCGCCGTGGTGACGGTTCTGCGCCCCGGCACATTCGTCGAGCAGACCGCGAAGCCTTCGACCGATCCGTCGGGAGAGGCCTGGATACCGGTCGAAGGTTTCGGACCGGATGGGAAAATGCACAGCGGCTGGGCTTCGGGCGACTATGTCGAGGTTCATCCCGCAGGCAGCAGCAATCCGCAGGGCCGCACGAACCCGACGCTGGAGAAGGACGGCTATCAGTGGGTCGAGGTCAGGAACGGCGACAGCATGCGCCTGATCGCCAGGGCGCATTCCGCCGATGTGGCGGATACGGTGGTGCTGAACATGGATCATATTCTAAGCCCGGATATGATTTTCTCCGGCGACCGCATCTACCTGCCGATTGCTTCGGTCGGATGAGATGCCGTGGGCTTAAGTCGAGAGCTAGTCGGCAGGCTGCGCCTTGCCGATTCTCGCGGCGAATGCATAGGCGATGCAGCCGGCCAGCTTTGCCGCACGCTCGGCAATCGGATTGGACGGTTCGGAGGAGTATGAGGCAGTGAACCGCAGGTCGGAGGGATGCCATTCGCAGTCGACGATGCGCAGCGTGCCGTTGGCCGTGTGATCCTGGACGACTTCCCTGGGGAGGGAGGCGATACCGATGCCGTTCAGCGTCATCGTGATGGAAGCGGCGAGCGAGTTGGCCGGAAAGATACGCGGCGCCTCGTCGAGTTCGCCGGTCAGCTTGCGGTAGACTTCGCTGTAGGGTCTCGTCGTGCGCGCATAGCTGATAATCGGGAATTGCATCAGGTCGTTCAGCGTCAGCTTGCCGCTGTTCGGCAATTTCAAGGACGGCGAGCAGACCCATACGAGCGGAAAGGAAGGCAGCTCCACATTCTCGATGCTGTATTCCTGGATAGGCCCCATCAGCACGGCAAGATCAAGCCGGTGGGACATGAGTTCATTGCGAAGGGTCGTTGTCGTGTCGACGACGATATCGGTATCGATCAGCGGATAGTTTACCTGCAATTCCTTGAGGAAATCGGGAAGCCAGGTGTGCACGATGGTCTCCGCGACCCCGAGCCTGAGCACACCTGCTGTCTCCGAAAGGGAGTTCGCCGCCAATTGCAGCCGTTCGGCGACACGCAGGACCCGCTGCGCCGGCGGCAGCAGCCGCTGGCCCTCCGCGGTCAGCCTTACGGTGCTGCTCTGCCTTTCGAACAGCTTGGCGCCGAGCGCTTCCTCCAGACTGGCGATCCGCGTCGACACCGCCGGCTGCGTTGTGTTCAAGCGTTCGGCAGCCTTTCGGAAGCTTCCGAAAGTCGCCACCAGGAGAAAGGTCTCGAGCTGCTTGATGTTGAAAGGGATCACGATTCAATGCCGGACAATAATCTGGGCGCCGATCTTCACTCGGTCATATAGGTCAATAACGTCTTCATTGGTCATTCTGATGCAACCGGAGGAGTTGGCCTGCCCCACGGTCCATGGCTGATTGGTGCCATGAACGCGATAAAGCGTGTTGCCGATATAGAGCGCGCGCGCGCCCAATGGGTTGTTCGGCCCTCCCGTGACGCGCGCCGGCAGCAAGCGGCCCTTCGATGCTTCCCTGGACCGCATTTCGGCCGGCGGCCGCCAATCCGGCCAGTCCTTCTTGCTGGAAATCATGTCGCGACCGGACCATTCCAGACCCTCCTTGCCGACACCGACCGCATATCGCAGCGCCTTGCCGTCTCCCAATATGTAATAGAGGCGCCGCTCCCTGGTGTTGATCACGATTGATCCCTTCGGTTGCGCCTCACCGAAATCGACGATCTCCCTCGGGATCGCCGACCATGTTGGCCGCATTTCGCCATCCGTGGCCTCGTCGGGGGCGGATGGCGAGACCAGCACATTTCGGGCTTGATCGTAGCTCCAGGTTCGCGGGTCGTAGCCGCCATTCGATTGACCTTGCGCCTGCGCCATCGCGACAGTCAACGTGGCAGCAACCAGAACCGATTCACCCAAGCCCTTGCCAAGGCGTGACCCGAAGAGCGTCCGGCGCCAAAAAATGCCGGCCGGAGCGTTCAAGCTCAGAAACAGGTTCTTGCGTGTCGTCACCGCTATCCCTCAGATTCGAGCAACAAACCGGCGACCGCGAGCCCTCGCTGCCCGATTCCGGCCTGCACCATATCGCTTTGCTGACTGATCGCAACATTTGGAACCAAATACACGAGTTAAATCCAAATGGACTTCCATTTTAGCGACACGCGCGGTAGGGTGAATTTGGCGGGTAAACCATGAGACGGGTGACGCGGGCTGTCGCTCGGCGTGCCCGCGATAGGACTAGTTTTGACGGGACGCGGTACCTGCCTTGTGGACCGGTTGTCGGAAGCCAACGCTACCTTCGTGGCCGGCGTGATGCTGCTGTTTACGCTTGCCGTTTCGCAGGCGAATGCGGCCGAACCGCGCTGGCCCGCGGGTCCTTACAAATACATCACCATCGACCAGTCGGTGACGGATGCGCTCGTCGAGCTTGGCCGCAATCTGCAGGTGCCGATGCGCGTCAGCAAGCTCGTCAAGGGACGTTTGAGCGCCGGTATGCCGGTTGGAACGGCGCGCGAATTTCTGGAAGAGATTTGCAACCGATACGGTCTGGTCTGGCATTTCGACGGTATCGTCATGAATGTCGCCACCGAAGCAGAAGTCCAGACCGAGCTGATCCCGCTCGATGCCAACTCGGCCGCCGGAGCGGAAGATCGGCTATCGCGGCTGGGCGTCATCGATCCGAAGTTTCCGGTCAAGGTTTCTACGCAGGACGACGTCGTCTCGGTATCGGGGCCGCCGTCCTATATCGAACTCGTCAGGAAGACACTCGGAGTTCCCGCCGTGCAGGGCAAGCAGGAGCCCGGCAAGGTCGCTTCGGTCCGCGTTTTTCGCGGAAGGCAGGCTGAGGCGCAAAGTGTCCCCTCCGGAAAACCGACGAAGGAATAGGAGGCATATTCATGCAGATCGCACCGATAGGAGCCTTGGAGGCCTCGTTGGCAAGCTTTACCACCAGCATAAGCTCGCAACAGCAGATCACCGCCGGCGCGGCCGCTCAGCAGGGCAATCAGATGGTGGGCGCCAAGCAGGAAAAACACGATGCAGCGAAGTCCAACGCACCTGAGCGCGGCGATGTCGCAACTCGCGCCAACCAACAGGTGGCGCAGGCATCGTCGGGAGCCAATGAGGCGATGGCGGGTCAGTCTCCCGGATCGGAGCGGGCGGAGCCGATCGTCGAGCGCAAACTCTTCGACTATCTGGCCGAGGTGGAGGAGACCGGAGGAGGCGCGGCCACAGATCCCTCCGCCCTGTTCGGTTCTGCCATGCAGTCGCTGGATGGAACCATGCAGCAGGTCCAAAGGGCCCTCGGCAAGGCGAACACGCCGGCAGGGTCCGAAACGGCCGCCACGCAGGATGCCACCCCGTCAGGTAAGGACGCCGAAAATGCCCCGGCAAAGAATGCGCAGCAGCTGCTCGAGCGATCGATTTCGGTGATGTGGGCAGCAGCCAATCTGGAAGTCGTGACCAGCAGCGTGAAGGCCGTGACATCGTCCACCAGCACGTTGATCAAGCAACAGTAGGCGCTGCGGAGTGCTCGTGCCCGAATTGTTCCTGTCGCGGCGGTCGGCGCTGTTCAACCGATGTGCCGCAAGGTGCCGCGTCGCGCTTGTCGTCGCGGCCATGCTCGTGCTCCAGGCCTGTTCGGTGGAGCTCTATTCCAACCTCAATCAGCGGCAGGCCAACGAAATCGTGGCCACGCTGATGCGCCATGGGATTGCGGCCCAGCGCGAGGCCGGCAAGGACGGCAAGATGACGGTTTCGGTGCAGAAGGGCCGCTTTGCCGAGGCCATGGCCATTCTCGACGAAAGTGGTTTGCCCAAACAGGAGTTCCAGACGCTCGGCGACGTCTTCAAGAGGGGCGGACTCGTATCCTCGCCGGTGGAAGAGCGCGCAACGATGATCTATGGCCTGAGCCAGGAGCTCTCGCAGACAATCTCCGACATCGACGGCGTGCTTTCCGCGCGGGTTCACCTTGTCCTGCCCGAGAATGATCCGCTGAGACAGCAATTGGTGCCGTCGTCCGCGTCGGTCTTCATCAGGCATCGCGCATCCGTGCCGATGAATGAGCTGATCCCGCAGGTCAAGATGCTGGTGGCCAAGAGCATCGCCGGACTGACCTACGACAATGTCTCCATCACGCTCATTCCGGTCGCCGCGACGGCTCCGGAGCAGACATCCGAGCCGGGGTTCACAAGCTTCCTTGGTCTCTGGCTGCATCCGGACAGCCTGGCAGCCGCGATGTGGCTCTTCTACGGCATGGCCGCCGCGATCGTCGCGCTGGCTGCGCGGCTGGCGTATCTGCAATGGTACCGACAGCCGGGTGTCTACGCCCTCGACGCTTCCACAATGCCCGCGAGGAAGACATGACCGGGACCGGTTCGGGGCCAGCCGCCAGCCCGGAATGGCAGGCATTCATCTCCGGCCCCGCAACCTATGCGGACGCGGCTCGGCTCGCCGAATGCTTTGGTGGCGCGATCAGCGAAGCGGCGTGCCAGCGCATGTTGCGGTCGCAACGGCTGCATGAGCGGTTGTCGAAGCTTTTGATCGAGCATTACCGGCTCTCTTGCTCGGCTGACGAACCATCGGATGACGTGGATCGATCGATAGCCTTGTCGTCGGGCGACGAACTCGAGGACCTCGCCCTTCGCTCGGGCGCGATCTATTGGGCCGGCGATCTTGCCGCCGTCATTGACGGGCGCGAAGCCGATGCGTTGCAGGCCGCGCTGGGCGCGGACCTTTGCACGCTTGCGGTTGCCAATCGTGATCTGGCCGGTCCAACACGGCCGTTGCAGCCGCTTGAGGATATCCGCAGTCGTGTCTATGCCGATGGTCTGAGCTGCCTAGGCGGATGGTGCCAGGCAATGCCTGACGAGACAGGTGCCCGCGTCCGCATCAAGCTCATGCCGCACGAATTCATCGACCGGACGGCCAAGCCGTTCATCGAGGCCGGTCCGGCAATCGTGCGGCGAGCGATGGGGTAGTGTGATGGCCGAAGCGGACACCGCGACCGTCGGCATACCAAGGCGCCCCCGTGCCCGCATCCTGCGCGCCGCCGAGGCGCGGGCCTGGCAGGACGGATATGCATTTCTCGATGCGGCGAAGCGTGATGCCCAGCAGATGCGCGAAGCCGCCCGGCGCGCCTACGCAGCCGAATACGCGCAGGGTTATGAGGACGGCAAGGCGCAAGGCGACGCGGATGCCAGCCGGCTGGTAAGCGAGACAACAGTCAAGGTGGAT
Organism: Mesorhizobium intechi; assembly: GCF_002879535.1. Lineage (GTDB taxonomy): Bacteria > Pseudomonadota > Alphaproteobacteria > Rhizobiales > Rhizobiaceae > Mesorhizobium > Mesorhizobium intechi. Next base: position 17,091 of record NZ_PNOT02000329.1, read on the forward strand.
CGCTATCTCGGCGGGCTCGAAGCCGAAGTCACCGGGCTCGCTCTCGAGGTGGTCAGGCGAATTCTGGGGGAGTTCGACGTTGGCGCGCTTGTCGCCAAGGCCGCCAGACAGGCCGTGACCGAAATTCGCCGCGCCAGATATCTGAAAATCCGCGTCCATCCCGCTTCCGTGGACAGGGTTCGCGAGGAGCTCGACGCAGTCTTGCGCAAGAGCGAGCTGGGCATGATGGTTGAAATCGATGCCGACGATGCGCTGGCGCCGTCGGCTTGCATCCTTTCGACCGATATCGCCGTGATTGACGCCAGCATTGACGCGCAGCTCGATGCCATCGCCGCCGCAATCCGCTTTAAGGCCGAGGTGGCGGCATGACAGGTCCCGCCATCGATATCGAAAACCGTCTGGCGTCCATCATACCAAACCTCCGTTCGGGCCTTCGCGACGATTCAAGCCGCCCTCGCAAAGGACGTGTTCGGCGGGTGATTGGAACGGTCATTCATGCGACCGTCGAGGAAGCCAGGATCGGCGAGATATGCCAACTGGTCGACCCCAGAACCGGCAGGACGACCAAGGCGGAAGTCGTGGGCCTCTTAGATGAGATGGCGGTCCTTGTTCCACTGGGCGATCTGACCGGTCTTTCGAGCCTGACCGAGGTGGTTGCGACCGGCAAGGACCAACTGGTGCCTGTCGGACCCGGCCTTCTGGGCCGGGTGATCAGCGCGTTCGGTGAGCCTTTGGATGGCAAACCGCTGTCACCGGACGGCATTGCCGGCAGCTATCCCGTGAATGCCTATCCGCCATCCCCGCTGGAGCGCAGTCTGATTTCCGAGCCGATCCAGCTCGGCATCCGCGCCCTCGACGGGCTGCTCACCTGCGCGCGGGGACAGCGCGTCGGTATCTTCGGCGAGCCGGGCGTCGGCAAGTCCATCCTGCTTTCCGATATCGTCACCGGCACCGACGCCGATGTTGCCGTCGTTGCCCTGGTCGGCGAACGCGGGCGCGAGGTGCGCGAATTCCTCGAACACCAGCTTGGATCGGAAGGGCGCGAGCGGGCGGTCATCGTCGTCGCGACTTCGGACCGGCCCGCCATCGAGCGCGTCAAGGCCGCCTATGTGGCGACAAGCATAGCCGAATTTTTTCGCGACCAGGGCAAGCATGTGCTGCTTGCGATGGACAATATAACGCGGTTCGCGCGTGCGCAGCGCGAGATCGGCCTGGCCTCCGGCGAGCCGCCGACGCGTCGTGGTTTCCCGTCTTCGCTGTTTGCGGCCCTGCCGCGTCTGCTCGAGCGCTCGGGGCCCGGTCGCATCGGATCCATCACCGGCCTCTACAGCGTTCTCCTCGAAGGCGACGGCACGCTGGATCCGGTCGCCGAGGAAATCCAGGCGCTGCTCGACGGCCACGTCTTCCTGTCGAGCGAGCTTGCGCAACGCAACCATTTCCCTGCCATCGATATTCTGCGCAGCCGAAGCCGCCTGATGGATGCCGTTGTGCCGTCCATGCATCGTGCCGACGCCGGCCGCCTGCGCGAACTGCTCGCCCGTTATGCCGACATCGAACTGCTGCTGCGCGTGGGCGAGTACGAAAAGGGCAGCGATGCCGTGGCGGACGAGGCGGCGGCGAAGATCGATGCCATCAACACCTTCCTGCGTCAGCCGTCTGCAACACGCGAGACAATCGACAGGACACGCCAACGCATGCGGGAGATCGTCAATGAAGGAACGTGACATGATCGCTCGACTGCGCGAGCTCAGACGTAGGCGCGAGGGGCGCGCGCAGGAAGAGGTGATCAGAAAGCGCGCCGCCGCCAATCAAGCCGCCAGGGAAGTTCAGGAAGCGGGCGACGCCGTCAGGGAACACCTCCAGCGCACGGCGGACGCCGAAGATGCAGCCTTCGCTGCGCTGGTTGGGCAGCCGGCGAATGCCGCCAGCCTCCACCGGCTCCAGGGACAGTTCGAGGTCGCCGCCAGGAAGACAGGGCAGTTGCGGGAAGGCGAGAAGATGGCGGGCGTCGCCGAGCAGCGACGGAAAGTCGAGTTGTCGGGAGCCCGCAATGACCACCGCGCGAGCATGAAGGCTGTGGCCATGCTGGACAGGCTGTCGGAGCAATTGGCCAGACGCAACGCGCGTCGTCGCCTGGCTCTCGCCGAGCTTTCCGAGGAGGAGGAGCGCGGTCAGCCGCGCATGTCCACGGAACGATAGCCCAAGCAGTGATCGTATGGATGTGATGTCTCAAGACTGCGCGCCGGCAAGAACGCGGGCAAAAACAGCGAAACGCGCAGCCGCACGGGCGAGCAGCGAAGAGCGGCTGACGTTTGAAACTGTGGCGCCCGCGGATGTCGGTGCCTTGAACGCCTTCTACCGCCGCCGCGCGGCCGCGCAGATCACGATTGCCGGGAATACCGTGGCGATCACGGCCGCCTGGCCAGGTATGAATTCCGCGGACCAGCCGATTTGCGCTGTTGGCTTCAGCGTCGGGGACGTAGCCGGGCACTTGCGCCTGCCGCTTTCTGTTGTCGAGCGAGGTCTCGCCGGGGTCGACGGAGCGGTCGACATGAAACGGCTGGCGCCGGCACAGGCCGCGCTCCTGTTGGAGGCCACGTTCGAAGGCGATCTCGAATGGATCGAAGACAGGCTGGGCGAGCGGATCGCGATCACCTCGCTGGCACCAGGAGATGCCGTTCCGAGTGAAACTCCATTTGCTTTCGTCCTGACCAGCAAGGTTGAGACCATAGGCTGCGTCTTGACGGCGAGTGATGCCGGTCTTCCGGCGCGGATCGGCCGCCTTCTCGACGAGCTTGGCAAAACAAGGCGGCCCGTCCCGGCCGAATTTCCGCTGCCGGTTTGCCTTCGGCGTGGTCCGCTTGTGATCACCCTGGGCGAGCTTCAAAGCCTGCAGGCTGACGATGTGGTGCTTTTCGACGATACGGCGGAAGAGGGCGTGGCGGCGCTCATCATTTCCGAGCATTTGTTTGCGCCTGTGGCTCTTACCGCCGCTGGCCCGCAATTGCTTGCCGCGCCGACTGCAATCTCTGGATCGAATTGGGAGTGGACCATGAACCAGAACACGTCGCCGCCGGACACTTTGGAAGAATCGACTTTGGACGAATTATTGGTTGCCCTGGCCTTCGAGATCGGCCGCACGGCAATGCCTCTGGGAGAAGTAAGGCAGCTTGCGCCGGGCGCTATCGTTTCGCTTGCCGATGCAGCCGAGGCGACGGTCGACATCCTCGCCAATGGCAGGCGTGTCGGACGCGGCGAGATTGTGCGGATCGGAGAAAACCTGGGCGTGCGGATCGTGCGCATGTTCGACAATGCTTGATAACTCGCCCAACCTGCTTGGAATTCTGATCGCCGTCGGTGTGGTCGGGCTGCTGCCGCTGGCGGTCGTCACGATGACGGGCTTCCTGAAGATTTCGGTCGTGCTGTTTCTCATCCGCAACGCGCTTGGCATTCAGCAGATGCCGCCCAATCTGGTGCTCTATGGCATAGCGCTCGTGCTGACGGTCTATGTCACCACGCCATTGCTGAGCGAGATGTCGACCCGGCTTCAGGAAGGGCAGGTTCAGTTCCAGACCACCGACGATCTCGCGAGGGCGGCGCAACTGGTCCGGGAACCATTGCAGCGCCACCTCATGAAGTTCACCCAACCGCAGGAGCGGCAATTCTTCCTCGATGGAACGGCCCGCCTGTGGCCGGAACAGGCGCGGCAGAACCTCAAGGATGACGATCTGTCGATCCTTGTCCCTGCCTTTGTCGCATCCGAGCTTACTCGTGCCTTCGAGATCGGCTTCCTGCTTTATCTGCCTTTCCTGATCATCGATATCGTCGTTGCGAACGTGCTGATGACGCTCGGCATGATCATGGTTTCGCCAGTCCTTATTTCGATCCCGCTGAAACTGTTCCTTTTCGTCGCCATAGACGGGTGGTCGCGCCTGATGCATGGCCTCATCTTGAGCTACTCGTGACGCCGCCGGGGGTATCGCATGAGCAATGATTTCATCCTGGCGAAGGTCCAAGGCGCGCTTCTAACTGTCTTGCTGGCTTCCAGTCCGGCCATCATCGCGGCGCTGGCCGTCGGTGTTCTGGTCGGCCTTGCCCAGGCGCTGACCCAGATCCAGGACCAGTCGCTGCCGCAGACCATCAAGCTCGTCGTGATCATGCTGGTTATCATCGTCTTTGGGCCGCTGCTTGGGCAGCAGATAGCGCAACAGGCGTCGACAGCGCTGGACGAGTTTCCCGTCGTCACCCGTTGAGATACGACAATGCCGGTCGAACCGCTCTTCACCTCGGTCAAAGAGCTTCAATTCTATCTGCTGGCAGGCGCTTTCGCACTCGCGCGCATGACCGGGTTCATGCTGCTCATGCCACTTTTTTCGCGGGTGCCGCTGTCGGGGCTGCTGCGCAGTGGTGTGGCGTTGGCGTTGACGGTTCCGGTCTTCCCGATGATTGTGCATAAGCTGACGACTACCGATCTGCCGATGGCGATGATCGTGCTCTACATGCTCAAGGAGGTCATGGTCGGAGTAACGCTCGGGCTGGCGATGGGCATACCCTTCTGGGCGGCGGAAGCGGCGGGCGATATCCTGGATCTGCAACGCGGCTCCTCGATGGGTGCGCTGATCGACCCGATGATGACCCATGAGACGGGGGCCACCGGCACCTTGCTCGCCATCATCATGGTCACGATCTACCTTGCAGCCGGCGGCCTTCAGCTTTCGTTGACTGGTCTCTACGATAGCTACGGCCTTTGGCCGATCGACCATCTTCTGCCTGTGTTCAGCAAGGACGCGGCTGGAATCTTTCTCGGCCTGCTGAACCGCATCCTGGTGATGGCGCTGACCCTCGTTTTCCCGCTCATCATCAGCATGCTCTTGTCCGACATTGTGCTTGCCTTTTTGGCGCGTGCCTCGCCGCACCTCAATATTTTTGCGCTTTCTCTGGTCGTCAAGACACTGGTCTTCAGCCTCGTCTTCGTCCTCTACGCAGCTTTCCTGCTCTCTTACATGAACCGCGATCTCGGCTTTCTCAACGAGGCAGACCGGCTGATTGAAGCGATCGGTTGTAGTAGCTGTCAGTGAGAGTCAGTATGTCTATGCAAAATTGCTAATAATWTAGAGTTTGCGTCTAATCAATAAATACAATTTATCGAACAGGAAAGATTCTGTTAATTTGACAATCGGCTAGATCGCAGATGATCTTACGTTCTTTCGAGAAACGTGCAAATTTCCGGAAGCCATGCCTCGCCAAGTCACTTCATTGTTCCATGACAATTTGCGGTTAGTCGATGCAGGTCAACTGCGTGGGCTGGTTAGGACCGGAGCCTATGAAGGGCGTACGGGAGGGCTTGCGAGGGGCAAGCTCCAAGCCAACGTCGTGATCGTGCCCCGTCGCTTTGCCGGCGATTTCCATCAGTTTTGCCTCCGCAACGCCAAAGCCTGCCCATTGGTTGGGGTAAGCCGCGCCGGCTGCCCGTCGATTCCAGCGCTAGGCGATATCGATATCCGCACCGATGCTCCGCAATACAATATCTACCACTTTGGCGAGGTGATCCGTCAGAGGACAGACATCATCGACCTGTGGCGGGACGATTTTGCCGCTTTCGCTCTTGGCAGTGCGCTTACTGTCGAAGCGGCCCTCGTGGAAAAAGGCGTCAAACTCCACAGCATCGGCTGCGGCAAGGCTCTCCCAAAGTTTCGGACCAACATCATGACGCGCGGCGCAGGAGCTTTTGGCGGCGAGATGGTCGTCTCCATGCGTCCCATAAGACGGTGCGATGTCGACAAGGTTCGCGCCCTGACCGCACGCTTCCCGCTTGCCCATGGTTCTCCTATCCATGTCGGAGAGCCATCGATTATAGGAATAAGCGATCTGATGGCTCCCGACTGGGGCGACGCGGTCGAAATCATGGACGGGGAGGTCCCGGTGTTCTGGGCCAGCAGCCTGACCGCGCAAGATGCGCTTGCCCGCGCCGGGCTCGCGATCTCGATCACAGTATCGCCCGGGCATATGTTGATCACCGATGTTGACGCAAAAGCGGATGCGGGCATTTTCAAGGTTTGACAGCAACGGTTGCGGCTTGCGGCGATACCGCTATCGTGATCTTGGAAAGTTTATGACCGGGCCCGGATGGCCGGGACATTCTGGCAGGGTCCGTCCGCGTTCCGTTGCTAGAGGCGTTTGGTCCGCACAAGACCTCGCGAAGGGAGGTCGCGAAGCCGACCAATTCTGGGCCGTATGGGTTACCCTACGCCGCCTGAACGATCTCGACCAGTTCAACGTCGAACACCAAATCCTTTCCGGCCAATGGGTGATTGCCGTCAAGCTTGACGCTGGCGTCGTCCACTTCGACGACTGTTACTGGCACGGGGCGACCGTCGCGGGTTCTGACCTGCAATCGAGTGCCGATATCAATGTTGATGTTGTCCGGCACCTTGGCGCGGTCAATGGTCATGACCGCTTCGGGGCGGTGGGGGCCATAGGCGGCGTCGGCGGGAACGGTGACGGTGCTCTTCGCGCCCACCTCCATGCCCTCGACATGGGTTTCAAGACCGGCGATCACCTGTCCTTCACCCAATGTGAATTGCAGCGGTTCGCTGCCGGAAGAATCGAATTGGGTGCCGTCGACTAGGCGTCCATTGTAGTTGATACGCACGGTATCGCCATTCTTGGCCTGTGTCATAGCAGTCATCCTTTCGGAAGTTCTTGAGGGGCCGGCCGAAGCTCACGTCCCGTTCTCGATCATCCACGCACTCGGGGTGCACGGCGCGAAGCTCTAAAACTAGGGGCTTGGCTGCCGATGTAAACCCAGAATGCCGATTTGAGCTATTCGATGCCGTGGCTCGGTTCGCAATTCAAGTCGGAGAGCGTTTTCCGTCTGGTGGGAGTGCCTTCTGAAGCAGCGTCAGATTCTCCCTCAGGACTTCAATCGAGAATTCGATCTTGGTCATCAGACCAGGATAGGCTGGGCGATCCTTCTCTCGCAGCGCGATTGTCAACTCCTGGATCTGCTCCCCGGCCATTTCAAGTCGTCGTGCCATGCGCTCGGAATACAGGCGCACCAAGAACCCCACCTGTGCGGCTTCAATAAGCCGCTGGCGACGACGCTGCTGACGCTCGGCTGGGGACATCGGAGCGCTGCCCTTAAGTGGGCGGCCTCGCTTCCGTTTGGGCGTGTCGTCGGCCATGGTATTTTCGCGATTATCGTGCGTCACGAAAACTGAATCTGATGACGCCGACCGTCAAGAGGGGGTGTTGCAATTTTACGAGCAAGGACTCCACGAACGTCGTTGAGAACGTAGGTTTGCTAGGATTCAAACTGACCTCGTTCACCTCTGGCAAGGATCTGCTTGCGTCAGGTGCTGACCTTCGGAACGCGCCCCTGTAAGCGACCACTATGGGGCCGTGTAGCGGACGGGCGGCTATTGAGCTCACATAGCAACGAGCGGCCATCCGCGACCCCCTTGGTTATCGTGTCGATCAGCGCCGATCACGAGCGGCAACGCGGCCGCCCCTGGGTTCACCGTTATTGCAGGAATAGACACCATCCGCGCCGTTCCAGAGATACATGCAATACGTGCGTTGAAGGAGATTCCCACCGACGGTCCTCTTCCTCAACCCTGATGGCCAACAGGATAGAATCTTGCTCAGGGTGCTGGAGCGAAAACTCTCGTCGGAAATGCCCTCTCCATCACATCCAAGAAAGCGCGAACTTTTGCACCGATAAGACGTCGCGAGCTTTGGAGCGCCCAGATTTCCACAGATGGTCCGGCATGAGTTCCCCAGCAAACGATGCGGCCCGCCTCGATCTCGCCTGCGACAAGAAGCTTCGGAAGCAAAGCCGCGCCCGCACCCGCCAGAACCGCATCGCGCACCATCAGCAAGGAAGAGAAGCGCAGGATCGCCTCGGGCTTGAAGAGGACTTCGCCCTCGAGATCGGATTTCATTCGCCAGACAACGTTCGGCGAAGTTGCGCTAAGCAAAACCGCCTTTACGGGCCTCGGTCCACCATCCGGCGCCGCCTGTGGGCGCGGCATGTGCGGTAAGGCAACGATTAGGCGCTCGTCAATGAGAAAACGGCGACCGATGAGACGTTCATCCGGTGAAGGATCGATCCGGATAACAAGGTCGTAGCCATCCTCGACTGGATCGACCCTGCGATCCTCGGCAACAATCTCAAGCTTGACCTCCGGATAGGCGAGCGCGAAGCGGGTAGCTATCCTGGGAAGCGCCACATGCGCGAATACCACGGGAGCGCTTACCCTCAGCCTGCCCCGGGGCGTGGACGCGCCCAGGACGATTGCCTCCCCGGCTTCCACGATCTCCGACAACAACCCGTCGGTGCGCTCGTGAAGCGATCGTCCTTCGTCCGTCAGTCGCAGGCTTTGGGACCCACGCTCGATCAGCCTCACGCCGAGGCTATGTTCGAGTTCGCTTACATGCCGCGACAATGTCGCCTTGGATCGGCCGGAGATGCGACCGGCTCGGCCGAAACCGCCATGGGCGGCAACGAGGTTGAAGTCGGCCAGGGCTTCGAGATTCATGATGATGTTCCAAAAGTGAGACGAGCTATCTCGACTATGCCATCTCCCGCTCATCGTTGGAACGTATATTTACCTCGGAGGCAGAACAGAAATCACAAAGAGTTTTCACAATGGCTATTTTGGTAACCGGCAGCACCGGGACGATCGGCTCCCAGGTCTTGGCTCACCTGCAGGGGCGCAACGTAGAGGTTCGGGCCCTGACCCGCTCACCTGAGACGGCTCAGCTTCCCGCTGGCGTGACGGCGGTCCGCGGTGACCTCGCTGATCCGGATTCGGTCCGCGCGGCACTGCAAGGCATCAGCACCCTGTTTGTGCTCGCGCCAAATGTCGCCGATGAATTGACCCAAGCCATGCTGACCCTGACGGTCGCCCGAGAGGCCGGCATCAAGGGCATCGTCTACCTCTCGGTATTCGGCGGCGATGCCTACGCCGACGTGCCGCATTTTGCGGGCAAGTACACGGTCGAGCGGATGATCGAGACGCTCGATCTGCCCGCGACGATCCTGCGGCCCGCTTACTTCATCCAGAACGATCTTCGTCAAAGGGACGTGCTTCTGAATGTTGGCGTCTATGGCGCGCCGATCGGCTCGAAGGGTATTTCAATGGTCGATATCAGAGACATCGGCGAGGCCGCCGCGATCGAGTTGCTTCGCCGTGAGCAGGCTGCAACACCACTCGGCCGCGAGACCTACGCCCTGGTTGGTCCGGACAGCCTAACCGGCGAAGGTATTGCCGCCATCTGGAGCGAGGCCCTCGGCCGCGCGATCCGCCATGGCGGCGACGATCTCGCCGTCATGGAACAGCGCACAAAGACCATGCTGCCCGCCTGGCATGCGCTCGATCTACGCCTGATGTTCAGCCGGTATCAGACGGAAGGCGCGGTGGCGACCGCTGACGACATCGCTCGTCTGACCAAGCTCCTCGGTCGCGCCCCGCGTTCCTATGCCGCTTTTGCCAGGGATGCCGCGACCCAGTGGGCGAATGGCTGAGCCAGCACTTTACCCGCCAACAAAGGAGACTTGCCATGATGACGATCCAGCCCCTCGCGCCTGATGACGCTCCAGCGGTGGCCGCGATGCGAGAGGCCGCCTCGGCCCACAAGGGTGAAAAGCTCGGGCCCGAGGCACGGCCGATGTTCGACGCCATGTTTGTCGCCACGCCCGCCGCCGCGGATGTGCGGATTGAACCCGCGACGGTCGGGGGTATTGCCGGCTTCTGGCTTCGGCTGCCGAACCCACGGTCGGGCGCACGCATATTATATCTTCATGGTGGCGGTTATGTGCTCGGCTCAGCCGAGGCGCTCACCAATTTCGCGGGCCAGATCGCCACACGCGTCGGCGCCGATGCCTTTGTCCCAGATTACCGGCTTGCACCCGAACACCCGTTCCCTGCAGCGATCGATGATGCCGTCGCCGCCTATCGCGGTCTCATTACGGAGGGTGCCGAACGGATCGTGGTTGTAGGTGATTCTGCCGGTGGCGGTTTAACCCTGTCGCTGCTGTCGATCCTCGCTGCCGACAAGACGAAAGGCAAAGTGCAGCCAGTCGGGGCAGCGGTGATGTCACCCTGGACCGACCTTGCGCTCACCGGCGACAGCCTCGAGACCAGGGCCGAGGCGGATCCGATCTTCACGCGCGGTGTACTCCAGGCCTTCGCGGACCTGTATCTCCAAGGCCAGGATGCCACGAACTCCAAGGCCTCGCCGCTCTACGCACAGCTCCGCGACCTGCCGCCGATCCGGATCGATGTCGGGGACGACGAATTGCTGCTCGCGGACTCAATCCGCTACGCCGACCGGGCGAGGGCTGCAGGCGTGGACGTCACGCTGTCGATTTGGGAGGGCATGCCGCATGTCTTCCAGTCTTCCCTCGGCCGCTTTCGCGCGGCCGAGCAGTCGGTGGATGCCATCGGTGCCTTCCTCCGCCAGCGGCTAGCCGATGTTTCCCCGTCCAACAGCACACCTTCGGAGGTTTGAAATGAAAATTCTGGTATTGGGCGCTACGGGCAAAACCGGCCGGCTGATTGTTAGCAAGGCCATCGCGGAGGGGCACGAGGTCGTAGCCCTTGTCCGCTCTAGGGAAAAGGCCGGGGACCTCGCCGGCGCCGAGCTCGCCGAAGGCGACGCCCGCGATGCCGTCGCGCTAGCCAGGGCCATCGCGGGTTGTGATGCCGTCGTCAGTTCATTGGGCACCGCCATGAGCCCGTTTCGCGAGGTGACCCTGCTCTCGACAGCAACGCGCGCGCTGGTCGGCGTCATGGAGCGGCAGAACATTCGGCGTCTCGTGTGCATCACTGGCCTCGGCGCCGGCGACAGCCGCGGCCATGGCGGCTTTTTCTTCGACCGACTGGTCCTGCCGCTGCTGCTGCGGAAGGTCTATGAAGACAAGGATCGCCAGGAAGATGCAATCCGGGGCAGCACGCTCGACTGGACCATCGTTCGACCAATGGTGCTCAACGACAAGCCTCCGCGCGGTCGCGTCAAGGCGTTGACCGACCTGTCAGGCGTACATGGCGGGACGATCGCGCGAGCCGACGTCGCGGATTTCGTCGTTCAGCAACTCACTGCGGATACGTGGCTGCGCAAATCGCCGCTGATCACATGGTGAAACCATCAGGAGGTCGGGACACATTGATCGTGGCTCGGCCTCAACGCATCGACCTGGATTGCGGCCTTCAGGTGTCTGCTTTTGGCGACTGCAAATTAGCCACTACGTCGAAGTTGAGGCTTCCTGATAGGCAATTTCGGGGAAGGCGACCGTCTCCTATTGTGTAAGATCGGCGAATAGCTGCCATTCGGCGACCGTCCAATTGCCGACGTTGGGACTACTGGAGCAGCCATGAAAAAGCACGCCGCAAAAAGGCTTCGCCACCGGTCCTGACAACCTCACCATGCGCCACGACGACGTGCTCGGGATGTTTTCCGATTAACTCACGGATCTTTGGGCGCGCGGTTGCGCGGTTTCGGAAACTGATTCGATAGTCGATCGGCGGATAGCCCCATCCTTCGACCATTTTCGAAAGTCTTGCGATTGGTCGCATCCACCACGGCCAATGGCGTTTCAAGAACGTCTCGCTAAAGGTCTGTGAGAGGTCGGCGATGATGGCGGTGCGCGATGCGCGGTGAAAGAAGATCAGTTCGTCCATGAATGGCGAATTGGTGAAATAGAACTGATCGATCTGTCCTTTCCATTCGGCCGGCGGCTCGTCAGTCAGAGCTCTGGAAAAATCGAGTTCCTTGCACTTGGCGATTGTCGCCGCCGTCGCCCACAAACTGGCGCCAGGAAATGCGGCCTTCCACTCGCCTAGAAACAGGTAGTGCAGCTTATTGGGGCTGACTATATGCCGAACAGGCCCCAGCGCTCGTATCTCAGCCTCGATCGCGGCCGTCCTTTCGACCGGCGACCACAACCACAGCCCCCCATCTGTAAGACGCACGACGGCCATGCGTGTCGGATAATCGAATCCTTTGAACGAGACGATTCCGCCATCTGCAATCCATAAGTTCGATCCAAGCGGCTCCAGCATGGTCGCCAAACCTAGTACGCCAGATGGGCGCTTTCCACCCAATAAGGCGGTCGCAGCACGCTAAGTTGCTGCCAAAGGAACAGCTTACCTTGCAACACTTTAGCTCAACCGACGTTCAATCTGAACGCTGGAAGCTACAGGCAAACCTATGAGCCTAAAACGGACATCCCACGTAAAAACCGATCGGCCGGCTGCGGTGACGGGAGGCGCCACGCCGGACTGGAAAGAATTGGCCGCAACGGCCTTTCAGCGGACCAGAATGCCGATGGTGGTGGCGGACGCCACCGCGGATGATTACCCAATCGTTCTGGCGAACGCGGCCTTCCTCAATCTGACGGGCTATGAGGCAGATGAAGTGTTAGGACGCAACTGCCGTTTCTTACAGGGTAAGGCAACCTCGGCGGCTGCGGTGGCGGAAATTCGGTCCGCACTACGAGAACAGCGCGAGGTCAGCGTCGAGTTGCTCAACTACCGGAAGGATGGAACACCGTTCTGGAATCGGCTTCACATCAGTCCGGTCTATGACGACGACGAGCGCGTCGTCTATTATTTCGGATCGCAGGTCGACAGCACGGAATATCGCCGAATTCAATCTCTCGAAGCGTCAGAGCACCGGCTTCTGCTCGAAGTGGACCATCGCGCCAATAACGTTCTTGCGCTGGTTGACAGCATTGTCCGCCTCACAAAATCTGAGAATTCTGCTCTTTATGCCGCTTCGGTTCAGAACCGGATCCAGTCCCTGGCTCGGGCCCATTCCCTGCTCTCGCGACGCGGTTGGCAAAATGTCCCGCTGCGGGAAGCGATACAAACTCAACTGGAGCCTTACGGAGCCTCGCGAGCCGTGCTGAAAGGCCCTGACATCATGCTTCTGGCGCACGCAGTCCAGCCCTTGGCCTTGTTCATTCATGAACTAGCTGTCAACGCGGCTACGCATGGATCGCTCTCTGGAGAGGCGGGTCAGGTCGCAATCAGTTGGAGCGACATACCGAATACAAACGGACTCGTCCTCATCTGGGAAGAGACTGGCGGGCCACCTCCGCCGAAGGAGCGAAAGCCCGGGTTCGGCACGGTTATTGCCGAAGCTACCGTGCGGCGTCAGCTTCAGGGGTCCGCCGAACGTGAGTGGCTAGACGGCGGGATGAAGGTCTTGGTCGAGGTACCAAATGTCACGACCGCCAGGTGAGGGCGCAGTTCTCAGGATTCTGAACGTCAGCAGTCGACCCCAACTCGGCGGCAAGCGCCGGGATCGCCCCGCTCGCATAGAGGATGCTTTACCCGCACAAGCCAATGCTTTTGCGGCAGCACTAAGCAGTTAGGCCTGAATCGCAGAATGGGCTCACCAACGGAGCTACACCCCAATTTGCTAATCGCGCCCTTGAGGTCTACTCTGCTGCATATCGGCCGCCAGTGTTTCGGATGCAGCCGACAGTGAGAGGTACGCGCTCTTGCCCGTCAGGGAGAGCGCCGTGCCCCAATCCCTTCTTCGCAACCATGTATTGAAAGCCCTTTCGCCTGAGGATTTCGCGCTGTTACAGCCATCAATGCATCGAGTCGAATTAGGCCTCAAAGTCCGGCTCGAGAGTTCGTATCAGCCGATCGAGAATGTGTATTTTCCAGAGTCGGGTATCGCTTCGGTGGTCGCCACCATGACCGGAGGGCGGCAAAGCGAAGTCGGCATCGTAGGCTACGATGGCATGACCGGGGTAGCAGTCCTTCTCGGCCAAGACAGGTCGCCCAATGAAACCTACATCCAGGTCGCAGGCAATGGTTGGCTGCTCCCGGTTGAAAGCCTTCGCCCCGCGATTGAAGAAAGTCGTCCCCTTCGCGAGTCACTGCTTCGCTATGCCCATGCGTTCCTTGTACAGTCGTCGCGGACGGCACTTGTGAACGGCCATTCGAAAATCGAGGAACGGCTGGCCCGGTGGTTGCTTATGGTCGATGATCGTATGGAGGGCAACAGAATCGACCTGACGCACGAGTTTCTGGCCACCATGCTTGGCGCCCGGCGCCCTGGCGTGACCATAGCCCTGCAAATGCTTGAGTATCGAGGGCTGATCCACGCCAAGCGCGGTGAGATCACGATTGTCGACCGGCCCGGAATGATAAAGCTGACGCATGGCGCCTATGGCGAAGAGGAGCAACGTTACTTCGGCCTCGCCTCCGTCTAATTGTTCGGCATCGGACAAAGCCTTACGGGTAGCCAAATTGGTGCCATAAATCGTGTTGGTTTGGGTTCAGGGAGGAACTCACATGACCAACACATTTCACACCGTGACGGTTGAAAGGGCAGCCGAAGCCTATGTCCGTTCCAGAGGGAAGGCCCGCTTCCTTTCCATCGCACAGGCCATACGTGCCATTCGAACACTGTTTCCGGCGTGTAGAGCCACTGACCACGAGTTGGAAGAGATTGTGGCTGCGGCGTGCGTCCTCCACAGCATTCCCGTCGCTTTCGACGCATTGACTGCCGATCGCTCTGAAACACGGCTTCAATCATAGGCCCTGCAACGGCAAACGTCGCCCCGACACTTACTTCATCGGACGTCCGCCAAACCATTGTCCGTTACCTGCTTGACCATGTCGAAAATCCGAGCGTTTCGGTGGGCGAGGTCATCGACGCCGTCAGAGAAAGGCTTCCGCTTTGCGAACTGACGGATTGGGAACTTGGCGATTACATAGCGCGAAGCGCGATTGATGCGGGTTTTGCTGTGGAGTTCGACGCCGAGGTCCCCTGATCGCCATTATCTAACGACAGCAAAAAGCTCGGTACCGGCCGCTACGCCAGGCCGAACTTTCCGACCTGAACTTCAGTCCCACATTCCTGGTTCTCAGGTGTTGCGGAGGCGCGGTAATCGGTTGGAAACTACCGGCATATGGAATAGGTCCATAGCCTGCTGCCTGCAGCGATTCGATTACAAGCAGGGCTATCTCAAACGCCCGGCTCTGAGGCGCATTCCCGTCCGGCAACTTTGGAGCCGGAAGCGGACCTGCTGCTTTCGGCATGCAAAATGCAGCAGCAGACATTCCAAATCGGGATGATCGCAAGAATCGGCACGCGCGGCCGACTCCGCCAACGACCCTAGCCCTGCAGATGCAGAGGGAACTCTGTTGACTTCGAGCCTCGCGCTAAGGGGGCGCAGAACATTCTGAAAAAAGCAGAAACGGGCTCTGGCTGCTACCACAAGCGAGGCGTAGCCTTCACCCGTCGCACGGAAGAAACATGACACGTCGTGGTTCGCGCAGCGTGCCCTCCCTGATCTGGCCGCCGCAGTGGAAATGACTTCTTCTGTCGTTAGGTTCTACTCGGCGGGCGAGAACACAGGCTTGTCCTTCCACAAGGTACCGGCACTCATTTACGAGCATCCGATGTCTTCATGGCCTCCCGGCTATACTCGTCTTGCGCTGTCCTGGTTTTTTAGACGCAGGTTTTTCGATTCTCGGGGTTTTAGTCCCAGGCCAAATTTCTTTGCCAGGAGCGAACGTGATACAGTGTAGTTCGGGGCGACCATCGGATAGTCGGTGGGCAGGCCCCACTTTGCGCGGTACTCTTCCGGCGACAGGCCGTTCACTCGCAGGTGACGCTTCAGGGACTTGAACTTCTTGCCGGTCTCCAGCGAGATGATGAAATCCGGCGTGACGGATTTCTTGATTGGAACTGCTGGCTTCAACCGTTCTGCCGCAGCGTGGTTTGAAGCATCGGACCGCAGCAGATCCAGAGACCGGTAGATCTGATCGATCAAGGGTGGAAGTTCGCTTGCAGGAACAGGGTGATTCGAAACGTATGCGGAAACCACGTCTGCCATGAGTTTGACGATTACGTTTTTCGATCCGTTGTCAGCCATCTCTCTCTTCTCCGGTTGACGGTTTTTCTTGTTCACGGCGCCACAGGTATCGTCGCCAGCCGTGGGCCGGTCTTGACGTCGATGATCTCCGGCGTCGTGGTCTCGACGACACCGTCCCAGCCGCCGCCGAGGGCTTTGTTGAGGGCGATGTAGTCGGTCGCAATTGAAATGCGGCTTTGCACGAGATCGTCCTCTGCCGAATAGAGCGACCGCTGGGCGTCCAGCACATCGAGAAGGCTTGTTTCCCCGGACTTGTAGAGCGTCTGCTCCAGCCGCGCGGCGTCTCCATAGGACTTTGCCGACGAGGCAAGCTTGCTCACCCTGATTCTCTCCTGGCGCAGCGAGACGATCGCATTTTCCACATCCTCGAGCGCCGTCAGCACCGATGATCTGTAAGCGATGAAATATTGGTCGCGCTGGGCCTCGGCGACTTCGACGGCGGCCTTCAACTGGCCGGCGTTGAAGACCGGCACGCTGAGCGTTGGCCCGAAAGACCAGCTGATGGAGGAATTCTTGCCGAGATCGCCGAGCTTCAAGGCTGACGTGTCAATGTCTCCGGTAAGGCTGACCGCGGGATAGCGAGCCGCTTCGGCCTGACCGATCTTGGCGGTGTATTGGGCATAATGCCTCTCGGCCAGGCGCACGTCGGGCCGGTTCAGCAGAATGTCGGCCGGAATCCCGGTGGGGATAGGGAGGCGCGGCGCGGGTATCGGTGCGCTGCGCTTCAACCGCTCAGCCAGAGCGGCGGGCGGGCGACCGGTGAGCACGGAGAGGCGATGCACCGTCTCGGCATAGCCTGCTTCCAGCGTCGGGATATCGGCTTCGGTGCTGCTTGCCTGGCCCATGGCTTTTGCGACATCCGCTGCCGTCGCGGTGCCGGCCTGCGCCATGGCGCGTGTGAGCTCGGCGGTCTGCCTTTCCGAAGAGGAGGCACGCTTGGCGAGTTGGATGCGCGCCTGATAGCCGCGCGCCTGGATGTAATTGGACGCGACATCGCCGATCAGGGTCAGCAGCGTCGAGCGGAGTTCCGCCTGGGAGGCATCCAGGCCGTAGCGGGCGGCCTCGACGCCCCTGCGGTTGGGGCCGAACAGATCGAGTTCCCAACTGGCGTCGAAACCGGTCTGGAACTGGCTGTGGGCATCGCTCGCGGCCCGGCCTGACGTGGCCGCGGCCGACTTGCTGCGCGTGGCGGAGCCGGAGCCGTCGACCGACGGGAATAGTGTTGCGGTGCTCTGGCGATAGCTGGCGCGTGCCTCGCGGATTTTGGCCTTGGCGGTGGCGACGTCGAGATTCCCTGTGACGGCTTCGTTGACGAGCGCGTTCAACTGCGGATCGCGCAGACGCTGCCACCATGCGGACAATTGCGCCGGCTTGGCCTGCGTGGCCGTCTTCTGGTTGCTCCAGTTTGCCGGCATTGCCAGAATGGGCTTTTGGTAGTCCGGACCGACGACGCATCCGGCCTGCGCGGCCGCCGCCAGCACTCCCACGCTCAACCTAACCCAACTCGTCATGCTCTAAGCCTCGATTATCGTTGATTTCTTGCTGTCGCCTGACGGCGAGGTGTCAAATGCGGGACCGGTGCACTCGACCGGCCGTCGTCGATCACTGGCTCTCGGCCAGGCTGTCAGGCGGGGTGGCCGCCTGCCCAGCGTGGGGCCTTTCGACCAGCAGTTTGCCGAGCTGGCGGGCGAGGAAGCGCTGGATGTCGTCCATGAAGGTGTAGACCACAGGCACGTAGATGAGGCTGAGCACGGTCGAGGACAGCAGCCCGCCGACCACGGCGATGGCCATCGGGGCGCGGGTCTCGGCATCGGCGCCGATGCCGAGCGCGATCGGGAGCATGCCGGCGCCCATGGCGATCGAGGTCATGACGATCGGGCGGGCCCGCTTGCGGGCTGCGTCGAGCAGCGCCTCGAAGCGGCTCAGGCCGCGCTCCTTTTCGGCCACCAACGCGTACTCAACGAGCAGGATTGAGTTCTTTGCCGCAATGCCCATCAGCATCAAAAGGCCGATCAGCGGCGTCACGCCGAGTGCCTTGCCAGTGATCAGCAGCAGGCCGAGCGCGCCGCCGACCGACAGCGGCAGCGCGACCAGAATGGTCACCGGCTGCACGAAGCTGCGAAATAGCAGAACCAGCGTCAGGTACATCAGCAGGATGCCGGCGGCGATCGCCGTGGCAAAGCCGGTGAACAACTCCTGCATGCGGGCGGCGTCGCCGCGCGCCAGCTCGTGCACGCCGGCCGGCACGTTCTGCATCGCCGGCAAGGCGCGGATGGCCGTCGTCGCCTCGCCAAGGGTGAGGCCGGAAAGGTCGGCCTCTATCGTGGCGCTGCGGCTGCGATCGACCCGGGTGATGCTGTTCGGACCGGCGTTGAAGCCGATGTCGGCAACGGCGCCAAGCGGCACCGTACCCTTGCTGCCGGTCAGCGGCAGCACGGCCAGTTTCGCCGGATCGTCGATGGCGCCGTCCGGCAAAGTGACGACGATCGACACCTGGCGGTCGCCGAGATTGAATTTCGCCAGGCTGGTGTCGGTATCGCCAATGGTGGCAATCTTGACCGTCGCGGCGATCTCGGTCGGGGTGATGCCGAGCTCGGCCGCCTTGGCGCTATCGGGACGCACGATCAGTTCCGGCTTGGTGGTGGCGGCGGTCGAGGTCGAGTTGATCAGGCCTGGGACCGATTTCATCTGGTCGATGAGCGAGTCGCTTGCCTTCTCAAGTGCTGTGCCATCGTCGCCGACCAGGGTGATCGACACTTTGGCACCGGAGAAGCCGTCGGCGCCGAACTGGATGCGAGCGCCGGCAATGTCGTTCAGCCTGGGCGAGGCTTCGGCCTCGAATTCCTGCTGGCTCAGCGAGCGCTCACTGCGCGGCTTCAAATTGACGGTGACTATGGCGGTGCGCACCTCGGCTGAGCTCGACGACTGGTTCGGCCCGCCGCCCGAGGAGGCCGCGGTACCGATCGTGGCGAAAACGCTGTCGACTGCCGGCTCGTTCTCAAGCCGCTTGGTGATGGCCTGCACCACGGCTGTCGTCTGCTCGATCGTCGAGCCCGGCTGCAGCTCGACTGAGATCATCGAGCGGCCGCGATCGGCCGCCGCCATGAATTCGGTCGGCAGCTTGGTCGCCAGCATCATCGAGCCAGCGAAGAAGGCGATGCCGGCGAAAAGCGTGATGCAGCGATGGTTGAGTGCCTTGCGCAGCAGCCAGAGATAGCTCGGCACCCACGCCGGCGTATCGTCCTCGCTGTGGCCGCCGGCGCGCACCAGATAGGCGCCCATCAACGGTGTCAGCATACGGGCCACCAAAAGCGAAAACAGCACCGAGACACAGACGGCGACGGCGAACGAGAAGAAGAATTTTCCGGGAATGCCGGGCATGAAGGCCACCGGCAGGAACACGGCGACGATGGTCGCGGTGGTCGCCACCACGGCCAGCCCGATCTCGTCGGCGGCCTCGATCGCCGCCTGGTAGGCGCTGGCGCCGGTCTCACGCATATGGCGCACGATGTTTTCGATCTCGACGATGGCGTCGTCGACGAGGATGCCGACCACCAGCGACAGAGCGAGCAAGGTGATGTTGTTGAGGGAGATGTCAAACGCCGCCATCACCGCGAAGGTCGGGACCAGCGACAGCGGCATGGCGACCGCCGATACCAGCGTCGCCCTGATGTCGCGCAGGAACAGCCAGACGACGCCGACAGCCAGCAGGGCACCCATCCACAGCGCCTCGAGCGCGGCGTCGTAACTCTCCTGCACGAAGCCGGACGAGGAGGTGACTTCGGTGAATTTCGCCGTCGTGGTCTTGGCTCCCATGTCGGCGATGACGGCGCGCGAGGCCTTGACGACGTCGATCTCGCTCGAGCCGACCGACCTGTAGACGTTGAAGGCGACGACCTCCTTGCCATCGAAATAGGCCGCCTGGCGCGGCTTTTCCCAGCTGTCGACCACGGTACCGAGATCGGAGAGCTTTACGTCGCCGGCGCCGGATAGCGCGATGCGGGTGTCGGCCAGAGCCTCGACGCTCACGGCGCTGGCCAGCGTGCGCACGGACTGTTCCTGGCCGCCGATAGCGGTACGGCCGCCCGGCTGGTTGACGTTGTTGGAGGCGAGCGTGTGGCTGACATCGCCGGCGCTGATGCCGAGTGCTGCCAGGCGGTCGGGATCGAGCTCGACACGGATCACCCTGTCGACACCGCCGGAGCGGGTGATCTTGGAGACGCCGTCGACGCCGAGCAGGGCCTTGGCGACGTCGTTGTCGATGTACCAGCTCAGTGCATCGGGCGACATGGTCGGCGCCTCGACCACATAGGTCAGCACCGAATTGCCTGTGGCGTTGACCTTGGCCACCACCGGTGTCTGGGCAGCGGCCGGCAGGCTGGACTGCACTTCGGACACGGCGTTGCGGACATCGTTGGTGGCGGTCTCCGGATCGGTGCCCAGGGTGAACTCGACCGTGGTGACGGAAGAGCCCTCGCTGATCGAGGTCGAGACGTCGTCGACGCCTTCAAGCGTGGCCACGGCATTCTCGACCACCCGCGCGACCTGCACCTCCATCTCGCTCGGCGCGGCACCCGGCTGCGCAACCGTCACGGTGACCGTCGGCAGGTCGATGTCGGGCATGTTGTTGGTGCGCAATTGCATGAAGCCGTAGAGGCCGGCAATCGTCAGCGACAGGAACAGCACGATGGTCGGAACCGGGTTGCGGATCGACCAGGAGGAAATGGCGTTCATTGGGCTGCCTCCGTCGACGGCGCGGCAGCGCCGGCGTCCGCCTCGCTGGTGGCGACACGCACAAGATTGCCGTCGCTGAGGAAGCCGGCGCCGGCGATGACGACATGATCGCCTTCCGACAGGCCGCTTTCGATGGCGACCCGGCCGCCCTGGCGTGCGCCGGTTGCGACGGCGCGCGCGTTGGCCTTGCCTGCAGCGTCGACGACGAAGACCGCCGGCTTGCCGTCATGCCAGACGAGGGCTGCCTCGGCGACGCTCAACTGTTGCGACGCGGCGGTGGCTATCGAGACGCGGGCGAACATGCCTGACTTCAGGCCGGAGCCTTCGCCCAGCGAGACATAGACGGTGGCAAGCCGCGTGGTTGAATTAACCGTCTCGGCGATCGAGGAAACGCTGCCGGCGAAGCTGCGGCCGGAAGCATCGACGACGCTCGCCGTCTGACCGATCGAGATCGATGCCAGGTCTTTTTCCGGGACGAGAACGCCGACCTCCAGCCTGCCGTCGCGGATGATCTTCATCAGCTCGGTGCCGGCTTGGACGATCGAGCCGGCGACGGCCGGCTTGCTGGAGACGGTGCCGTCGAAGGGGGCGCGGATCGCGGTCCGGTCGAGTTCGGCCTGCAGCCTGTCGGCAGCGGCCTTCGCTTGCTCGACCTGAGCCTGGCCGGTCTTGACCGCCGTCGCCTTCTCTTCGGCGGTCTCGGCGCTGACTGCCTTGCTGGCGAGCAGCTTGTCGGCACGGGCGGCAGACGAGATTGCCGAGTCCAGCGTCGCCTGGGCCTGCGTGACCGCGGCTTTCTGCTCGGCGAACTGGGCCTTCAGCAGCGATGCGTCGAGCCGCGCGATGACATCGCCCGCGCGCACATGATCGCCTTCGGCAACCAAAATGTCGGTGAGACGCAGCCCGCTTTCTTCCGCGCCGATGGTTGCTTCCTGCCAGGCGGCAACGGTGCCGGTGGCGCTGACGGAAGATGTGACGGCTTCGGAATGGACTGTCTCGACGGAAACGGTCAGCGCGGCGGCCTGAACCGGCGCAGCCGTCTGTACGGTTGGTTCGGCCGTGCCGCGACCATAGGCTTTGAGCATAGCGACAACGCCAGCCGCGACCAAGATGGCTACCAAGAGAAGATGGCTCTTACGCAATTTTCTGGTCATGATTTCTGGTGCTCAAGCGTGCGGAAATCGGAAGCGACAAACGGTAGGCGGAAAAGCTCAGCCGGATCGCGCCCTTCAGCGTGTCCGCCGACAGGGCAAGCGGCATGGCGCGGGTTGCATGGCCGGCAGGCAGGGACGGCATCGACGCGATCAGCCGCAGCATCATCAAGGCTTCCCACATTGGTGCTTCCGTTGTTCGACGGCGGCCAGGCGAACCGGCCTGCCGTTCCAAATGAAAGAATCCGGCCGGCCCGAGAACGGGTGGGTCAGCGGGCCGGCCGGCGCAGCCGGTCAGAGTTGCTCACCATTCCGGGGCGGCGGGAGCTGTCTGTCATAGCCAGGCAGACCTCCGGGGCCGGCTGCATCGTCCGGCGGATTGCCCCATGGACCGAGGGGGGGGCCGTGCGGCCGCTCCGCCGAAGCGAGGATTTCAAGTTGCTCCGGCGTCAGCTTGGCGCGCAGTGCGGCAATCGCCTCCTTCAGCTTGCCGGCAGCGACCGCTCGCTGCGTAACGTCGTCGGCCAGCTTTTCCTGAAAGGCGAAGGGATCGCGCTCGCTATTGCTGGGATTTTCGGCATTCGGGCCGCGCCCTCCGGTGCCACCCGGACCATGATCGGGCTTCGGCGGCGCCAGCATGGCTTGAAGCGCGCTAGTGTAGTCGCGCCAGGCGTCGAGCTGCTCGGCCCGCACGCCAACCTTGGTCTCGAGCGCCGAGAGCCGGGCCGCGAGCATGAATTCCGGTGGTGGCCCCATGTGTTGCGCGCCAAAGTGCTGTGGGCCAAAACCTTCCGGCCCGAAACCTTCCGGTCCGTGACGCATCGGCCGGTGCGGCCAGGGCATCGGATCCCGGTTCGCACCGTCGTCCTGCGCCACCAC